>DASRDS010000001.1:0-27069 GCA_035652495.1 Gemmatimonadaceae bacterium
GGCGTAACCATGACCAGCCGATTCGGGTCGGCGTAGGCCATCGGTTGCAGCAACACCGCGTTGACGACGCTGAAGACCAGCGTGTTGGCGCCAATCGCGATCGCCAGCGTCGACGCGACCGCCAGCGTGAACCATGGCGTCTTGCGCAACGCGCGCGCGGCCGAGCGCAGGTCTTGGAGCATATTGTCCATTACGGAGCTTAAGAAGAAAGTGTCGTGCCTCGCGAATGTTTGGCAGAAAGCGCTATGAGTAAATGAGTTACTGAATTGGCGATTTGAAATTCGTCCCGCCAGTGGGATATGGCGTACGGATGATTCGGCACACATTCGGTATCTACCTGGCGCCGTTCCCCTGCACAATCCACGGACACTCGTAGTAGTCGGAGATCGTCGTGATGCGACCGTTCACCACGATGAGCCGGACGGCGCTCAATGGGCCCATGCATCGGCGTGGGGCTGCAGGATGATGACAACGGGTTCTCCGTCGACTTCTCCGGCCGCCATCTTTCATAGGATCGGCATCCTCTCGTATACGCCGAAATAGGGCGAGTCGCCCAGACGTCCCACGAATCGGTCGGCAATCGTGAGACGGGCATCCGCGCTGATCAATTCGCGGACGCCGTCCCAGTCGTGCTGATTGAAGCGCTCGACGTAGAGTTGAACGATCTGCGCCAACTCCGGGTTGGTGGTCGAAGGGGACGGCGACGGCGATGCGGCGAGATTTGTCCGCCCCCGGACGAGCGCCGCCTTCACCCCTCCGACATTCATCGACGATCTCCGCGGTGCCGGCGCGAGCTGGATCGCCGTTTATTGGAGGGTACAGCTCGGCCATGGCCGCCAAAGAGGCGCTTACTCGCAGTCTGTCCGCCGAGCTCGCGCCTGAGGGCATTCGCGTGATCGCATTGCGACCACACGCGGTTCCGGAAACGACCTCGATCCAAGATCTGTCAGCCTTCTATGAGACCCCGCGCGACGGCGACGTGGACAGCGGAGGTGCGGTTCTCGACGTTCAGCTTGCCGAAGATGTGAACGAGGTGCGCCTTCACCGTCGGCTCGGCGATACCGAGTGTGGAGGCGATTTCTTTGTTCGACGACCCGCGTGCCACGCAACTGAGAACCGCGAGTTCCCGCTCGGTCAACGCCGGACGGTCGCCCTGCTGACAGTGCGCCATGAGCCGCTCTGTAACCGCGGCCGCGAGGTAGCGTTCGCCTCGCGCAACGGCGCGGAGCGCTCGAAACAGCTCGTCGTGCGGCACATCTTTCAGCAGATAGCCGACCGCGCCGGCCTCGATGGCCCGCAGGACATCGCCGTCCGTGGCGTAGGTCGTCAGGACGACTATTCGAACGTCGGATGTCCGATGGATTGCCTCGATGGCCGACACGCCGCTCTGGACCGGCATCCGGAGATCCATCAATACGAGATCAGGATTGAAGCTCGCCACGCCCGTCACCGCCTCGGCCCCCGTCGCGGCTTCGCCGACGATCTCGAAATCCGGTTGGGTCGCCAAAATGCTGGCAATACCACTTCGGACAATCGGATGGTCATCGGCAACGAGCACACGGATAGGCCCCATCAGGGAGACCCCGCGACAGCCACGGCCGGAATGGCGATGGTCAGGCTCGTGCCTGCTCCCGGTTTGCTGTCGATCAGTACGTGCCCCCCGAAGCGGCGTACGCGCTCGCGCATTCCGGTGATCCCGAGCTGTTCGCGACTCTGCGCGTCATTCTCGTCGAAGCCTCGGCCATCATCCTCCACCGTAAGCAGCACCAGCTCGTCGACGCGGCCAAGTACGACTCGGACATTCCGGGCCGCGGCATGCCGAGCGACGTTGCTCAACGACTCCTGCACCGCGCGCAGAAGAACGACGTCGGCATCGGGATGGAGCGGCGGCATCTCGGTCAAGGACACATCGGCGAGCACGCCATTCGCATCCGCCCAGCGCTTCACCGTGCGTTCGATGGCGCTCGCCAATGGCGTCACGGCCAGCTCCGCGGGGCGGAGCGCCTGGACGAGACGACGGATCTCGGCCATGCTGTCGCGCGAGACCGACTGAGCCTGTGCGAGATGCCGCATGAGGCGGTCTCGCGGGCCGGCATCGAGATTGCCGAGCTCCAGCTCGATCGTCTCCAGATGTCGCAAAACACTCGCCAGAGCCTGCGCGAGCGTATCGTGTATCTCTCGCGAGAGACGCTCGCGTTCCTCACGCATGCCGGCGTCGCGCGCCGCCGCGTCCAGGCGCCGCAGGAGGTCGGCACGTATGGAGGCTTCACGGTTGGCGCTGTGGATGTACAGGACGATCGTCCCGACCATCACCCCGACCGCGCCGATCGCGCCGATCTGGATGAGCGGCGCACCCGCCATCCCGTGGTGCACCCGCAGTCCGACGGAGAGCATGAAGAGCGCCAGCACCACCCCGAGCGCGAGCGCTGCCCACGCGAAGGGCAAGAAAACGAAGGCCTGCACGACGATGCCAAACGCGAGGACGGCAAACGCGCCGTTCTCACCGATGGCCGCCGAGACGAGCGCCCAGCCGATGGGCACGTAGACCAACACGGCCCAGCGCCGGCGCAGGATCCAGTCGTAGGCGGTGAAACCGATGACGTGATAGGCGACAAGGAGCACCACCACGGTCGCCACACGCGAACTCGATCCGGCGGCGTACGACGCGATGATGAGCGCCGCCGCTTGCGTCCCGACCCAGAGGCGTAACCAGAGCCGCCGATTGTGCGCAAAGAGTGGCACGATCTGGTGCACACCCCTGATATAGTGCGTGTCCCGCATCCCGGCCATATCAATCGAAAGTTGTACAGTGCGTGCAACGTTCGACCGATCGCCAGTGCGCGGGCGCGCCGCGTATCTATGGAAGCATGTCGCTGGCCGCACGCGCCTCGATCGTCGAGGGATGGGTCGCGTTGATATCCAATCCGCTGCGTACGGGACTCGCCATGCTGGGCATCGTGATCGGCGTCGCTTCGGTGATCACGACGCTGGTCCTCATCGACGGGCTGGAGGAGTATCTGCGGAAGAGAGCGACGGCGGAGACGGACGCGCAGTCGATGACAGTCGCGTCGAAGACGGCGATCGCCCGAGATGGGTTTTCCTACCCGATCGGCGGTTATCCAATATTCACGCCGGACGTGGCCGCCGATCTCGCCCGGTGGCTCGGCCCAACGGCTGAAGTCACGATGACCGCGACCGGGACGGCGACACTCGCCGCGCCGCGCGCGTACGTGCACCTCGTCACGGTCATGGCGACGCTCCCCAACTATCTGGCATTCAGCCGGAAGGACGTCGAGGTCGGTCGATACTTCACCGTGGGCGAGGCATCGCGCAACGCTCCGGTCATCGTCTTGTCGCATCACCTCGCGGTGGAGCTCTCGCCAACCGGGGACGTGGCCGCGATGGTCGGCCGGGTCGTGCGAGTACACGGCCGCCCCGCTACCGCCGTAGGTGTCATGCCGGCTTATACCGGTGAGGAGGGCTATCGGGTGTTCGTGCCACTTCGGGCCGCCCTCATCGCGTTCGAAACGACTGGCCCGATCACTCCTTCACTGATCGTCCGCGCGTCGACGCTCGAATCGGTCAACGCGGTCAGAGGTAATGTTCAAGGGTGGCTCGCCAGCCGGTATCGCCGGTCGGACGCTCGCGTGACGGTGACGACGTCCGCGGCGCAGCTCGAGCAAATCACATCGGTGCTACGCGTGCTCAAGTTCATCATGGGCTCACTGGCCGGCGTGTCTCTTGTGGTCGGTGCGGTTGGCATCATGAATGTGCTGCTCGCGAGCATCGCGGAGCGCACGCGCGAGATCGGGGTACGCAAAGCGCTCGGCGCGCGCCGGCGAGACGTTCTGTTGCAGTTCCTCGCGGAAGCCGTCGCGATTGCCGGCCTGGGGAGCGGGCTGGGAATGATCGGCGGATGCAGCCTCGCATTTGCCATTGCGGCGATGATGAGGTTGGTGCTGCCCGGCATTCCGTGGCAGACCGTGATTACTCCAGACATACTCATCACCGGCGTGTTGTCCGCCGCGAGCATCGGGCTCGCCGCCGGAATATTGCCGGCTATGCACGCCGCCAGGTTATCGCCGATCGAAGCTATGCGGCGCGACTAGCCTGGCTCACCATGGTATGAGCGTTATGTGTTGCCCGTCGAATTATTGGTCTGCAACAAGGCGTTCACTCCGCGTGCGATCATGAAACCGCGATATGTGAAGCACCGTACTAGTCGATAATGGGAGTCAGTTCACGCGGGCCGCTTGGAACTGAGACGACACTCGTCTCTACGCTCATCGGGCTCGCGTGGATCCTGGTCTACATCGTCCTGATCACGCCGGTATTCATTTTCTCGGCGCTCGGAGGACAGTGGCTCGGTCGCGTCGTCTGGCCTGGAGCCTCGCCCATCTTTCATGGCATCGCCTGGATGGCGGGCGTTTTTCTGATTACCTGGCTCATACGCGTCAAAGCCAACAGGCGCGCCTGGTCATCGCTCGGCCTGCCACGAGCCCAGCTCCTGCGGCTCGCTCTCGGTGGGCTCACGGGAGTTTCGTTGATTTTGCTCGTCTCGCTGATCGAGTACCAGATGGGATGGCTGCACGTCGTCGGGGTCAATACGGGTCTGCATCATGGCGTGAGCAAGCCGCTATGGATGGTCCTCGCATTGGTGCCTTCGCTGGCCGTAGGGTTCTCCGAGGAGCTGGCCTTTCGGGGATATGTTTTTCAGACCCTGGCGGAGCGCGTGCCGGTCTGGCTCGCCGCCATCCTGATGTCGGTCGTTTTCGCGCTGGCGCATTTCTCCCTGCGCGGCTTCGATGTGGGGTTCGTCGTTTCGGTAACGGTCATGTCGCTCCTGTTTCTGTCGCTGCGTTTCGCGTTCGGGTCACTGTGGTTCGCGATCGGATTTCATGGCGCATGGGATTGGACCCAGACGTACCTGGTGGGCCTGGCCACCACGGGAACCGGAAATGACCCGGCCTTGGTGCAGATAACGCAGTCAGGACCTGCTCTTTGGGTGGGGAATCAACAGGCCACCGAGGCCGGCCTGCTCTTTCTGCTGATTGCGACCTCTGTGCTCATCGTTGCGCTGACGTACGCCGCGGCAGTCGGTCGATCGCCGTCTTGGACGCAGCCGCTTCGAGCGGAAACGTAGTGGCGGAACCAGCAAAGAAACGGAGAAAGCATGCCAGATACGACGGACCTTTCGCTGCCGCAACAACCCATGCTGTTCCGGCGACTCTTCACTGGACAGAATGGAATGCGGGCCGGATGGCGATTGCTGCTTTACATCGCGATGGTCATCGGCCTGGGTTGGATCATCAGATGGGTCGCACACTCCACGGCGGGCGCGCGAGGCGGCTCGACGCCTGGCGTAGAACGTCCCGTGCCGATGATCATCACGGAGTTGGCGCTGCTGCTGGCGGTCATCGCGCCGGCGATGGTCATGGCACGCGTTGAGCGGCGCTCGCTCGCGGACTACGGCTTGCCATGGCGCACCGCATTCCGGGGCGACTTCTGGGCCGGTATGCTCTGGGGACTGGTTATCGTGACCACCATGGTCGGCGGCATCGCACTCCTCGGCGGTTACACGATAAGCGGTCTCGCGTTATCGGGCGGCGCGATCGTGGGCTATGGCGCGATCTGGCTCGTGGCCTTCCTACTCGTCGGTTGGTTCGAAGAGTTCGCATTCCGCGGCTACACCCAGTTCACCTTGGCCACGGGCATCGGGTTCTGGCCAGCCGTGATCGTCCTGTCGGTGGCCTTCGGCGCGGCGCATCTCGGCAACCCGAACGAGGACCTCCTGGGTGCGCTGGTCGTGGCGCTCTTCGGCATCTTCCTTGGCTTGACGCTGCGCCGCACCGGTTCCCTGTGGTTCGCGATCGGCCTGCACTGCGCCTTCGACTGGGGAGAGAGCTATCTGTACGCCGTTCCTGATAGCGGCGGCACGTCGGTTGGCCACCTCGTGACGTCGTCGATGCACGGCGCGAGGTGGCTGACCGGTGGCAGCGTAGGTCCTGAGGATAGCGTGATCTGCTTTGTCTGCCTGTTCGTCGCAATGGCGGTGTTCGCGTGGCGATACCCCGGCTCGAGAACGAGCTACGGCGGGTAGATGCCACTGTACGCGTATGGACGGCGCGATTTTAGTTGCATGCGGCCCGTGCCCGGGAGCGTTCTCGTGTAACCCGGCATCCCGATCGTCGTGCCGGTATCGATGTCGAGGTCCGGCACCGTGGTGCTCACGCCGGCCGGTAGAGTAAGCGTCAAGCTATTGTGCGACCAGGGCCCAGCACCATACGACGTATATCGGGCCGGACCCTCGAAGTCGGCGACATTGAGCGGGCCGGTCGTCCTGAACGCGGTCCAATCACCCGCCCCGGTTACCGACACCGGCACAATCCAATCCTCGGGACTGATGTTGAGCACGGCGTCGCTGAATTCGTAGTAAGCGTGCAGGTGGTTATCGAGATCGGCGATATCGAACAGGTGCGAGCCCACGCCGATGCCCAGCGCCAGCGAGCCGCCGGATGAGTAGCGGATCCCCCAGTTTTGGCTCACCGGTACCGATGTGGGTGCGCGTGGAGGAGGCTTTGGCGTCGAATCCGTCGTGATCATCACGTACACGCCGCGATCCTCATCGTTCTCGATGCCGATCCGGTGGTGCGCCCACTCGGCGAACATCGTTCCCGCGTTCCACGGCGGATTGAAGACCAACCCGAGACCCCGCGAAGAGCTCCGCAAGAACTCGGAGACCACGCGCGCCCTCTCCCGCGCGATCCGCCAGTTGACCGCAT
Organism: Gemmatimonadaceae bacterium; assembly: GCA_035652495.1. Lineage (GTDB taxonomy): Bacteria > Gemmatimonadota > Gemmatimonadetes > Gemmatimonadales > Gemmatimonadaceae > DASRDS01. Next base: position 6,783 of record DASRDS010000001.1, read on the forward strand.
TATTGGGCTCCACGTAGACGGCGGTCAGACTGGCCTCGCCGGTGACCGCGATATTCCAGAGAAAGTTGGGATGGCCGTTGACCCGCTTGACCGCCATCGCCAGCCACGCGACGTGGTCGGGTTTGAGCTCGGCGCCATTGATGTCGAAGTCCCACAGCAGCGCGTTCATGTGGGTCGCATCCGGGGAATAATCCGTCACTCGGCCATTGGGGCTCGTGCGTGTCGTCATATGTGCTCTCGCGTTATCGAGTACGATCTACGCTAATCGCGATAGCTCACTCCGCCGCGAGGAGTGTGACGCCGATCACGCAACCTTATCGCGATGCAGGCGGCCAGCGGTCGTTCACCGTCTCGTGCTTCTCAATGAACGCGCCCAGCCAGCCCAGCATCTGCGGCCACCCGCGGAAACTTCCCGCGAGTTGAGGCGCGGCGGCCAATCCGCTGTGCCGGTGTCGCACGAGCGTGCCAGCCGGTATGGCCCGTAGTTCCCAGCGGACGGTCGTCTTCACTTGGGCAGCCCAGCTCGCGATCCACGTTTGTACGAGTAGGTGCGGAGGCTCGACCTCGAGGTATTCGCCGGAGATCTCAAAGGGATGGCCTTGAGCATCCACGCCAATGCTCCGCCACTGGCCGCCTGGCCGGAGGTCGCATTGAAAGTCGGTGCAACGGAAGGTCTGACCCGCTCCTTGGCCGCCCCACCACTGGACGACCAATCGAGGATCGACGAGCGCGCGGAAGACCTGATCCGGCGAGCCAGCGATCACGATCTCAGTGACGATGGCGTCACCACCATCCACGATCGATGTCGACGTCATGATTCACACTCCTCGCTAGTGACTACGCCGTTTGGGTCGCCGCGCCCTCGGCGCGTTCTCAGTTTCGACGACGAGCTTGAGGGACTTGAGGCTCATCTCCCAGAAGGCTCGATATTGGCTGAGCCAACGGTCGACCGTCTGGAGCGGCGCGACGTTTAGCGTGTAAATGCGCTGGCGGCTCACCCGCGTTTCATCCACCAACCGGGCGCGGTATAGCAGGCGCAGGTGTCGGGAAATGGCTGGGCGGGAGACGGAGAAGCGTTCGGCGATCTGGCCGGCGGGCAGACTGCCCGTGCGCAACAGGTCGAGCACGGCACGCCGCGTCGGATCGGCGAGCGCGCTGAACACGGCATTGGGGGGATCTGTAACCGATAGCTTACGCATTACACGTAACTAATCGGTTACGCATCATCGTGTCAAGCGCTCCGAGCCGCCGCCGGCCTCAACGCTAATCGGTCATGGATGACGAGGTCGCTACTTCCTGCCGCTCTTCGTGCGCCCACTGCGCGAGGACCTTCCCCACTTCGGCCGCCGCCAATATCGCGCGCGGCTTGTATGAACTGTTCTTGTCCGCCATCGTGAACGGATCGACCCAGTTCGGCGAATCGGACTCGTGGGAATATCGCTGCGTGTTGTGCGCGATCATGAGCTTGCCGAGCAGTTTCTGGCAATCATTGCACGTGCCCTGGCTCGAGGCGCACAGAATGCGCATCTGACGTATTTCCTTGGCCAGCAGCGTTCCCACATAGTCCGCGGCATCCTGGAGTCTGGATTTGAAGGTCTGCTCCGGACTCGGCATCACGAATTTGCTGCTCGGCTGGTCGAGCTCGAGCTCGATCTCGCGCAGCCCCTTGATATAGCGGATGTAACAATACCGGACGAACCGCCCCTCGCCGTGCAAACCGGTGGTGGTCGGCGCCCGCGTGCAAAAGAGATCTTGTGTCGTGATGACTTCGATGTTGACAATCCATTCTTTGAGCTTCGTGAACACCATCGGCGCGCGCTTCTGAATGTCTTGGAGCCGAAGCATGTTCGGATAGACCGTGAAGTACAGATAACTGAGGTTCGTGACCATCGCTTTGGCATCCTTATCCTTCTTGCCCGCCTTCTGGCGCAACGCGACGATCGCATCCTCATCGAGCTTGCTGAGTGCACCCAGATCCATGGTCTTGAGAAGGCCCATATACGTCGTCGACGCGAGATCGTCGATCATCGCATGGATCTGCGCCTTCGTCGCCTCGAACTTGGTGATCTTTTGCGACGTGAGGAATAGTGTGCTGATCTCCGTGATCAGCCCGACCGTGGTCGTCGACTCGTTCGTGCCACCGGCACTCAGGTGAAGGATCCCCGCGATGAGCTCGAGCACGGTGCAGAAGTCATCGAAGGTCGATGGGGCGATGATATCCTTTTCCGACGGCAACAAAATCGGCTTACGATTGACGTCGACATTAGGGATGCGCGGTATGCTCGGCGAGGTCATGGGCCGAATCTATCCACACCGATGCGGTAGCGCGATGGCCTACCGTGCCGCCCGTGGTGTCATACTACGTTGTAGTATGGCCATCCTCGCGTCGCTGCTGTGCGCGATCCAACTCGTCGCCCAGGGGCCGGCGCGGCCCCCGTGGGGCGTCGTATCGACGCCCGATAGCGCGCTTCGGTTGCGACTGCCCCGCGGCTATCGGAAGCGAGACGGATGCTGGACTCATGAGGGCCGGAACTACTGGGGCCGGGGCTACCGAGATATTTGCGTGCACATCGAGCCATCAGAACAAGTATCGGGCGTATACCTGCAGGCGATTCTGGGTACCCACTTCAGTGTGAATGGTGTCTGTAAAGCCGACTGCACCACCTATGAGAACGTGCGCTCGGATACGATCTCCGTGGCGGGACGGCAGGTGGTCGCCGAGCATGGACTCGCGTCCGGCGGCATCAATGGAATGGTCCGACAACGCACACTCCTCGTCATTATCCCATTCGCCGATAAGCGCTCCGCGGTGTTGGATGGCGAGACGGGTGATGATGCCGGTTATGACGAACTCCTGGCCATCGCGCGGACCGTTCGAGAATCGACCACACCGTGACATTTCTCGACCTGGTGAACGCCGAGCTCTTGCCAGCGATCGCTCGGCTGGGTTTTGCTGTCGTTGAGAGCTACGTCGCGGACTCATTCGACAATGCATCCGTCGAGTTGGCAGGACCGACGTTTCGCCTTCGGGCGTTTCGCGAGCGCGGTGACGTATTCGTCGATATCGGACCCGTGTCCGAACCGGGCCAGTGGCTCGACTCCGATCTCATGCTCGAGCATCTCGGGCTGATGTCGAGTACCAGCGACCGGAGTCGCGAGGCCTCTGCTGCGCTCAGGGGCGCTGCCGGGTGGGTGACCACGTTCCATGCTGAGCTCTCTGAGCTTCTCGACACTCAGCATCTGCCGGCCACCAAGCATGCGATCGTAGAACTTGGTGAACAGCGAGCCTTGAGGATGTTCGGCCCCTAAACGCTGCAATTTGTCGCACTGTGTCCGGCGCGCGGCGAGTGCCACTATCCGGTGCACGAAGCGTTCGTGCAGACAACAGCGACCTGCACGCCGATGTTCACCAGGACGTGCTGATCGTGTCCATCGACGATGCCCACGGAACAGATAGGCGGGGCCTGCACGTTCCGCCCGTACACGAAATCCGCCGTCTCCTGCGTGATCGTAAATGTCGCGCTGTCGTTTGCGCTGACATTGGTGGGTTCGACGCGGATCGTGCCCGCGTCGGTCGGCGTACAGGGGCCGAACGGATCCTGTCTCCCTGGGGCCGTTAGCGAGCCGTTCACGAGATATGCGACGAAGTGCTGCCGTCCCTTCTCGGAGATCACGACCGTCATCGTGCTCGGATCGGTGCACTGAAAGCCATTGAGACCCGCGGGCGGAATGCCCGTCGTGAAACAGAGTGTGCCATTGAGGATGCCCCAGTCGACTTGCTCGGGTTCAGTCGACGTTCCGGTCGCGCACGAGAACTGCGGCGACGACGGCTCCGCGGGGCCGCTGATATTCGATGCCCCGCAAAATGCGGATGCATCTGCGTCGGGCGGCGCCGACGGCATGTCATGGCAAGCGACCACCCCCGTGAAGCATGCCACGCCCAGCACCAGCACCAAGAAACGCGTGCGCATCTGCCCCTCCGCTGAAATGCCACTTATTGCAGACGCGGAAAGGGGGCGCGGATTACGTGAGGACGACTGCCGGGTCGACTCGGGTGGCGCGAAGCGCCGGGATAGCCGACGCGACCAGGGCGACGGCGACGAACCCGGCGGCGGCACCCATGAACACCATGGGGTCGTGGGGGCTCACACCGAGGAAGAGACTCGCGAGCGCGCGGGTGACCAGCCAGGCGGCGGTTGAGCCGAGGACGATGCCGACGCCGGTCAGCGCGAGGGCGCGCCGCACGATATCGCCAATGACGTGACCGTGTGATGCGCCCAGCGCGAGGCGTACGCCGATCTCACGGCGGCGTTGGGCGACCACGTAGGCCAACACACTGTAGATCCCGATCACACCGAGCACGAGGGCGACGACCGCGAAGAGCGACGCCAAGAACGTCGCGAACGTCGTCGTGCCGACGGTCGCGGCGACGCGCTGCTTCATCGTGCGCACGTCGAAGACCGGGATCGTTGGGTCGAGGGTCGCGAACACGCGTCGGATCGCGGGCGTGAGCCTCGCGGGGTCACCGTCCGTCCGTATCGCGACATACGCAATTGGATCCTGACATTGCTCCACTGGCGCGTACATGGTTGGTGCGTTGTCATCCGCCAATCCGCGCTGCTTGATCGCCGCGACCACACCCACGACCGGGACGGTGTCGTCACCGAATGCCAAGCGCTGCGTCAGGGGGTCATTGCCGGCCAGGAATCGCTGGGCGAGCCGTTCGTCCACGACGACGACCTCGCGCGCTTTGCGGTCGTCGGTCGCGAGAATGCCTCGCCCTCGGGTGACCGGAATGCCCATGGTCCGGAAGTAGTCCGGCGTCACGCAAAACAGGTCGGCAGCCGGCAAGTGCGCCGCATCCGGCTTCGGCTGACCCACGACCTCGAACGCCAGGAGCGGACTCCCCTGGCCGTTCGGTACGCCGGAGCTGGCGCTCACGGCACGGACACCCGGGAGCGCCGCCAACTGCGCGAGTGCGGTCTTCGCGAACGCTCCCTGCTGCTCCGGCGTCGCATATCGCTGATTCGGCAACGCAATCGCCGCGCTCAGCACGCCCTCCGGGCGGAAGCCGGGGTCCATCCGTTGGAAGTGATCGAAGCTTTCCACTAACAAGCCGGCGCCGGTCAACAGCACGAGCGCCATTGCGACCTGCAGGACAACGAGGGAGCTCTGGAGCCGATGATGCTGGGCGGACCCGGTACCCCGACCGCCCTCTTTGAGGGTTGCCGCCAAGCTGCCGTGCGATATACGCCACGCCGGGAGGACGCCGAAGAAGAGTACGGTGACCATTGTCGCCGTGATGGCGAACGCGACCACGCGAACGTCGACCCCGACGTCGCTCAGTCGCGGCAACGTCGACGGGGCCAGAGCGCGGAGCGCGCGCACGCCACCGGCGGCGAACGCGATGCCGAGCGCACAGCTGATGAGACCGAGTACGGTAGCTTCGAGCACGAGATCGCCGATGATCCGCCGGCGCGATGCGCCGAGGGCGGCGCGGACCGCCAGCTCGCGCTCGCGCGCCAGGTGTCGCACGAGGAAGAGATTCGCGATGTTGGCCGCGCCGATCAGCAACACACACGCGGCGGCGGCGAGGAGCGCGATCAGCGCGGGCCTGGCCCGGCCCAGCGCCTGATCTCGAAACCCGATGGTATAGACGCTCCAGCCGAAGTTGGTTTGCGGATAATCACGCGCGAGACGCGCGGCGATCACTTTGAGGTCGGCCGCCGCCATGTCCGGCGTTACCCCGGGCTTGAGGCGTGCATCGACCCCGAGGAAGTGGCTCCCGCGAGCCTGCGCGACCGGGCCCGGGAAAGACAGCCGCGTCCAGAGCTGGGCGATTCCGGGAAGTCCCGGCGGCATCACACCGACGACCGTGTACGGACGGTCATCGAGGATCAGCGTCTTGCCGATAGCCGATGGCACACCGCCCATCTGCCGGCGCCAATAGCCGTAGCCGACCACGACTTCGTCAGGGCCGCCCGAGTCGCTCGCCAGAAAGCGACCCACGACCGGCGTCACGCCGAGCGTCGCGAAGTAGTTCGGTGTCACACTGACCGCGGGCACGCGCTCGGGCTGTTGCTTCGCGCTCACCGTGACCGTGAGCCCGCTCGACGCGGCGACGGAGGAGAAGACGGTGTTCTGGTCGCGATAATCGAGATAGCCCCGAGGCGACATCGGGAATTGCGGCAGGCCGGCGGTGGGGTTGGTCTCCCAGACGGCGAGCACCCGATCCGCGTCGCGAACCGGGAACGGCTTGAGAAGTACGCCATCGACGAGCCCGAACACCGACGCGGTCGCGCCGATCGCGATCGCGAGGGTCAGAATGGCCGCTATCGCAAAGCCTGGGCTGCCACGCAGCCGACGGAGCACGTAACGCATTGCACGACCTTCCGTCGAGGGTTAACACTCTTGGTCCGTGATCGGCCGCCCTTCGAATAGACACCCGATGAGTAGTCATGGTTGCCGCTGGGGCAATCGCGCCTATGGGTCGAACACTGGTGGCGTTCGATGATCGGTTGTAGCGTAGTCTGTGAACCCAGCGATCTAGAGGCGACGGCACCCGCGACACATGCGGCACCTATCGTCAACATTCCCGCCGATATTCCCCGCCACACGTCGAAGCGTAGTCATCGCTGCGTTGGCTGTTGCCACCGGCGTGGGTGGTTGCAGCAACAGAGGTGGCGCTTCGGAGCGCTTGAACGAGTGGAAGCTGGCCTCCGGTCGAGCCGTACGGCCAATTCAGGTTCAACGATCTTCGCCGGAGATCGATCCTCCGTTTCTGTTGCTTGCGTATGCGACATCCGTCGACCTGGACGACACGGTCGCGCTCCGGAAAGAGGCTTATGCGGTTTGGCCTCGATTCCTGCCGATCGTACGGCATGCCGCTGTGTCCAAAGCGGTTTTGCAAGCGAACGGAAGTCCATTCCGCGTCACACTGCCATTCCTCGCGTGGATTGGCAGGCAACGCCGATTCACCTTCGTGTTGAACAAGGATCCGGACGGCACGTGGCGAGTGTCTGGCGACACGGTCGCGTTGAGTGGCGGGAGTGATACGACTTTTTCCTTGTTCGGCACCAAGTGTAAAATCGCCCCGCTCGGCCCCCGGCAACTTGGTGCACCGCGGTGCATTAGACCGTCGATCTTGGCGCTTCCCGACAGCCGTTAGTCGCTACGGAGTACGTCGGCCGGATCGCTGCGCAGTATGCGACGCGCGGGAGCTGAGGACGCGATCAGCGCAATGGCGCTGACTATTAGTGCCGTGGCGGCGAAGGTGATGGGGTCTTCGGGAGGGACACCGTACAGCATCCCTTTGAGGGCCCGCACTGTCAGGGCGGCGGCGGCGAAGCCGACCAGCATGCCGGCGGCGGCCATAGTCAGGCCACCACGAGCCATGAGACGCATGACCGTCGCTGGGGCAGCGCCCAGCGCGATGCGGATGCCGATCTCGCGGTTGCGTTGCGTGACGGCGTAGGCAATGAGACCGTAGAGGCCGATCGCGGCGAGGGTCAACGCGATGGCGGAGAACGCGACCAGCAAGGCCATCGCGAAGCGGATCGGTGCGCCGGCGTCGCGGACGTAGTTGTCGCCAATCACCTCGGCTTGGATGACGGCCTTGGGGTCTGCGTCGGTGATCGCGCGGCGGACCGCGGCGAGAACGGCGTTCGGAGAATCGGTGACGCGGACGACGAACCCGACGAAGGAGAGCCATGACGGGCGATAGAGCGTCGGCTCGGTGAGCGGCGTGTGGCCGGGGATACGGACATCGCTCACTACGCCCGTGACGATGAATGCGTGGCCGTCGGGACGATCAGGAGTCTTGCTGTCATGGAACGTCGAGCCGATGGCGCGACCATCCGGCCACAGGCGGCGGGCAAGCTCACGGTTGATAAGGACGCCCGTGGCGCCCATGGATCCGGTGTCGCCTGAGGCGCCAAGCGCTGAGATCCGCGTGACGTGAAAGTAGCCCGGTGACGTCGGCACGATCGCGTACGAGGGCACGGTCCGGCGCTCGCCCTTGGCGTCGAGGGTCCAGAGCGTGTCGTTCGCGTAGAACGACTCGCCGGGCATCGTGCCGGCGGCGGCGTCGGCGACACCTGGCGTCGCTCGGATTCGGTCGAGAACAACGCGCTCGACTGCGCGTGCTTCCTCGAAGCGTCCACCGAGGAAGACCTCGATCGACAGGAGCCGGTGCGGGTCGAAACCGAGTGGCGTCGACTGGAGCGCGACGAAGGAGCGAACGAGGAGACCGGCACCAACCAAGAGCACGAAGGACAGCGCGATCTCGGCGACGACGAGGCCGGCGCGGAGGCGGCGCGCGCCAGTGTCGCTCGAGGCGTACATGCCGGTGCGCAGGGCGTCCACCAGCGACTGGCCGCCGGCGATGAGGGCGGGCGCGGAGCCGAAGAGAATGCCGGTGATCACGGACACCGCGGCGCACCACGCCAGGACAGTTCTATCGAGATGAACGGTCGCCAGGCTGGCGAGCACTGGGGGTCTGAGTGCGATGATGGTTCGGAGCGTCGCCCACGCGACCGCCACGCCGAGCGCGCCGCTCACGAGCGAAAGTCCGACGCTCTCGGTGAGCACGAGGCGCATCAACTGCGCGCGTCCCGCGCCCAGCGCCGCGCGAAGCGCGAACTCACGGCGCCGCTCCCAGGCGCGCATCATCAACAGGTTCGCCACGTTCCCGCACGCGATCAGCAGGAGCGCGCCCACCGCCACGAACAGCACTTCGATCGCTCGAGCCTCGCTCGGATCGAGCAGGTCCTGCGGCCGCACGGCGCGGGCACAGCACTTAATAGGGGATTCAGTATTGAGGATCCCCTGCAGCTCCCGCGACGCACGCTCGGCGGACACGCCCGGACGCAGCCGCGCAAAGACGCTGCCGCCGACCGAGTCCAGATCGGCCGGAAGCCAGACGCTCGGCACGGCGTGATGCAGCTTTGCATTCGCGTACGTCAACTGCATCGGAATGCCCATGTCCTTTGGCGTGACGCCGACAATGACGTACGGCCGGCCGCGGACACGAATCGTCGACCCGACGGCCGTCGGCCGACCACCGTACGACCGGCGCCACAGGCCGTACGTGATCATCGCAACGCCCGACCCCGGCCGCTCCTCCGCGGCCGTGAACTCTCGCCCGAGCGCGGGCTGCACGCCCAGCATCCCGAGATAGTTGGCGGTGATGAAGGCCGCGACCGTGTCCTGCTCCGTGGTATCCTGCGTCGCCATCGCGGGAACGTCGACGGCCGCGATCGTCTCGATGGTTGTCGCGCGATCCCGCCACGCGGCAGCGGCGGCGACGCTCGGGTCGTCCCGCGTGCCGTCCTTGTCCTCCATGAGGAGCATCACGATGCGGTCGCCGCCGGGATAGGACAACGGTGCGAGGAGCACGCGATGTACGACCGTGAAAATGGCCGTATTGGCGCCGATCCCGAGCGCGAGCATCGTCGCGGCCAGGGCCGCGAAGCTACCCCGCTTTCTCAGTTGGCGCGTCGCGAAGCGGATGTCGTCGCCCCACTGCCTGAGTTGCTCCATACGGGCGCCTTTACCTTGCCTGTCGGCGCGACTTCACGACATGACCGATGGGTTGAGTCAATTTTTGGTTCGATCTTGCACTCCCACTCAACGAGAGACCTGCACCCGGAGCGAAGGCCATCGCCGACGGACCGCTCGCGGCAGAGGGTATCGCCGCCAGATTGATCGCGATATCCGGCGCGCCCCCGGCGCCCGTGAGCGCGGACACCGGGAATCGGAGGAGCGCGGTCGGAGGTGTGCCGTACTGATCGCTGGTACCATCCGAGATGTTGAGGACCCACAGATTTGCCTGGAGGTCGAACGCCAGCTGCGACGCGTAGGTCGGGGGCGTGGACGTCACGAGCCTCACACTAGGCGATGGCGCCTGGTTCGATCCGAGCTGCGCGAGCGCCGCCGCCGACACCTCCACCACGCTGTCGAAGGCGCTCGCGACCCAGAGATTGCCACTGGCATCGAATGCCAATCCCCCTGCCGGCTCCTGAGCGTTCCCGTGAAAGACACCCAGGAGCGTGTTCGTCGGGGTTGGGGCGCCAGTCGCTGGCATGAGTTGGCTTGGCGTGTATTCGACAATGCGGTCCGAACCCTCTGCTTGGAGCCATAGGTTACCCGCTGCGTCGAACGCAAGACCTCGCGTCGCGTATAGATAAGCGTCGTCAAGAATATGAGCCGGCGTCGGACTTCCACTCGCCGTGAGTTGGGAGGCGCTGTATCCGTAGAGTCCGGCGTTGTTGTTCCCGATGTCGTTTCCCGCGATCCACAAGGTCCCTTGGTTGTCGAAGGCCATGCCAGAGACCAGGGTCATGAACCCGTTCGTTGGAAATGTCACGACAACCGCTGGTGAGGCATTCGATCCATCGACCATTTGGGATGCCGGGTACTCGGCGACCGCTCCAGGCAGGGCTGTCATACCGTCCGAGGCGTAATGGGACTCCGTTGCGGCCCACAGATTCCCACTGGCATCGAAGGCGATCGCGGTAATCGGTCCATTGACGTCGCTCACGCCCACGGGCGACGGAAGGGTCGATCCGCTCGACCCGAGGAGAGCGCCCGAGAATCCATAGAGGCCGCCCACTTCGGTGGCGACGAACAATGGCGTGGACTCTGGACACGGAACCGCGACGTCCGCTCTCACCGAATCGCTCGGTTTCAGCTGTTGATAGCTGACCGCTGAAGGCGTCGTGCACCCTTTGCCGACATGCAACACCGTGACGGCACCGTGGCCGACCGGTACTGATCGAACGATATACGATCCGTTCGCGTCCGTTGTCGCCGCTGGCAGAGCCGTCCCGCCAGTCGGCGTCACGGTCACGGTAGCGCCTTGCTCAGGAAACCCGTACGCGTTGCTGACGGTCCCGAATACGCTGCCTATGGCTGTGGGGCACGACACACCAATGTTGACAGTGAGCGCCCCGCCGGACGCGAGGCCAGCAAACGGCACTGCGCTGGGCGTCACACATCCCTGCGGCAGGCCACTGACGGCGATCGTCCCCGCGCCGGCCGGAACGTCGGTAACGGCGTAACTCCCACTCCCATCCGTCATCACTGACGGCAGGGGGCGTTGTCCGGTCGGGGTGGCCACCACGGACACGGCCGCGATTCCGCCAAAGAGGCTGTCCGCCACCACACCGCCGACGGTGCCCGTCTCCGGGCCCGTTTTTGATGATGATCCGCAGGCAACGGCAACAATCACCGCCGCCACACCGCAGAGGTATCGCGACCAATTGAAGACACGCACAACGGGTGACATATGGCTCGATGAAAAGGCGACGACAATCTGTCAGCCTGTCACGCCTTTGGCGAGACTATTGACTATCATTTTCTTTGTGATCACCAAAACGCGACTTGGCCTGTCGGCCTGGGTCGTTGGGTTCATCTGGTTCTTCGTCGCGCAGATTATCGCGGGCGCGGCCTGGAAATCGCCGACCAGGTACAGCTGGTCATGGAACAACGTGAGTGACCTGGGCAATGCGCGTTGCCAGATGTGGGCCGAAGATGGCCATGCCGCGACCTATGTCTGCTCTCCCCTGCACTCGCTCATGAACGCGACAAGCGTGCTGGAAGGGTGCTGTGTCGTATTCGGCATGCTCGTTACGGGAGCGTTGTGGCAGCCATCCCTTCGCTCCAAGCTGGCGCGCACCTTGATGGGCTTTGCCGGTCTCGGACTCGCGATCGCCGGGTTAGCGCCGGCCGATCTACACGAGAACATTCACGTCGTATTGGGCGCCCTCCCCATCGCGCTCGGCGGCAATCTCGGACTGCTGCTTACAGGAGGCGCGTTGCGCCGAGAATGTGTCGGCCCGCTGCGACATCTCGGGCCGACTCTAGGCATCCTTGGACTTGTCTGCACCGACCTGTTCTTAACCCATCGCTACCTGGGTATCGGCCCTGGAGGCATTGAGCGCCTCTGGGCGTACACCTTCCTGATCTGGACCGCCGTGATCGGGGGCTACTGTTGGCAGCGGCCGTGCGGGTCAGGCTTGGGTTTGTCGACGACGACGCGGTGATCGAGGTCGGCCACGCGGACCGCGATGTCGTACACGAGCCGGTCGACTCGCGCCATGTGCTCGTAGTCGATGTATTGCGGCTCGTCGCTCAGTTGATGGTAGTCCTGGTGCAAGCCCGTCGTGAAGAACACAATCGGAATGCCGTAGCGCGCATACTCGTAATGGTCGCTGCGGCAGTAGATGTTCTCGGGATGTCCGTTGGCGTCGAACGAATAATCGAACGCGAGCGGCATTGGCTCGGTCTTGTTCACGGCTTCGACCAGGTCACCGAGCTCGGTCGATAGCCGACGGGAGCCGACCAGCTCGAGATACGTCGGTCCGCCACCCTTGATGTCGCCGGCATCGCCGCGACCCACCATATCCATGTTGAGCTGCGCGACGATCGAGTCGCGCGGCACGGTCGGGTGGTCCGTGAAATACTCCGAGCCGAAGAGGCCCAACTCTTCGCCGGTGTGCCAGACGAAGAGGATGGAACGCTTCGGGCGAGTGTGTGACCGCACGAACGCCTGCGCGATCTCGAGGACGGAGACCGAGCCTGAGCCGTCGTCATCGGCGCCCTTGTAGACGGAGTCGCGGCGAACGGGGTGCAGGCGGCGCAGCGAATCGACGTTGACGTGGATCGTGGCAAGTTGCTCACGCGTGGGCCGCGGGCCCTCCGGGTCGCGTCCACGCAACTGCCACACGGCGTCGTTGAACGCGTGCAGCGAGTCGAGATCGACGGCGGCGCCGTGGTCGACACCCAGGTGATCGTTATGGCCGCCGAGCGCGACGTATTCGCCGGCGAGCGTAGCGTCGCTGCCCGGAAGAATGGCGACGACGTCGCGCGCGGGTGCCTCCGAAGGGCGATCGATGAATTGGATCTTGCCGGTGATCGTCGCACCAGGCGCCAACATCTTCTCGGCGGTCGCGTGCGTGATCAATAAGCCGGCCGGACCACTCGTCGGCATGCTCTGCTCCGTCGCCGGATCAGCCAACCGCATCCGTTCGCCGGCAAAGAACCTCATCGCTTGAGGGGGCAGTCCGTCCATCGCGGCAACCGCGATCGCGGCCGCGCCTTGATATCGATCCAGTCCCCCGTGAGTCCAGAAGCGCGGGTCGGGATGCCCATCGGCGCCGAGGGGGAGATCCAGGACCACGATCTTGCCGGCGATATCTGACGGCGACAGCGTCGTGCTGGCATCGGCGATCCGGCCGCCGTTGACCACGGCGAGACCACGAGTCGCATCCAACGTCGTGGCCAACCGCGCGAAGCCCGGGACGGACGCGACCGCCACGTAGTCCGTGAGGAGGGTAAGCGGCCTGCCGTTCACCGCCAGCGTACTGGCGCTGTCCAAGCGCCGACGCCGGAGCGGAACAGTCACGAAATAGCCGCCGTTCTCGCCAGCGGGCTTGAGTCCCATCTTGGCGACTTCGGACGCGATGTAGTTCGTTCCCTTGACGTTGCCCTCGGTGCCGGCGCCGCGCCCGAGCATCGAATCATCCGAGAATATGAAGAGCCGGTGGCGGAGATCGGCGGCCGAGATGCCGGATGAGGCCGGCGCCGGTCCGGAGCCGGCGGGGCCGCTATGGGATCCACCGCAAGCGGCGAGCGACGCAGCGGACGCGATGATCAGAAGGCGAGTGGCGGTCATGGGCGGAAAAGATGGCGGCCGTCACGCCCTGTGGCTATACGTGCCACCATGGCTCTCGTGAGTTTCCGCCACGCATTCCGTTCCCTTGGCAAGTCGCACGGACTGGTCATAGCCGTAGTCACGACGCTCGGTTTGGGCGTCGGCGCAAATGCCGCGGTCTTCACCGTACTCGACCCGGTCTTTTTCCAGGCGCCTGGCGGAGTAGCGGACCCCGGCGCGATTCGCCGCCTCTATGCGATCAATGTCAGTAAGCGCATCCCCGGCGGGAAGAGAGTCTCGCCGTATCTCGATGACCGCGACGTTACCGATCTCGCCGATGCGACGCAGGGGCTGGCGCGGATCGCCGGCGATTGCATCAGCCGGGAGACGCTGACTCCCAGCAACCAGCCCGTGAACCTGACGTACGTGTCGTCAAGGTACTTCGGCGTTTTGGGTGTTCGACCCGCCATGGGCCGCTTCTTCACGCCCGAGGAGAATCGCATCGGGTCGCCGGTGACCGTCGCCGTCCTGAGCGACGCGTTCTGGCGCGCGCATTTCGCGGCCGATCCAAACGTCCTGGGTCAGACGCTGCGTGTCGCCGACAAGACCTATACGATCGTCGGCGTCGCAGCGCCCTCGTTTGAAGGCCTGGAGCTCGACGTCGTAGATCTGTGGGTGCCGCTGCCGAATCTCGGGGGCTGGGACACACCGCCGCTGCTGCACGTGTTCGCTCGCCTCGCACCCGGCGCGAGTGACACCGCCCTCTCCCGGGTGCTCAACGCGCAATACCGCCAAACCCATCGCGACGATCCCAAGATCGAAGCTGGCTCGCGGATCATCGCCGGGCCGCTGCTCGCGTCCCACGGACCGACGCTCACGTTCATGAACCGCATCATGCGCATGAGCGACCGGTACGTGCTGCTCCTCACACGCCTCGCCGCCGTCGGTCTCATCGTCCTCGTGATCGCCAGCGCGAACGTCGCGAGTCTCCTCCTCATGCGCGCCATTCGCCGCCGTCGCGAAATCGCCATCCGCGTCGCGCTCGGCGCTTCACGCTGGCGCGTGATCGCGCAGCTTATGACGGAGAGTCTGGTGCTCGCTGTCGCGGCGGGCTCGGTGGCGCTGCTCGTCGCGCTGTGGACCGGGAGCATCCTGAGGACTCAACTCTCGAGCGGACTGCGCTGGACGCACACCGTCGTCGACGTCCGGCTGGTGGCGTTCGCGGGCGTGCTGACGGTCGTGAGCGGCGTGGCGGCCGGCCTGGCCCCCGCATGGTTCGCGTTTCGGACGGATGTCCACTCATCGCTCAAATCGGGATCCGGTGGAACCATCGCGGGCTCGAGACTGCACGTCGGGTTGCTCGTCGCCCAGGCAGCTTTGTGCATGGCACTGGTGGCGTGCGGTGGCGCATTCCTACAGACGTTGCGCCGCGCTGGTGATGCCGACCGTGGCTTTGACGCCGCGCGAACGATTCAGGTCGCGGTTCCCGCATACTACGCGAACTCGGAGGCGGCGATTAACGACATTGCCACGCGGTTGCGCGCAGAAGCGGGGGTCGAGGCCGTGGGTCGGTCGTACACGACGCTGGGCGGGCTCGGTATTCTGACGAAGGTCGGTCCGTCGGCCACCGATACGATCGGCTCTGGACCGAATGGCCCATCGTTGGAATTCATCGAGCCCGACTACATGCGAGCCGCGTCATACCATCTCCTGGTCGGGCGGCTGCTGACGGCTGAGGACAATCACGCGCCAGTCGCCGTCATCAACGAGGGGCTCGCCAAGGCGTTGTTCACGGACGGCAAAGCGATCGGATCGTGTGTGCACGTCCGCGAACCGGACAGTCCCTGCCGGGTGGTAATCGGCATCGTCCGCGATGTGCGATGGGACGTGACCGCGCCGGCCGCATACCGGGTGTACGTACCCCTGACGCAGGCGTGGACGACGCCGCCCCGTGCGCTCATCCCGAATTACCTACTCGTGCGCATGGGTGCCACGGTCACGCACTCCGACCTGACACGCGTGCGCGACATCATCATACCGTTACTGCCATCGCGATATGCGGACTTCGACCTCGATCGCATCGCCGATCTCCTCGAGCCACAGCTCCGTCCCTGGCAAGTCGCGGCAATGCTGTTCCTTCTTATGGGTGTGCTGGGACTGGGCGCCGCGGCGGCGGGGATTTATGGACTCGTCGCCTACGACGTGACGCAACGCTCACGAGAGATCGGTGTCCGCATCGCGCTCGGCGCCACTGGGATCAGCATCATCCAACTCGTGGTCAGTTCCGGACTGCGCGTGATCATCCTCGGTGCCGCTCTCGGAACCGTGGCGGCAGTTCTGGCAGGTCAACTGATGGCCACGCTGTTGTTCGCCACGTCGACGTATGATCCAGAGGTGCTCGTCGCCACGGCACTGACCCTGGCCGCGGCGGCGGTGATAGCGAGTGCGATTCCGGCATGGCGGGCCGTCCGCGTCGATCCGGTGGTGGCGCTTTCGTCAGAGTGATCGCGTTTCGCTCTTGCCGGAGCTACGGCAAAGTGAAACATTCGACGCTCTCCGAACGAGGTAACCGTGAGACTCGCAGTCGGCCTTCTCGCTGGTGTCGTTGGACTCACCGTGGCCGCATGCGGGAGAAGCGAAAGCAGCCACCCGAGCGCGCCCGCTCCCAATCCGCTCGTCGTCTCGTTTTCGCCCACGCAGGTGTCGCAGGGTGAGCAGTCGACCTTCACCATCACGCTCCCGACGACTGCGACCGTAGGGTCGCCGATTGTGCTGGAATTGGGCGGCATCGCTCGCGGGGCCGATACCACAGTTATTCCGCAGAACAACGGTGGCCTAGAGGGAACTCTCGACATCCCTGGGCCGGCCATTGATGGCACGGTCACGCTCACGATCATCCTGCCATTGCTGCAGGATTCGGCGACTGCCTCACTGGTCGTGAAGGATGCCAAGGCGCCCACATTCTCTCTGGCGTACATCAACTCCGTGGCACCCATGCTCCCGGCGAACTTCGTACCGGGCGCCGCGATGCTGGTCGCCGGCACGACGGACACGATGACCGCGTCCGTCGCGGACAACCACGCGCTCGCCTGGGTCGGTTGGACCATGGGAAGCGCCGGAGACTCGGTTCAGGTGACCGACTCCACGACTGCCTCGGTCCTGCTGCCGGTGGCGTTGCCGAACTCGTTCGCGGGAACGGCTCCGACGTTCACGATGTTCGCCACGGATCTCGACGGCAATCGCGGCGAGTACGTGTACGGACCGACGGCGGTGGCGGCATATGTCCAACATCCGGTTGCGACCATCGCGCGCGGAGGGAAGATCTCCGACGTCGCGTTC
This sequence comes from Gemmatimonadaceae bacterium, assembly GCA_035652495.1. Lineage (GTDB taxonomy): Bacteria > Gemmatimonadota > Gemmatimonadetes > Gemmatimonadales > Gemmatimonadaceae > DASRDS01. Next base: position 23,776 of record DASRDS010000001.1, read on the forward strand.
GATCTGCCGCGGCATCTCCTCTACCTCGCGCAGCCGGACAGTCAACGCATCGACGTGTTGTCGCTCGCCACATGGCAGTACCAGGCGCCGATTCCGTTGGACAGCGCGCCGGTGGCCATGGATTTGAGCGCCGGCGGCGATAGTCTCGTGGTCGGACTTGGCGGCCATCCGCGCGTCGCGATCGTTGACTTGAGAACGCCGGCGTACACGACGACGGTGACCGTGCTCTCACCGATCGCCAACCTGGATACGGTTCCCACGATACTGCGCTTGCGCGTCGGCGCGGATGACCATGCCCTCATCTCGCTCCGTGACCCGAGCGGGACTTTAAACACCGTCGTCAATCTGAATGTCGCGACCGGGGATCAGCAAGTCGGCGTCATCCCGAATGCCTATTACACGAACAACTTTCCACTCACGCGGAGCATCGATCGCACACACGTGCTGCTGCCCGATCTCAATGCGAACGGCGGCTCCTCGACGCTGTACACGACCGCCGCGGCGAGCTATGCGACGGTCAACGCGGTCGGCGGCGCCGCGTCGGTGAATGCGTTCGCGAGCGCGGATCAGCAGGGGCAATACTATCAAATCGGGCACAATTTGTACGACGCCACGATGACGTACATCGGCACCATGGGCTTCGATGGCAACGACGGGGCGGTGCTGGCGCCGAACGGAACGGACTTCTACATCGGGGAGTGTAACGCGTGTGACGACAACACTCCGGCGCTGTTGTTCCATTATGCGGAACCGATGGTCCTGAGCCCTCCGGGCGGATTCTTGGGCGCGGTCCATCCAGCGGGACAGCTCCTCGATCTCAGCCCTACCCCCTTCATCGCCCACGATCTGATCGTGACGCCCGACGGCAAGACGCTCATCGGTATCGGTGCGACGACGTTGATGGCGATCGACCTGACGCAGTCCTCCCCGGCCACGCCAACCATCGCCATCCGGCCGGCCCGTCGGCCGTCGATCCGCGGCCCCCTACGCACGACGCGAAATACCGCATCGCGGTTTGTCCTTCACCTCTTCGGCTCGCGCCCGGTACCGACAAAATAAATTTCCTTGACCTTTAATTTTTGTCGGCACAGATTGTACCTGTGCCCGCCGCCGCCATCCTGGTCCGACCCTTAAGGACGCGCATTCTCGAGTTACTCGCCGAGCCGCGGTCCGCGGTCGGGATCGCGCGGACGCTCGACGTGGCCCGGCAGAAGGTGGGATATCACCTGAAGGAGCTCGAGAAGCACGGGCTGGTCGAGCTGGTGGAAGAGAAGAAGGTTGGGAACTGTATCGAGCGCATTGTTCGCGCGACCGCCCGGGCGTATCTCGTGTCGGCCGAGGCGCTGGGGGCGCTGGCGCAAGGCGCGGCGGAGGCGACGGATCGGTTTTCGGCGGCGTATGTCATCGCCGTCGCGGCGCGGACGCTGCGTGAGGTGACGCGGATGCGTCAGGCGGCGGACGATGCCGGGAAGCGGCTGGCGACGCTCACGCTCGATACGGAAATACGGTTCGCGACGGCGGGTGAGCGGGCCGCGTTCACCGAGGAGTTGGCGCGCGAGGTCGCGCGGCTCGCCGCTAAATATCATGATGCGTCCGCGCCGCGGGGACGCATGCATCGCTTTGTTTCGTTTGCCTATCCAAAGCCGGTAGACACCGACCAGGAATCCTCCTCATGACCACGAAAAACACCCGCGATATAGAAATCTCGGTCGAGCTCGACGCCTCCCCCGAAGAAGTGTGGCGTGCCCTCAGCGACGGGATTGAGCTCGCGAAATGGTTCGTGCCAGAGGCGCGGGTGACGTTGCCGGAGGGTGGGAAAAAGGGCAGCGTCTGGCTCTCGTGGGGCGAGGGCATGAGCGTCGAGCACGAGATCGACGTCTTCGACCCGCCGAAGCACATGCGGCATCCCTCGGGCAAGAACGGCGAGACGAAGGCGCCGCTCTATGCCGACTGGATCATCGAGGCGGGCAAAGGCGGCAAGACGACGCTGCGCCTCGTGCATTCCGGGTTCAGCGCCAGCGCGGACTGGGACAACGAGTTCGAGGCGCACGCGCGCGGGTGGAAGCTCATGCTGCAGAATCTCCGCCAATACTTCGCGCGGCATCGCCACCAGCCGACGGCGCATCTGTTGTTCACGTCGAACGTGCCGTCCCCCCGCATGCCGATCTGGACTTCCCTGCTGGGCAAGTTCGGCTTGTCGGATTCACCGAAGGTCGGCGATCCGTTTCGATATACGACCGCTAAGGGCGAGGTTCTGACGGGCACCGTCGATTTCGTCACCGATACGCGCATACTTGCCCTCGTCGTGCGCGAGTACGATGATGCCCTGCTCCGCTTTACTATGGAAGGCAAAGAGGACGCACCAAAGACATTCCTCTACGGCTACGCGATCGCATACGGCGCGCAGCGTGAGCGCGCGAGTGATCTCGTCGACGTGGGGCGCAGCGCCTCGATACTCACCCGCGCATAGCGTTCGTGAACCGGAACCGATTCGCGGGATCATAGATCGCTTTGAGCTCGACCAGCCGTCGATACGCGTCAGCATCGTAGAAGCGAGACATGGCTTCCGGTCGGGTGCCGGCGCTCATGAAGTTGAGACAATAGCCCAGGGTGCGCGGTTCGAGCGCCGAGAGCAACGATTCGTGGCCGGATTTCACAGCGGCGGTATCGGCAGGCTCGAGACGCGGAGTGATGATCCGCAGCAGGTACTGGGCGGCGCGGTGTCCCACGGCATTGTCGACCGCGGGCGGTCGAGCCATGGCGCCGCCCAGATGCCGGATCTCGATGACACCGACAACCTTGAACCGCGCGATGCCGAGGTCGAGGATCGCGCGAATCAGGTCGTCATCGATCGCCTCGAGCATGGCGTTGGACTGATAATAGGCGACCGGCGCGGTCGGCTCGTTGTAGATCGACGCGTTCGCGCTGTACGGGAGGGTGGTCAGACTCTCCATGAGGCGCGGCCCGATGCCGCGCAGCGGTGTGATCAGGCGCTCGCCGGCGCCAGCATCCCCCACGTACGCAATACGGACATGCGCCACGTGCCGGCCGCGCAGCGGCTCGGGCACCGCCGGAACATCCGGAAACGGAATGACCGCAAGAGATGAGGTCATGGCATCCGGCAGATCGCGCGTCCAGCCGAGAAACGTTCTTAGCGCGGGCTCGATCAGAGGCGCATCGAAAAACAGCGATCCGCCATAGAGCGTCCGGACCGGAACGAGGTCGATTTCGATCGCCGTCGCCACGCCGAAGTTCGTGCGGCCGCCGCGCAATGCCCAGAAGAGGTCCGGATGA
>DASRDS010000002.1:0-5289 GCA_035652495.1 Gemmatimonadaceae bacterium
GCTCCTGCGAGAGCGCCTTCGCGACGTTGAGCAGTGCGGCTTTTGCGGCGCCGTAGTCGACGACGAGGCCGTCGGGGTGGAAGAAGGAGTTGACCGAGGCGACGTTGACGATCGTGCCGCCTCCCTGGTCGAGCATTGCGCTGACGGCGGCGCGAGTGGCGCCAGCCGGATCGGCATGGCGCTCTTCCCTTGGATTCGATACATGCGGGCCCGGCCACGGCTTCGGCTGGTTCTAGCCGTCGGTGGCAGAGCCGGCGCGGATGGCGCGGGCGGCCTGTCCGGGCCGTTCGGCGGACGGTTGTCTTCGCCCGCACCACCGGTCCGCCGTACGCTTTACCACGACGATGGCGGATGGAATCGAGTTCGAAGGCGAAGTTCCCATCCCTCAGTGGAACCTCGAGCTCTACCGTCGCATCTATCTGCTCGAGCAGTGGCTGCGCCGCATTGTGATGGCTGGCCTCATGAGTCGCTACGCGACTCAATGGCGCAGCGCGATCCCGACCGAGATCTCGGCCAACTTGAAGCAGCGACGGCGACAGCTCGCGGCACGAACGTTTCTGGACGTCGAGTCGAGCGACAACGTCGTATGGCTGCTCACCCTCGAAGAGTTGAAGCAGCTCATGACCTCGAATTTCATATGGCCGTCTGTCAAGGAACTGACCGGTCTGCAGAGAGCTGACGTCTTGGCTCGAGTCGATGAGCTGCGAGAGATCCGCAATGTGGTTGGTCACAATCGCGCAACCACGCCGCGTACTCTTCGCATCTTCGAGGGTGTTGAGCAGTACCTGGGCCAGGGGATCGATCACTTCCGAAATGAGACTCTCTACTCCGAGTCCAATGCGATCTTCAGTCATGCGGAGGACGAGCCTCTGGCGGAAGCGGTCGAAGCGCTTTGGGAGCCAGGTACACGCCAGGTCTTTCTACAAGCGTCCGACCGATTCTACGCGATGGTCTCATTGCCTGTCCCTCCGTTCGCATACATCTCCGTACCTGACCTGGTCGAGGCGATCCACGACGTCAGGCATCTCATATTGGCGGTCTACGTGAATGGGGTAGCCGACGAGTTCTCAGTTGTGTGGCCTCGAGGTGCACTTGACGCAGAACACCAACAAGTTATCGAGGCGATTGCCGCTTTCCACGTGGGGCGCCACACGGAGCTTCCCTACTCCGAGCAAGACCCGAAGCATGTTTGCGACCCGCGCATCTGGTTCTACTTCGACGCACTCCGTCCGGGCGGGTGGCCGCCCACGATGGAAGACGACCGCTAGATCCACTGGATCTTGCGCTGGTCGCTACGCGACTTCGCGCACGAAGCCACTCGTACGGGATCGCGAGGAGAAAGGCGAGCGAGCCAGCCGCCGTTAGCACGACCGACATCCGGTGTGGCAGGACGATCCACGAAAAGACTACGAACAGACAGAATCGGAGGCCGCCAGCCGGAGCGTCAGGCGAACTGCCGCGTCGTCTCCGATAGCATCCGCGACAACCGTCAGCCTGCGGCGCATTCCTTTCGCGCGAGCGCTTCGTTACTCGCGAGACCGCGGACGTCGGTGATCTGATAGCGCGCTTGATATGCGAGGAGCTCGAACAAGGCAACGCTCAGGCCGAGACGGAGCAGTGTGCGCCAGCCACTCTCGCCCCCGGCGTCACGAAGTTAGGCGAAGCAGGCAAAGACCCCGGCACCGAATGTGTACGTACAGCGCTTTGACGATATCCAGCGGGCGCGGAAGCATGAGATACGCGACAGCCGCGGGCGTCAGGTAGGGACGTGCGCGGCTAAGACGTCGGCGGTACGCTCGCTCTAGCGCCCCTTAGCGTTCTCGTAGGCCACGCGGGATAGTTTCGGGCGTGTCGGCAACCAATTGACCACTGTCCAGATAACCAGCACACTCAACGAGCTGTACAGCGCGGAGCAGCGGATGGTCTTCGGGGCCAACATCTATCGGCTATTCGCACAGATGCTTGCTTCGAGCACCGAGGAGTCCGAGGGGAGGGACCCCTGGGTCACGCGCATGGTGAACCTGCCGGCCACCGTCGTGTCGACCACGCTGGAAGAACCGCTCGACTGGCCGCACGGGACGGTGGTGAGCGGCGACGCGGTCGATGTCGTCGCCCGGCTCAAGGAAGAGTCCGACGTGCCGCTGCGCTCGCACGGAAGCCTGTCGATGAATCGGGCACTGATGGCCGCCGGCCTGGTTGACCGCCTCCAGGTCACGCTCTTCCCTGTGATCACCGGCCAGCACGGATCAGATCCCATCTTCCAAGGCGCGGCCGACTTCGACCTCGAGCTGATCGAGAATCGAACGCTCGACGGCAACATCCAAGAGCTCACCTACCGGCCCGCCCTGCAATGTTTGAGTCCACCCCGTGCCGATGAGCGAATCGACCGGCAAGGCAGTGACGCCCACGATCAACGCCCACCCCGCGGCGGACCTGATCGTGGACGGCGAACAGTGGCCTGTGTTCGTCTGGCAATCGACCACCCCGCGGGACGCGTGCTGGTCGACACCGGCATGATCGACGTGAGACCCGAGGTCGACGACATGAGCCCGACGCCGCACCCGGAGAACATCCCGCGCGATATCGCCTGCGAGCGCAACCGCCGGCGCGAAAGGGCGGATCTGCTCCTCGATCGCCTCCGACAACAGCGAGATCTGCTCGTCGAGGAAGTCGATGTGGGCGAGGATCGCGCCGACGACGATCCTGTGCTTGGCGTCGAAGCGACCCTGTAGCGCTTCTCTGAGCGGCGGCAGCTTCTGGCGCAGCTTGCCCTTGGCCAGCTCGGCCAGCACCGCCGGGTCGGTCGTGCCGGCAACGAGCGCGTCGAGCATCGCCCGGCCGGAGGCGCCGAGGATGGTCGGTGGCGACGCAGTCGAGCTTGATCCCGGTGTCCTCGAGGATCTTGTGCAGCCGGTTGGCCTCCCGCTGACGCTCGCCGATCTGCGCTTTCCGGGCCGAAAGACGGATGTCTCGGACGCGGCCTGGCTGTGCCAGCTGCTCGAGGCCGGCTTGTTGCGGGCGAGCTTTGTGCCGCCGAAGTCGATCCGGACGCTCCGCAATCTGACTCGCTACTGGTTCGCCTCAGTCCCCGAGTTGCAGAAGCGGACAAGCTCGACCGACGGGAAACGCTCGCACACCGCTGCCGCGAGCCTTCCCTCGTAGACGCTCGGCGCCCCGAGCGCGATCCCGTCCGCGAGCGCAGCGCGGATCGCCTCCACGATCACCGGGTGCGAGTGCCCGTACAGCCCCGCCGAAGTCGAGGTACACGTCCCCATCCGCGTCGACGATACGCACGCCCTCGCCACGGACGATCGTGAGCGGAAACGGATCAACATGGATAACCGTGCGCGTGTTCCCACCCGGCATGAACCGCGCCCGCTCCTCGTGCAGCCGACGCGACGCCGGATCGCGCCTGAGATCGCTCGCCTTGAGTCGGTGTTCCCGACTGTCCGCCCGCCGCACCACCAGCACTTGCCGGGCTGAATCGTGATGTCTGGATTCCGGGCGCCTACGGCCCGAGCGTAGCTTCTGCTTGCGTGCCTCTCGCGCCCTGCGGGCGGTGCCCTGGGTGTTCGGCTGGCTCCGTGCCACCCGGCCGTAGCGAGGCAGGGAAGGAAACGCGCGTCAGGCGTTCCTCTTCGCGTCAAGCGCGACGCGAACTTCTGTCGCGGCCGAAAGCAACTGCGTAATCACGCCGTCGACGAGCCCCAGCGACAGCGGGATCACCTCGCGGTTGATGAGCACGTCGTCGGTCCGTGACGTGCCGGTGCCAAGACAGCTGTGGGAGCGCGATCAGCCGCAGTTGGAGGTCGTTGTCGAGTGGTAGAACGATTGCGGGGAGCGCAAGATCGAGACTCGGCACGGCCGCGGGCGAGCAGCTCGGCGGCTTCTACGTCCTCGAGTCAGCCGGCCGCCGGGGCCCGTGGCACCGCTGCAGCTGCGGACGCCCAATCCCCGAAGACGTCCGCCGCTGCTCGGCTCGAACATGCCCTGAGTTCGCTCCGACCTGGGCGCGCGACACCCGCCGACGGCTGTTCGTCAACCTCAAGCAGCTGAAGCCGTTGGTGACGTTCTCCGTGACGGCACCCGGGGCCGACCTGTACCCGTTCGACCCGCGGTTCTGCTCGCACTCGCCCAGTCAACGCTGCTCAGCCGCAATCGGCTGCCGCGTCGATCCCGTACTTGCAGCGGCCTTCAACCGCCAGGCCGGGAAGTGACGGAGTCAGCTGCACCGGGCCGCGAAGGTCCGTGCCGATCGGGCCAGCGGCTTCAAGCGCAAGCTGGCCGCACGCGTCTGGGAGAAGCAGAAGCGAGGGCTCGCGCACATCCACGGCGTCGTCTCAGTCGAGTCGCCGGCACATCTGGCCTGGGCGGAGGCATACGTGACCGCGCTCGCAGAGCTCTCCGGCCGGTACGGGTTCGGCTTCGTCGACGGCTGGCACCCAAGGTCAGCCGAAGGTACTGGCCGGGCATCCAAGCGACGGCGTACCTCTCGAGCTACTTCGCCGGCGGGCGTGGCCGGAAGATGGCCATCACCGAGAACGTGTTCGCCGGCGACCTCCCGCGCCTAGTCGTGTTCGTCGGACGGGAGCTGACGCTCGCGACCGGATGCACGATGCGGAGCCTGAGGACGGCGCGACGCCTGTGGGCCGCAAGAGCAGGGCTGTGCGACTTCCCCCGTCTCACCTGCGGCAGTGGCTAATGGCCGCTGCGATGCTGAACCAGCTACGGATCGAAGTGAGAGAATACTCGGCCACGCCAGCATTCTGCGGCCAGTGGACGTTTCGTCCGGCGGAGAGCGAGCGAGATGTAGTTCGGCAGCTAGAGCCTGGGGCTGAGCATGTGCGCGGGACGCGGATCCTCCATGCACACCTGCCGAAACGTGAGATCATCGAGACGCTCCTCGGCAACATCTGGCGACATGAAAGGAGCTCAGCACTGATCGCGCGCTTCCTGACCGCAGGGCGACGCTTCTCATGTTGGCTGTTTGCTGCCCGCGTTCTAGTGGTCGCGATCGGCGTCGTCTTCGGCTTCCCGACCCTCGCCTCGGCAGCAAACCTGCCGGGGGCGCCGACGCTGACCGCGATCAGCGGCGACAGCTACGGCACGGTCAGGCTGACCTGGACGCCGCCCAGCAGCAACGGCGGCGCCCCGCTCCTCGGCTACGAGCTCGACCGCTCCACCGACGGCGGCGCCACCTGGATCAACGACTACCAGGGCTACGCCGGCAACGCCACCATCGGCAACACCGACTGCGGGTCAACCCCCGGCGCCACCTGCAAATACCGG
>DASRDS010000003.1:0-107084 GCA_035652495.1 Gemmatimonadaceae bacterium
CCGGAGGGCCGCTGTCCGTCTTCGCGGAGACGACCCTGTTCCGGCCCCTCGGCATCCGCCAATACCGGTGGCGCCGAGGTCCGCGGGGCGAGGGCGTCGGGCAAGGGAATCTCTCGATCTCCCTGCGAGACATGGCGCGCATCGGCGACTTGTATCTCAATGGCGGCCTACGCGATGGCCATCGCATCGTGAGCGCACGCTACGTGGCGCAGGCGCTGGCGTCACTCGTGCCCATCAGCGCGAGCGACCCTTATGCCGACGCATATGGATACATGTGGTACACGAAGTCCTACGATCGGAACGGTGACACGATCGTCGTTCACTTCGCGTCCGGCAATGGCGGCAACAAGATCTACATCGTGCCCCGGGACAGTCTCACGATCGCCATCACCTCGAGCGCGTACAATACCCGCTACGGACAACGTCGCTCGGAGCAAATCTTGAAACAGATTCTCGCGATCGTTCAGATAAACGACGGCGTGACCCGAAGATCCGCTACACCAGCGAGCTAGTGTTCCTCCGCGACGGCCTCGTTGAAGGCCCGCAAGCCATCCAGCAGTGCTCTCAACCGATCACGGCCGATGAGCAGACCATACTGTCGCTCGAGGTCCGCCATCAATTCGAGGCTCTCCCGCATGAGTTTGGCCCCGGCCTTCGTCAGCCTGAGCATTCTTTCACGCCCATCGGCGGGGTTACCCACGACGTGGATATAGCCTGCTTCCTCGAGGTCGCCCGCTAACCGACCCATCGCCTGCTTGGTCACGCACGCGCGCTCGGCCGTCTCGCTGACGGTCCCGCCAGCAAGCGGCATGTTGGAGAGCAGCGTGGTGTGCGTGGAGCGCAGGCTACTATAGCCGCGCGCGTGCAGACCCTCGACCACATCATGATTCACGATGCGAGCGGCGCGGAGCAGCAGCTGGCGCATGTTCCGGCTCCTCGCCTCCTCACGCCGGTGTTGCGACATATAGGAACCTCAGGTTACCATTTACACGCAGATTATCCGTTTCCGGGAGAACCGCAATGGGCAAGCAACATTTTATCTCGCCGGGCGATAGCGCCTGGACGACGATCGACTTCCTGCCGGGTGTGGAGCTGCTACCGCTCGCGCAACCCGTGGCGGACGGTTCCATCCATCGCGCCCGACTGGCGGCGGGGACTATCATCCCCGTCCACGTTCATCCGGCCGATGAATTCGTGTTCGTCCTGTCGGGCACGGTCGAAACCGGCGGACGGCGCTGTGAGGCGGGCACGTTCTGGACTACGCCTGCCGGCACGCAGCAGGGGCCGCACATTGCCCACACCGCTGTCGAACTGCTCACCGTGCGTCTGGGAGCGATGGGACCGTTTGGCGAACGTGCCTGATCTCGGACATCACATCACGCTTTGGGCTTTGCCGTAGGCGGAAGGATGCCGTTCAGCCGAAGGTAGATGGCCAACTGGCTGTAATGGTCGTACCAGTCAGCCGCGGTAATCATCATCATCCAGGCTCGGGTGGCGGTCTTGCCCCCGAACGAAGGTATCTGCTCACCGAGCTTGGAGTCGTCGACCGCCGCGAGTGCCTGAGCGCAGAAGTCGAACGTCTCCTTTAACCTGGCGGTCAACGCGTCCTTGCCGGCCGTCGAATCCACCTTGGTTCGCGTCGGGGCCTTCTGCCCGGAGAGGTCGCCGCAGAAATAATCGTTGTAGAAGGCCAGATGATCGATGATGTGGGCGAAGCTGTTCTCGGCCGGCGTCGGTTTGAACCCGTACTTGTCGGCCGGCATGAGATCGGCCGCGGCCATCAGGACCTTCGCTCGGCTCGTCGCGATATCGCGCAGGGCGTCGGCCGTGGGACTGCCCTGTCCGGCGACGAGACGTGGGAACAGGGCGATCGCAAGGGTCACTGCGTATGTGCGCACGCGCATTGTCGGATACCTGGTTATTCGGACTGGAGGATGGTGATGGGATCGAGGCGCATGGCACGAAGCGCCGGGACATAGCTGGCGGCCAGCGCGACAGCGGTGAGGACGAGGGTGACGCCGGCGAAGGTGGGGATGTCGGTAGGCGACACGCCGTAGAGGAGCCCGGCCATGAGGCGCGAGACGATGAGCGCACCGACCAACCCTATCGCCGCGCCGGCGGCGGCGAGACGGAGTCCCCGGCGCAGGACCATCGCGAGGATATCGCCTTTTTGAATTCCCAGCGCGAGGCGAATCGCGAACTCCCGTTTTTGTTCGTTCACCACAAAGGAGATCGTGCCGTAGATGCCCAGTCCGGCGAGCAGCAAGGCCGTGGCCGCGAAGAACCCCACCATTTCCATCGAGAATCGCCTGACCGAGAGCGAGGCGGAGATGACGTCGTCCATGGTCTCGGCACCGAAGATGGGCAGTTCCGGGTCGACGGACTGAATCTGCTGGCGAACTTGCGCGGGGATGGCTCGCGGATCGAGTTGTCCGCGAAGAAAGACGGCCCGCCCTTGGAGGCCCCGCTGGTTCGCGCTGGCCTGGAAGGCGCGCTGGTACAGGCTGAGATAGACCTGCGGAGCGACCGCTTCGCCCAAGGATTCCGTGCGAGCATCCCCAACCACGCCGACGATCGTGGTCCAGGCGGGGCTCGGAGACCCGCCCGGCCCGATGAGGTGGACACGTTTGCCCAACGGATCCTGGCCCGGCCAGTAGGCGCGAGCCGCGGCCCGATTAATGACCGCGATCTGGGGCGTAAACTCGAGGTCCTGGTCGGTGAACGTACGTCCGCCCTCGAGCGGGATGCCCAAGAGATGGAAGTATTCGGGCGTAACGAGGGCACCACCGATCGCGGGAGCTTCGATGACCTTCGTCCCGACGCCTTCGCGAAGCAAGGCGAGTGGCACCAGATCGCCCTTGCTGTGATCCAGCGGAAGCGCGCCCGCGTTGCCGATCGCCACTTCTTCCACGCCCGGCAGGTTTCGGGTGCGACGAAGAATCTCGCGCAGCAAGACCGCTTCCTGCGTGGCGGTGTGATAGATATCCGCCGTGGAGTCGTTCGGTCGAGGCAGCCAGCTCTGAACGACCATCACGCCGCTCGGATTGAAACCGGGCCGCACGTTGAACAAGTCCCAAAAGCTGCGCAAGAGAAGACTGGCGGCGACCATGAGCACCAAGGAGAGCGCCAATTCGCTGATGACCAGAATCTGGCGGGCACGCGAGCGTTCCTTGGAACCCTTGGAGCCGCGTGAGTCCAGTCGTAGCGTGCCGATCAAATCAGCACGACTCATGAGCCAGGCGGGAGCAAGCCCGCAGATCGTTCCGGCGGCGACGGAGACGGCCACCGCAAAACCCAGCACGCTCCATCCCACTCCGATGTCGTTGAGGCGCGGGAGACTCTCCGGGACAAGTCGCAGCAGGACACCCTGGGCGCCAAAGAGAATGGCGAAACCCGCGATGCCGCCGAGCAGGAACAGCAGAAGAATCTCGATCAGCAGCGCTCGCATGAGGCGCGTGCGCTGCGCGCCCAAAGCCAGGCGAACCGTGACCTCGCGACCGCGCGCGCTGGCCCTGGCGAGCAGCAGATTGGCGACGTTGACGCAACTGATCAGGAGGACCAATCCGACCGCGCCGAACAGGAGTATGAGCGATTGGTGCACGCTGGCGACGACGCTTTCGCTGAGCGGAATCAACTGCACGGTCCACGCGACCTTGGTCGGATAGTCCGCCGGATATTCCTTTTTCAGCGACGCCACCAGCGCATCGAGGCGCCGCCGCGCGGCTGTAATCGAGACACCGGGGTTCAAGCGCGCGGTGACCGCTCGACGCTGACGGACCTCGCGCTGCACCGGAAACCCTTCGCCATGAAACCCCGCGCCCAGCCACATCTCGACATTCTGCTCGTCGCTGGTTGAGCCCTGATCGCGAAAACCCCGCGGCATGACGCCCACGATCTGATAGGGGTCGTTGTCCAGGCGAAGCGTTTTCCCGATGATGGTCGGATCGGCTCCGAACTCCCGTCTCCACAGCCCGTCGCTGATCACGACCTGCAGGTTGTAGCCGGGCGTCACATCGCGCGGATCGAATGTGTGACCCAACTGGGCGCTGACACCGAGGACCGCGAAGTAATTTGGGGAAACAGCCTTGAAGCTGAGACGCTCGGGGTGCGCGCCGCCGGTGAGGTTCGTGCTGGCGCCGTGGCTGGCGAGCGCCACGGATTGGAAGATCCCGGAGCTCTCGAGGTCTCTCCATTCGGGGATGGAGATGCCAACCTCCTTCGCGCCCGTGCCCAGAAGATCGTCCTCGATGTGAACGAGCTCGGTGGGATTCGGGTACGGCAACGGGTGCAGCAGCGTGGCGTCGATGACGCTATAGATCGCCGTCGTGGCGCCGATGCCAAGCGCCATGGTGGCGATGGCAATGAACGAGAATCCCGGAGATCTCAGCAGCACGCGAATCGCGTACCGCAGGTCGAAGAGCAGATGCGCAGTCATCGCGCGATGACGTCCAGCTCGACGGCGGCGCCCAGAGGCAGGGCCGCGACGGCCACGGTGGTCCGCGCCGGATGCGGCGCGCTGAACTGGCGCCCATACACTTCATTCATGGCGCCATACTCCGTTATGTCCGTCAGGTACACCGTGACTTTGACGACATTCTCCAGCGTGAGGTGGGCCGCCCGGAGCGTCGCTTCGATATTGCGAAAGATCCGCTCGGTCTGCGCCGCGACGTCGCCGGTGATGAGCTTCCCGGTCACGGGATCTTGCGCGACCTGGCCGCTCAGGTACGTGATGTCGCCGACGCGGACGGCGGGCGAAAATGGTCCGACGGGTTTGGCGATGGTATCGGTGGTGATGGCGGTTCTGGGCATGGTGAGACTCAGCGTAGCGTCTCTGGGATGCGCTCGGTCGCTGACTCGGCCTCCCAGTAGACGCTCAAGATCTTCCACCGCCCGCCATCGAGTGTGAGCTGGGCGCCATTGGTGCCGCGCTTGGCGACTGGCGCATCCATACTGGGCCGGATCTCGTAGGTGCACTCCACCTGGGCCCAGTGACCCCACGTCTGCGTCTCATGGTGCGTGCAGCTCTCGAAGAACCCCTTCTGCTCCCAACTGTCGATTGCCCCGTCGAGCGCCTCGTGCGCGTCCTTCGTGACGACCGAGTCCCCCGTCACGAACCAGAAGCGCGCTTGAGGATGGAACAAGCCGTTGATGTGCGCACGATCACGCTTCTGGCCCATCGGGCCTGAGATGGCAGCGAGGAAGTCATCGAACGTCGCCGCCGGGCCGGCATCGGTCGAAGCGACAAGCGTGAAACCCTGGTACCCGACGGAGATCAGCGCGACTGCCGCAAGGGAGAGATGCTTGATCGTCATATGGCCAATGTAGAATTCGAGCGGCGCGCGGAAAGGACGAACTAACCACATTAGAGGATTGTCATATCTCTCTCATGGTCGCAGGGTGCGCTGACCGACCAGCGGCGTCAACGTGGATTCGGAAAGCGCCTGCGTGATTCGGAACACGATCCGATCGCCTTCGTCGAGCGTGACCTCATCGGTGAGGTACGTTTCGGGGCGGCCGATGAGCCGCACATATAATTGCGCGCGCCCGTCGGCGAACACGTGCCTCGACACCGCGATAACGAGCGTGCTCAGTCCTGGAACGAATCCGATTTGCACGCGTTGCCCACCGTTGTAAGCGTATACCATCGCATCATGAAACCCCGTGTTCGAGATAGTGAGCGATGTCGTATCGACCGGAGGGGCGGTGGGTTGGTGAGTCGCCGGTGGCAGGCAGGCCGTGGCGAGGGTTGCCGCAACCAACGCGGCGATGGCACGTCTGTACGACATAAGCCGTTTCCTCATTGATAAGCGCGTGGTCCCGACGCGGGCTGGTAAGCCGCCTTCGCGCTGACGACCAGAATGTCCGGGGCCAGGAAGCGCGGATACTGCTGCTTCATGGCGGCGACCAGCGCATCCGGATCCTCGGCCGTGGCTCGCGCGGCGTCGAAGGCGTTGAGGTAGGCGTGCATCGTGACCAGCACGGCCGGATCATTCGTCGCGCCCGGGCGTTTGTGACCGGCGATGACGACCGTCGGTTGGAGCGCGGCGATGCGCTCGAGTGACCGGTGCCACCGGCCCAGTGTGACCGCATCCGATGCGGGCAGCCGGGGATGGACGTCGTTGAAGACGATGTCGCCGGCGATCACGGCGCGGAGCGACGGAATCCAGACGAAGCTGTTCGACGGGTGGCGTACGTCGCCTTGCTCGTCCGGGTGGATCACGATCTCGTGCCCGTCGACCGTGAACGTCGTGCTTGGTAGCAGCTCCGGCATGATGAGATGATCCGGAGCTTGATCGGGAAGTCGCTTCTTGAAGCGCTGGTACTCGACCGGCGACCGCTTGGCGTAATACGCGAGTCCGGCCATCGTCATGTACACCGGCGTGCCGGGAAACCGGTCGAGGAACGCCGCCACGCCGAAATAATGATCCGGATGGGGATGCGTGATGAAGATCGCCTTGAGCTTCGTACCCGTCGCGGCGATCTGATCGATTTCCCCGCTGACATCGCGCTTCAGGAAGCCGGCATCGATGAGGATCGATTCCATGGGTCCGGCGATCAGGGTCGAGTTCACGTACTGTGTCGAGCTGTTTCTCGTGGTGAATTGGACGAGGTGCAGCCGCAGCAGCGTGGCCGTAACCGTCAGCATAGTCTCCATCGATCGCATGCGGCCAATGTAGAATTCGAACGGCGCGACGACAGATCGAAGCTGACCACATTAGAGGATTGTCATTCCTCCCTCATGGTGGCGGGCTGCCGGGCAGAACGGTCCCGCCATAGGTTAAAGCATGCAGGTTCTGGTGGTGGAAGATGACCGCGACTTGCGGCGGTTCTTGAGCAAAGCTCTCCGCGAGGAGGGCTATGGCGTGGACGAGGCCGAGTCGGGTGATCGCGCATTGGATCGTGCGCTCGACGCCAAGTACAACTGCATCATCCTCGACGTCATGCTGCCGGGTCGCAACGGATTCGACGTCGTGACCGAGCTGCGGTCGCGGGGCGTGTTCACGCCGGTGCTCATGCTGACCGCGAAGGACGAGTTGGAGTCGCGCGTGCGAGGTCTGGATGCCGGGGCGGACGATTACCTGACCAAACCGTTCGACTTGGCCGAGCTGCTCGCGCGGCTCCACGCCTTGATCCGTCGCGCGGAGCTTCGCCACAAGGATGCGACCTTGAGCGTCGGGAGCCTGACGCTGGATCCCCTGAAGCGGGAAGTCACGCAGGGCGGCCGCAGGGTGGACCTGAGTGCGCGAGAGTTCGCCCTACTGGAGTTTCTGATGCGGAACGTGGGCCGCACGGTTTCTCGGTCTCGCATCGCCGAGGCCGTCTGGAACTACCAGTTCGATCCCGAGACCAACGTCGTCGATGTGTACGTTAATTATCTCCGCAAGAAACTGTTCTTCGGAAAACGCATCACCCCGATTCAAACGGTGCGCGGCACCGGCTATCGGCTCGATCCGCCGTGACCGAGCCGCGTCTCGCCACGGTTCTCACGGGGCGTGTGCAACGCGTCGCGTGGACCGCGCTGACGGGCTTCGCGCTCCTCATGGTCGTGGTCTTTGCCGCGGCGAGTGAATTTGCGCTGCGCCGCACCATGCAGCATTCCGCCGAGGTGATTGGTTCGCTGCTCGGAGCCTACACGGACTCGACGCGCACGCCCGGCCGCGTGATGCCCTCCGCGCTGGCCGAGAGGCTCGTGGGCATGGGGGGACGGGTCCTGATCACCCGAACGACCACCAACGCGGGCATGTCGCAGGTCTACTATGTGAGCCCGGGGATGGGCCAGGAGCGCCTCGACGGTTTCCCCGCCAGCGCGTCACCCGAGCAAGTCCGGCAGATTCTGCTCGCCGCCATCACGCGGCGTTCACGATGGCGGTTTGATCTGCTGCAGCACGCGCAGGGTCCCTTCGACATCTATGTCGTCGCCAGCCGTGACCCCTATCTCGTGGGACTCGCGGCGTTGATCGGTGCGGTTGCTCTGCTCCTCCCGCTCGCGGCGCTCGGCGCCGGCCGCGGTGCGCGCCAGGCGGTGGCCGCGACGCTTGGCCCTCTCGAGCGTATTACCGCGGACACGCAGGCAATAACGCCAGCAGCGCTTGGTACCAGGATCGCGAGTCCCACGGGACAGGCCGAGGTGACCGCCCTGGCGGACAGCATGAACCGCATGTTGGAGCGCGTCGACCGCGCCCACCGGGCGCTCGCGGCGTTCACGGCCGACGCCAGCCACGAGCTCCGCACGCCGCTCACGCTCGTGCGCGCGCACGCGCAGTGGGCGCTGGCCCACCAGCGAGAAGAGGTCGAAGTGCGTGATGCGCTGACGGCCATCGAGCGCGAGGTTGAGCGCACCACCAAGATGGTCGAGGAACTCCTACTCATCGCCCGTGGCGAGAACCGACAACTGGCACTCGCGCGCGTTCCGTTCGATCTCCGACCCATCGTCGACGAGGTCAGAGAGATCACGGAGGCCATGGCGACCGACAAGCGGCTCGCGGTGCGCGCCGAGCCGGGGGAACGCGCGTGGGCCGTGGGAGATCCCGACCGCACGCGCCACATCCTCCTGAATCTGGCGACCAACGCGGTACGGTACACGCTCGAGGGTGAGATCCGTTTCCGTGTCCAGAAGGACGGAAACATGGTCGGCGTGTCTGTTCACGACACCGGACCAGGGATCGCACCGCAGCATCAGGAGTTGATCTTTGACCGATTTTTCCGGATCGATCAGTCGCGGAGCCGTGAACTGGGCGGCACCGGACTCGGTCTCGCTATCGCGCGACTGCTCGCCGAGCTCCAGCAAGGCCGCGTCACGGTCGAGAGCACGGTCGGCAACGGGAGCGTATTCACACTCTGGCTCCCCGCGTCGATGGCTCAGGACCGGCCATCTATGGTGTAGGGGTAGAAGCTCCAGGTGCCGTTGGATTCTCCGCAACCGCCGTGCTCGACGGCCGTGGGCAGGCCGCCGGCATTGGCTCTGACCTTCCAGGCAATCGTGATCGTTGCGGCCGACCGGCACGCTATTGATCTTGCCGCCACGAGGACTGCTCGCATTTCTTCCGCTGCATTCCACGAGGCAATGATGCCCTCGGGTGTCAGAGCAGAAATCGTATAGTCACGGACCGTTGATGAGCAGGGCGGTATAGCTCAGCTCGATGGGCCGAGGTCCGAACCCCCGGCTTGGACACACCCCCGGAAGAGATCTGGGTCTCTAATGGTTCGTCGGTCGGGACACGGCGATCAAGTCGCGCGGACCGGCGCTCAACTCCCACGGCTGGGCAGCACTTGTCCAAGCCCTGAACCACTGGGTAAGAAGGTGCGCGCCGCATTTACGGAGATCTCCGCCTCGCCCGAAGCTTTTCGCCAACAGGACGTTTCGACCCGATCCCCAGCGGACCCGATGCCGCACGTCCATTGGACGGCGTAAGGTGAACCGATGTATACTGTTACTTGAGAACCAGCGTGGATCGCGCAGCGCGAGGGCCGGCCCTTAGTATCGGCAGCTCGCGCTTCTTCGAGGTGATGGGTGCCATGGAGCTTCGGCGTTCAGAGGCTTTACGATTTCCGACGCCAGCCGGTATTGCCGGACGCCGTCATCCCCCCAATCATGTGGCCATCGCATCCAGCCACATTGTTCAGTTTTACGAGAACGACCAATTCCTCTGCGCCACCGTCGCCGACTTCCTCGCCGACGGCATACGAGCGGGCCAACCCACTGTCGTCATAGCAACCGAAGCGCATCGCGTGTCGATTGCCCAGGGTCTGCATGCGAGGGGGTTCTTCCCTGGGACGCCTAGCCGCCAGTCGGGTCTGTGGCTCGATGCACGCGAGACCCTCCAGACGTTTATGGTGGGAGCGAGGCCGGACCGCGATCGGTTCCACGCCACGGTAGGCGCCGCCATCGAGTCCACCCGGCGCTCGGCGCCGCACACGATCGTGCGCGCCTACGGCGAGATGGTAGACCTGCTCTGGAAGGACGGCAACGTCGATGGTGCCGTGGAGCTCGAAGCATTGTGGAACGAACTGGGGCGCACGCAGCGCTTTACACTTCTCTGCGCGTACGCCATGAGTAATTTCTCGGAGGAGGCTCATGGTTCCAGATTCGCCGATATCTGTCACCAGCACGAACACGTGATCCCGACCGAGGACTACACGCAGGCGGATGACGACGCGCGACTGCGCGAGATCAGCCGTCTGCAGCAACAGGCGCAGGTGCTCAAGTCTGAGATCGCTCGCCGCAAGGATTTGGAGCAACAACTGCGCGAAGCGCTGGCTCGCGAGCAAGCCGCCCGCGCGGCGACAGAAGACGCGATGCGGGCGAAGGGTGAGTTTCTGGCGGTCATGAGTCATGAGTTGCGGACTCCGCTGAACGCAATCGGCGGCTATGTCCAGCTCGTCGAGATGGGCATCCATGGGACGCTGACTCAGGCCCAGCGCGAAGCGCTCGACCGCGTGCAGCAAAGTCAACGCTATTTGCTGACGCTCATTAACCAGGTGTTGGATCTGGCTCGCATCGAGCAAGGTCAAATCGCGTACACTCTCGAGGCGATACCAGTAGCGCAGCTCGTGAGCGCGAGCTGCGCGGTGGTCGAACCGCTCCTTTTGCCAAAGCAGTTGACCTGTCGGGTCGTCCCAACCGACGCCTCGTTAGTGGTCCGCGCCGATCGCGAGAAGGTGCAGCAGATCCTGCTCAATCTGCTGAGCAACGCGATCAAGTTCACGCCTCCCTCCGGCCGCATTACCGTCGAAGCAGGAAGGCACCCGACGGCACACAGTCATGCATACATCCGCATCACAGATACGGGCACCGGCATCCCGGCGGCCGATCAGGAGAGCGTGTTCGCCCCGTTCGTTCAACTAGCACCCAAAGGTGAAACTCGGTATGACGGAGCCGGCCTGGGCCTCGCCATTAGCCGCAACCTCGCCCACGGCATGAGCGGGGACCTCACGGTGACGAGCGCACCACACGAAGGAGCGACATTCATTTTGACGCTCCCGCTCACGACATCGCACGTGGCGGCCACGTTGCAGGGTTGACAGAGCAGGCAACCCGTAAAGAATAGGTGCCCTTGGACAGCACGCGTACTCTCAATCGTTCATGTACGACGCCCGGGCACATATTCTGCAGCCCGTTTGACGGAACGGACGTGGTTGTCACGCGTAACGTGAGGACAACCTCGCAAAGCCATCGCACATGCCCGCGTTTGTCGACCCATCGCCCGCACGACACAATTCGATGAAGGCCGGCCTCAACGCATCTTCAGATCGACCTGCTCTGTCCCCGGATATTCCAGAGCACGATATCTTCGCTGGCGGCGGCGAGATGGGCGCTATCATGCGCGCCATGGACTGGGCAGCGACTCCGCTTGGCCCCGTCCACCGATGGTCGCAAAGCCTCACGACGATGGTCAGCTTCCTGCTGGTCAACCGGTTCCCCCTCCTATTGTGGTGGGGTCCGGAGTACATCCAGCTCTATAATGACCCCTATCGCCCCGTACTCGGCACCAAGCACCCGCGCTCAATGGGCCAGCCGGCCCGCGAATGCTGGCCAGAAATCTGGAACGTCA
This sequence comes from Gemmatimonadaceae bacterium, assembly GCA_035652495.1. Taxonomy (GTDB): domain Bacteria; phylum Gemmatimonadota; class Gemmatimonadetes; order Gemmatimonadales; family Gemmatimonadaceae; genus DASRDS01. Next base: position 11,553 of record DASRDS010000003.1, read on the forward strand.
TTGGACCGCTGATCAACAGGCCATTCCAGGGAGGCCCACCGACATGGATGGAAGACATCCAGCTCGAGCTGGACCGCCATGGATTCGCGGAGGAGACGCACTTCACCATTGCGTATAGCCCCGTCCCAGACCCCAGCGCACCGAGGGGCATCGGGGGCGTCTTAGCGACCGTCCACGAGATCACGGAAAAAGTGATCGGTGAACGGCGGGTCCTGATGCTTCGCGATCTCGGCGCGCGCGCGCTCGCCGAAGCCCGAACGGCGGAAAGCGCCTGCGGCACGGCCGCGGAAATTCTTGCGAAGCATCCGCTCGACGTGCCGTTCGCGCTGCTGTATTTGATCGACGCCGCTGGCGCGCGCGCGACGCTCGCCGGCATTGCCGGCGTCGGAGCTGGAGATCCCATCAGTCCCCCGGTGCTCGACCTGGACGCGGAATTTGCGCCGTGGCCGCTCCGCCAAGCGATCCGCACGGGACAGCCGCAAGTGGTCCCGAGCCTCGATCGCCTGTTCCCGCGCGTGCCTGCCGGCCCGTGGTCGGACCCGCCGCATACAGCCGTGGTGTTGCCGATCGCATCGACTCTGCCGCATCGGCCGGCCGGCATCTTGATCGCGGGCGCGAGCTCCCGCCTGGCCATCAACGAACAGTATGTGAGCTTTTTCGAGCTGCTCGCGACGCAGATCGCGACGGCGCTCTCGAGCGCTCGCGCGTACGAGGAGGAGCGACGCCGGGCCGAAATGCTAGCGGATTTGGATCGGGCGAAGACGACATTCTTCTCGAACGTCAGCCACGAGTTCCGGACGCCGCTCACATTGATGCTCGGCCCGTTGGAGGATGCGCTGGCGGCGTCGGACGAAAGTTGGCGCGAGCGGCGGGGTGATCTCGCGCTGGTGCACCGGAATGGCCTTCGCTTGCTCCGTCTCGTCAACACACTGCTCGATTTTTCGCGGATCGAGGCAGGCCGAGTGCAGGCCTCGTACGAGCCGGTGGATCTGCCCCAGCTCACGGCCGATCTCACGAGCGCTATGCGCGCGGCGACCGATCGCGCGGGTCTCGCTCTCATCGTCGACTGTCCGCCGCTCGGCGAACCAGTGTGGGTCGACCGTGATATGTGGGAGAAGATCGTGCTCAACCTGCTCACCAATGCGTTCAAGTTCACGCTGACCGGCTCCATTACTGTCCGCTTGCACCGGGAGCGCGACCATGCCGTTCTGACGGTTCAGGACACTGGAATCGGTATCCCGTCTCACGAGCTGCCGAGATTGTTCGATCGCTTCCACCGCGTGGAAGGCGCCCGCGGGCGAACACAGGAAGGCACGGGCATCGGTCTCGCGCTGGTACAGGAGTTGACCAAGTTGCACGGCGGCACGGTGCGCCTCGACAGCGTCGTCGGCGAGGGCAGCACATTCACGATCGACATTCCGCTAGGTGAGTCCCACCTGCCACCAGACCGCCTGCGCGCGAGCCGCACCGCGGTGTCGACCGCGCTCGGCACGCAGCCGTTCGTGGAGGAGGCGCTGCGATGGCTTCCCGACGGCGAGGGTTCAGTCGCCGTTGAGCCAGAATTCTTCCCGAATCGATCGCCAGTGCCCGACGGTGCCGGCGAGCGCGCGCGCATCCTGGTCGCGGATGACAACGCGGATATGCGCGTGTACGTGTCGAGACTGTTGGCCAGGCGTTATGAGGTGGAAGTCGTCGCAGACGGAGCGGCCGCGCTCGCGGCAATTCTCCACCGGCGTCCCGACATAGTCCTGAGTGACGTCATGATGCCGCACCTCGACGGGTTCGGCCTGGTGCGAGCCGTGCGCGCCGATCCGGCGATCGCGGATCTCCCGATCATCCTGCTGTCCGCGCGCGCGGGCGAGGAGGCGAGCATCGAGGGGCTGGAGGTCGGTGCCAACGATTATCTGATCAAGCCGTTCGCCGCACGAGAGTTGATCGCTCGCGTCGACTCTGCCCTGCAAACGCAACGCGTGCGCAGGGAGTTCGAGCAGCGTATGGCCGCCGACCTCGCCGCCATGAGCTGTCTCCGTGAGATCGGCGATCGCTGCGTGCGAGCGGGCTATACGATTGATGACTGCCTCCGCGATATCCTCGATGCCGCCATCACGATTACCGGCGCCGACAAAGGGAACATTCAGCTCCTCGACCCGGAGTCGAGAGCCCTGACGATCGCCGTCCAGCGCGGCTTCGACACGCCATTTCTGACCTTTTTTGCTCGCGTCGATGAAGCGGAGCCGTCGACATGCGGCTCGGCGTTGGCCGATGCCGCGCGCACCATCGTCGAGGACGTCACGGCGAGTGAGATCTTTGCCGGTCAGCCAGCCTTGGACGTGCTGTTGTCGGCGGGCGTGCGCGCCGTGCAGTCGACGCCGCTCCTGAGCAGCACCGGCACCGTGTTAGGCATGATCTCGACTCACTTCGCGACGGTCCATCGGTCCACTGACCGGGAGTTGCACCTCATCGATCTCCTCGCCCGCCAGGCGGCCGATTATCTCGAGCGGAAGCACGCCGAGGCATCGTTGCTTCGCTCGCGCGAGGCTGCCGAGACCGCGCGGCGACACGCGGACGAGGCCAACCAGGCGAAGTCGGAATTTCTGGCCGCGATGAGCCACGAGCTCCGGACTCCACTCAATGCGATCGCTGGCCATACCCAGCTTCTCGCACTGGGTATTCATGGCGCGGTAAACGCGGCCCAGCAGGACGCGCTCGACCGGATCGAGAAGAGCGAGCGGCATCTGTTGGCACTCATCAACGACATCTTGAACTTCGCGAAGGTGGAGGCTGGCCGGGTTGAATATCATCTGGAAGAACTTATCCTAGCGGACGTCGTCACCGATGTGCTCCGGATAGTCGAGCCTCAGCTCCTTGCCAAGGGGCTCAGCACGACGGTCGCCGTCGCGCCTGACCTTCGCGTGGTCGCCGACGGCGAGAAGCTGGCGCAGATCTTCCTGAACCTGCTCTCCAATGCATTCAAGTTCACTCCGTCCGGAGGTCGAGTCACGATCGATGGCGGACAGGGGGATGCTTCAGAGCGCTTCGAGCGCGGAGCGGTCTTCGTCCGTGTCGCGGATAACGGCATCGGGATTCCGCGCGAGAAACAGGAAGCGATCTTCGATCCTTTCGTCCAACTCAACCGACAGCCTTTCCAGGCGAATCAGGGTACCGGGCTGGGGCTAGCGATCAGCCGGGACTTGGCCAGGGGAATGGGCGGAGATCTTCGGGTCCGCAGCCTCGAGGGGCACGGTGCCACTTTCACACTGCTTCTGCGCGGCACGCCCACCAACCCTCCCGTTCGAGCGCGGCGGCGGGCTCACTCCGAAGTGCTGGTGGAAGGCGGCGATCGCATTGAGAAGGCTCAAGATCCGCGCACGCGGTGAGCACGCACGCCGTTGAACCTCAGGAATCGGCGCAGCGTCGGGTGGCTGTAGACCCAGGGCAGTCCGATCGCCTGGTCGCGCACCGTCGCCCGTACCGCGGCGCTCTCGCCACTGCCCCGCCGAACCGGCGACTATATTCGTGATCCACGCGAGCGATCGCCGCGCGCGCCACGGGCCACCGGACTCAATACGCGAGCGCCACGATCGTCCGCGTTCGCAGCTTGCGTCTCGGCGTTCGCCGCCGCTAGCCCGGGCGCCTCGTGACCGTCGTACAATGGCAGCTCCACGGTGAACGTGGCGCCCTGACCCACGCCAGGGCTGTCGGCGCTTACCCGCCCACCGTGCAGCTCGGTCAGATGCCGGACGATCGCCAGACCGAGCCCAAGACCACCGTGATTTCGCGTTGATGAGCTGTCGGCCTGCCGGAACCGCTCGAACGCGTGCGGCAGGAACTCGCGCGGCATTCCCTGTCCCGTATCGCTGACCTGGATCCGCGCGACACTGTCGTCCACCGTCAGGCGCACCTCGATTCTCCCCCCCTCCGGTGTGAACTTCACAGCGTTCGTCAGCAGGTTGCTCAGGATCTGACGGAGCCGGCCGGCGTCACCCAGCACCGTGACGCTCGGCCGGGCGAGCGTCGTCACGACGCGGGTGTGCTTCGCATCGGCCGCGAGCTTGACCATCTCCAGTGCCGCGTCGATCACGCTCGCGAGATCGACCCGCGTCGTTTGGAGCTGGAGCTTGCCGGTGACGATCCGCGAGACGTCGAGCAGGTCTTCGACCATCTGCGCCTGCGCCCGCGCATTCCTTTGAATGGCCGCCACGGCGCGCTCCCGCGTGTTTCGGTCGTCCGGCTGCAATTCGAGGACGTTCGCCCAACCCAGCAGCGCGTTGATCGGTGTCCGGAGCTCGTGCGACATGGTCGCGAGAAACTCGTCTTTGACGCGGCTCGCCATCTCGGCCGTCTTACGCGCGCTTTGTGCAGCGTTGTACAGCTGCGCGTTGTCGACCGCGATCGCGGCCTGCGCCGCGAACACTTGGATGATGCGCGCGTGGCGGGCCGTAAACCGACCCGGTAGCGCGTGTCCGAAGATGAGGCCCCCGATGACCCCGCCGGAACGCGAGCGCACCGGCACGCCGAGATAGCTCCGCAAGTCGGCCCCATCGAAGAGATCGAGCGGTTCTTGGTGGTCACCTTCCGCGAGCATGGTTGCACCGGCGAACGTCTGCCGGAGCAGCGGATCCTCGATCGGCACGACGGCCCGGTCTACGGCATCGGACGCTGCGCCATGCCGTACGTATGCTTCGCACGAGGTGCTCCCCTCGCTCACGCGACAGAACGCAGCCCACTCCGCGCCCGTGAGATCGACGCCGGCGTCGACCACCTGCCGCACGAGTTGATCGATGTCGAGCTCCGCGCCGACCGAACGGCCGACCCGATTGAGCGCTTCGGCCTCGACCCGCGCCAACTGCTCGTTCACCAGAGTGCGGGCGAGCTCCTCCTCGGCCTGCTTGCGTTCGGTAATGTCGATGATAACGCCCAGCGCATGCGCGTTGACCCGATCCAAGCCGCCCGCGTGCACCCGGTTCTGGAGCCAGACGATCCGGTCGTCCGCCGCTATCGCCCGGAACTCGAACTCCTGCGTGCCATCGCCCGCCAAGGCGCTCCGCCAATCCGCGATCGTCCGCTCCCGGTCTTCCGGATGCACGCGGTTCCAAAACATGGACTCCTCGAGCCAACGCTCGTGCGGAAAGCCCAAGATCCGCTCAGCCCCCCGGCTGACGAAGGTGAAGCGTCCGGTCTCCGCTTCGGCCTCCCAGAAGATTGCGCCCAGTCGCTCTACGAGATCGCGGTATCGCTCTTCCGTCCGCTGCACAGCCTGATGGACCACTCGCTCTTGCTTGTTCCTGCTATCGGTGATGTCGAAGGCGACTCCTTGCAAAAACAATGGACGCCCGAGCTCGTCCTTGATGAGCCGCGCCTCACCCCGCACCCAGATGATGCGCCCATCGCGTGCGATGAGCCGGCACTCGGCCTGGAACGGGCCGCCGGTGCGCACGCCGCGCGCGAACTCCTCGACCCAGGTCGCCCTATCATCCGGGTGCACCTGCGTGTACCACAGAATCGGATTCTCCAGCCATTCCTTCTGCGAAAATCCGAGCAGCGCCTCGATATGAGGGCTGACGTAGATCTCGTTCTCGCCTTCCCCGAGCATCGCCATAAACGTCACGGCGGGGATCTGCTCGACGAGCGTCCGATACCGGAGCTCAGCCGCGCGCAACCGTACCTCTTCACGATCCGGTAGCCCGCCACCCGGCGTCGCCAAGCGCCGCGGTACCTCCGGCGGTGTCGTCGTCGCCTCCCACGTCAATTGGCGGAGCTCGCCGATACCACTCGGGAACAACGCCGAAGCGAGGTCGGAGAGCGCCGCCAGGGCTTGCAACGGATCAGGAGTCACGGCGCTCGCGCGATGACGGCTCATTCTCGAGGGACGTCTGCGTGAACCGTCGAAGTGCCCGTACGGTCCGCCCGTACATGAGCACCGCCGACGAGGACATGGCGGCACCCGGGGGCTCATTCATGAAGGGCATGAATTTGTCGGGGAATCCCGGCATCGTGCACCCGATACAGACGCCGCCGACGTTCGGACAGCCGCCTATGCCGTTCATCCACCCTTGCTTGGGCACCGGGCACATGACCACGGGTCCCCAGCACCCGATCTTCACGATGCAGCGCGGCGACCCATACGCAGCGGCGAAGTCAGCCTGCTCATAGTACCCACCGCGGTCGCAACCCTCGTGCACGGTCTGCGTGAAAATAAAGGACGGGCGGAGCGCGTCGTCGAGCGGAATCATCGGCACCTGGCCAACGTACTGCTGCAAGAGATACAAGAGCGTCTGCGTGCAGGAGTCGGGATGCACCGGACACCCCGGCAGCGAGACGATCGGTATGCCGGCCGCGGAGCGCCAGTCCCGGCCCAGGTAATCGGCGAGCCCCATGCAGCCGGTCGGGTTCCCCTCGAGCGCGTGCACGCCCCCATACGCGGCGCACGTCCCCATGGCGACGACGGCCCACGCCTTTGGCGCGAGCCGGTCGATCCACTCGGTGGTCAGGATCGGCTGGCCAGACGAGCGATCGACGCCGAATCCGGCCCAAAAACCTTCGCTTTTGTTGCGTTCGTTCGGAATCGATCCCTCAATGATGAGAATGAATGGATCGACACCGCCTTCCGCTGCCCGGTGAAAGACCGAGAGGAACTCATCGCCGTTCTCCCGGGACAGCACGGGGTTGTGCAGCCGCACCTTTGGGACGCCGGGCAACGCCCCCCGCACAAGATCCTCGATGCTGGGCTGCGTCGCGGCCGTCATCGCGATCGTGTCCCCGTCGCAGCCGAGGCCTGCCGTGATCCAGAGTATGTCGACGTGTTGCGGTATGGTCATGATCGCTCGGCAATGCACAGCACGAGCCGCGCCGCTTCCGCAACAGCGGCCCGGACACAATCGCTCATTTCTGCCGCCTCATCGATAATCGCTGGCTCGCACCCCACAATGATCGTCCGACGGATACAATGCTCGGCGCCGATCGCGCGTAACAGCGCGCGAATATCTTCGGGTCGCGCGCCGTGCGCGTCAACGGCCGCTGTGGCGGGATCCAGGTTGTCGGGCTCGAGGACATAAACGGTGCCCGGCGCCCCCCGGCGCGGCATCGCGTCAACGAGGATCAGCGTGTCACAGGGTGTCGCCGCCAGTTCGTAAGCCAAATGAAGCGTTCGGACGCCCACATCGACGACCCGGACGCCGTCTGGAAGTGGGCCAGCCAAAAGGTGTTGCGCAACCGCCACACCGAACGCGTCGTCGCCGAAGAAAATGTTGCCGATACCGGCGACGACTACGCGGGGTCTAGGATCCCTCATCGACGGGCACAACGTCATCTGGCGCGAAGTACCAATACCGGCCGATCGCGCGCTGGAGATCGGCGCCCGGGTCGTCGTCGAGCGTCACCGCGAGGTAGACGCGATCCTCGAGATCCCAGCGCACCTCAGCCACGGTCGCGACGCGCCCCGCGAGGAACATGTCCGCGGCGTCCGCACCGCGCCTGGGCGCGAGCCGTACCCGATCGCCCGGGCCGATCCGTACGGCCCCGATCATGACGGCGCTGTCGGCGAACCGGCGCACGGCGCCCAGGAGCCCCAGCTCCTCCATCGGATGCGCCGCGGCACGCGCGGCGCGGTCGAGAATCGCGCGCGCGCGGGGATCGGTGGCTGCCGCCTCGCGTCGTTCGGCATCCGTCAGCGTCAGGACGCGCAGGGTGAGCATCGCGTCGATCTCGGTCGCATCGCAGAAATCGCCCTGGCTCTCCGGCGCGACCGACGGATAGTCCGGCAGCACGATAGGGGCACAGAGCATGAGATCGCGCGCACCCTCGGGCCCCGCGAGCACTGGCCACCAATGCCGGTTCTCGCACTCACGAGCGGCGGCCGCCGCGTCGGGCCTCGAGTCGAGCAGAGAGAGAAACGCGGCGCCCTCGAGGCCGAGCAGCGCGTGGCATCCGAGAAGGGAGCGGCTCGTGAGCTCCGTCCGATCCGGCGGCGCCGGCGGCGACCAGACGAGCCCGTGCTCGACTCGGACCATCAGGCGAAGGAGTGCGCCGCACGGCGCGGTCGCCGTATGCACGGTGAACGACAGCGACTGACTCTCGCGAACAATGCGCGCGGCTGACCCACGGTCGGCGCTATCCACTGCCTCGGTATTCGATCCTCCAGGGATCTCGAAAGAGAACCGTTGGGCCGTGCGTAGCGCGTCCAAGGAGAGACTGGGCATGAGGATTTCGTGAGGAACGGCCTCCTCCCACGTCACGAGCTCGCGGTCATCGACGATGATACGGTCGACCGGAGACCAGGTCCCATCCAGCACTTCGACCCGGCGCACCTGCGATTGAAGAAAGCGCAGCTTGATCGTGAGCCGCGCCTCGGGTCCGGGCTCCACGAGGCACTCGCTCTGCGCAAACGATGGATCTGGGCTACCATCGGGCGCGATGATGCCGAACTGCCATCGAAACTGGTTCTTGAGCGACGAGGCCCGGTACGGGTAGAGGATGTAGCCCTCGTACAGGACAGCGTCCGCGACCCGCTCCGCGTCCGCGAATCGCATACCCTAGAGCAGGTTGAGCATCGTCGGCGCGTGGCGACGCTCGACGACGGTGCCGTTACCCATGTACATGTGCACGCCGCAGGGCAGACACGGATCGAAGCTCCGGATCGTCCGCATGATGTCGATCCCTTTGAAGCGCTCGATGGGGTTTTCCTCGAAGATCGGTTGCCCCTGTACCGCGTCCTCGAACGGCCCGGGTGTGCCGTGGACATCGCGCGGGCTCGCATTCCACGGTGTCGGCGGATAGGGATGATAGTTGGCGATCTTGCCGTCGCGAATCACCATGTGGTGCGAGAGCGCGCCGCGCACCGCCTCCGTGAACCCGCAGCCGATGGCCTCTGTCGGCACCGTGAACGCCTCCCACGTCTTGGTGCGCCCGGCGTTGAGCTCTTCCAACGCGCGCTCGATGAAATAGAACGCACATGCCGCGGCGTACGCCTGAAAGTAGCTTCGCGCCCGATTGCGTTCGAGCGCGTTGCTCCAGGCCGGAATGCGCCACTCGAACCGTGTCTCGCCCAGCGTGGGCGTCGCCGGCAGGTTGATGACTACGCTGTGGCCGGTCGCCTTGACATAGCCCATGTCCACGGCGCCGGCGAGCGCGGTCGTCCAAAGCCGCGCCAACGGCCCGCCACCGGTATCGAGCGCGAGCAGGCGCTCGCCATCGAACCAGCGCGGCGAGACCACCCAGGTGTATTTGTCGCCAAAGTCGCGTTTCCGCGGCCTCGGCATCGTGTGCTGATTCCACGGATGCCGGCGATCGATCGGGTTCCCCAGCGGATCGTGCGTGACGAACATCTCCTGGTCCACCCAATCGTCGTAGAACGAGCTGCCGAGCAGAATCCGGATGCCGAGGTTGATGCGGACGAGATCTGTCGTCACGAGCGCGCCGTCGACGACGATGCCAGGCGTCACGAACATCGCGCGCCCCCAGCTGGTCATGTCCGCGTACGAGAAGTTGCAGACGGCCGGGTTCTGAAAGCCTCCCCAGCAGGCCAGCAGGATGCGCCGCTGACCGACGCGCTCATACCCGGGCAGCGCCTCATAAAAGAAGTCGAACAGGTCGTCGTGCATCGGCACCACGCGCTTGACGAACTCGATGTACCGCATGAGGCGCGTCAGGTACTCGGTGAACAACGACCGCGATGGCACCGTGCCAACGCCGCCCGCGTACAAGGTCGAGGGGTGCACGTGCCGCCCCTCCATGAGGCAGAACATTTCGCGCGCCACCCGGCTCATCTCGAGCGCCTCGAGGTAGAACACGCCCTCGAACGGATTCAGCGCGCGCATGATGTCGGCGATCGTCCGATGCCCGTGGATCGCCGCATGCGGCGCCTCGGTGTGAAGCGCTCGCTCCCAGACACCGGGATTCGTCTCGCGCACCATCTGCTCGCAGAAGTCGACGCCGACCAGATTCTCCTGAAACAGGTTGTGGTCGAACATGAACTCGGCCGCCTCGCCGAGGTTGACGATCCAGTCGGCGAGCGCGGGCGGCTTGACGCCGTAGGCCATGTTCTGCGCGTAGCAGGAGCACGTCGCGTGGTTGTCGCCGCAGATCCCGCAAATGCGGCTACTGATGAAGTGAGCGTCCCGCGGATCCTTGCCTTTCATGAAGAGGCTGAACCCGCGGAAGATCGATGACGTGCAGTAGCACTCGGCAACCTCGCGCCGATCGAAGTCGATCTTCGTGTGAATGCCGAGGCTGCCAATGATGCGCGTGATCGGATCCCATGACATCTCGACCAGCCGCTTGCCCGACAACGGTGCATCGCCGACCTTACCGGAGTGTTCAGCCATGGCGCGAAGATAACGGCCAGCGCGCCGCCAACAGACTGGGCCGTTGCGGGAACAAACGTGTGCACGAGTTCTCGATCGCTGTGGATCTCGTCGATCTCGCCTGCGAGGAAGCCCAACGCCTGAACGCCGCCCGCGTACATACTGTGCATCTTCGACTCGGCGCGCTCTCGGGCGTCGACCGGGAGGCCCTGCTGTATTCGTTCGAGATGGCCGCCCGAGGCAGCGCGATCGAGGGCGCCCGGCTGCACATCAGCGAGACCACCGTCACGGCGTGGTGCGACGGATGCGAGCGGGCCCAGCGGTTGTGGGATGTGCGAAATCGGCGTTGTCCGGTGTGTGGCGCCCCCACGCCGACGCTCGTGAGCGGCGATGAGCTTACAGTCGTGTCGATGGAGATCGAGGATGCCAACCAGGATCGTCGAGGTCCGTAAGCACGCCCTACACGACAACGACGTGCGGGCGCGCGCGCTGCGGGAGCGGTTTCGAGATGCGGGGGTGCACGTGGTGAGCCTCGTGTCGAGCGCCGGCGCCGGCAAGACGTCGCTCCTTGCCCGAACCTTGAGCGCGCTCCGCCCGACGCAGCGCGTGGCGGCGCTCGTCGGCGACCTCGCCACCGACCGTGATGCGCGGCGGCTCGCCGAGACTGGCGCGCCCGTCCGCCAGATCACCACCGGAACCATCTGCCACCTCGACGCACGCATGGTCGCGACGGCGCTCGACGCGTGGGACCTCGGGGCGACCGACGTGCTGTTCATCGAGAACGTCGGCAATCTCGTCTGCCCCGCGAGCTACGACCTCGGCGAGCGCCTGCGCGTCGTGCTGCTGTCGGTGACCGAGGGTGAGGATAAACCGCTCAAGTATCCGACGATCTTCCACTCCGCGGATCTGGCGGTGATAACGAAAATCGATCTCGCCGAAGCGGTCGGCTTCGACCGCGAGGAGGCGCTCGAGAATATCGCCAACGTGCGCCCGGATCTGGAGACGCTGGAGGTGTCCGCTCGCACGGGCGCCGGCATGACGGCTTGGCTCGCGCGACTCCAATGCCAGAGCGTCGTCTGATCGCCGTCGAAGGACTGGTGCAGGGCGTCGGCTTCCGGCCGTTCGTGCACCGGCTGGCGACGACCTGCGACCTTCGGGGCTCGGTGCGCAACGCGCCGTCGGGCGTGACGATCGATGTCGAAGGCGAGGCGCCGGCGCTCGACCGCTTCATTCAGTTGCTCGCCGCCGACAGCCCGTTCCCGGCCGTCATCCAGCGCCTGCGTGTCACCGCGGCCGAGCCGGAGCGGTATGACCGGTTTGTCATCGCCGACAGCGAGAGCGCGCCGGCGGCGACCGACGCCGGCGCGGCGCTCGTGGCGCCTGATTTGGCGCCATGCGACGCGTGCGTGCGCGAGATCGGCGACCCGTCCGCTCGGCGCTATCGGTACCCGTTCACGAATTGCGCGCAGTGCGGCCCGCGGTACACCATCGTGCGCGACGTTCCGTACGATCGCGCGCGCACGACGATGCAGCGCTTCACCATGTGCGAGGCCTGCCGCCGCGAGTATGAGAACCCGGCCGACCGCAGATTCCACGCGCAACCCATCGCGTGTCCGGCGTGCGGTCCAACCCTTGCGCTCCGCCAGCAGCGGCTGGTCGCGACCGGCGGCGAGGCGCTGGCCGGAGCCGTGGCGGCGCTCCGAGAGGGACGAATCGTGGCCGTGAAAGGACTCGGCGGCTACCACTTGGCGTGTCTGGCGCTCGAACCGGACGTGGTCGCGCGGCTTCGCGAGCGCAAAGCGCGCGACGCGAAACCGTTCGCCGTCATGGTCGCGGATCTCGCGGCGGCGCGCCGGCTCTGCCGCGTCGATGCGGCCGCGGCGCAGCTGCTCGGCGCGCCGACGCGTCCCATCGTCGTGCTGGCGCAGCGCGCGGATCTGGACGCGCGGACGCGACGGACGTTGGCGGCACTCGCGCCGGAGCTCGACACACTGGGCCTGCTGCTTCCCTATACGCCGCTGCACCATCTCCTGCTCGGCGACGTCGGCGCACCGCTCGTGATGACGAGCGGCAATCGGCGCGATGCGCCAATCGTCACCGAAGACGACGAGGCCTCTGAGCGCCTCGCGGGCATCGCCGATCTGCTGCTGACGCACGACCGGCCCATCGCCACGGCGGCCGACGACAGCGTCATCGTGGGAGCGACGGGGACGATGATCCGGCGGTCGAGAGGACTCGCGCCGACGCCGATCGTGCTGCGCGCACCGGCGAGCGAGCCGATCATGGCGGTGGGCGGACACCAGAAAAACACATTTTGCCTGCTGCGCGGCCGCGCGGCGTTCCTGTCGCATCACATCGGCGACCTCGATCATCCGGCGGCCTACGCGGCGCTGCGCGCCGGCGTCGCGCGATTCGCGCACCTCTTTGGCGCGCGGGGTGCGGTCGTCGCTCACGATCTGCACCCCGATTATCTCTCCACTCGACTGGCCGGCGAGCTGTCGGCCGAGCGGCGGATCGCTGTCCAACACCATCACGCCCATATCGCGGCCTGCCTAGCCGAGCATGGCGTGGAGCGGCCGGCCATTGGCGTGGCGTTCGACGGCGCGGGCTACGGGACGGATGGCGCCGTCTGGGGCGGAGAATTTTTGCTCGTCGACGGCGCGTGCTCGACGCGGCTCGGAGCGCTGCGCAATGTGCCGCTGCCGGGCGGCGATGCCGCCGTCCGGGAGCCGTGGCGCTCGGCCACCGCGCATCTGTGGGCCGCGTTCGGGGGAGATCTCGAGGCGGCGCCGTCGGACTGGCGTGCCCGACGTGATCCGGCGAAGCTCGCCGCCATCGGGGCCATGTTGGCGCGTGGCGTCGCGTCGCCGCCCACTTCCAGCGCGGGCCGCCTCTTCGATGCCGTGGCATCGCTGGTGGGGCTTCGCGACGCCGCGGCCTTCGAGGGTCAGGCGGCCATGCGGCTCGAGACGGTGGCCGACCGCGGGACCCGGCGCCGCTATCCGGTGGCGATCGACGCGCAGCACGGCGCGTGGCGCATCGACTGCGCGCCGCTCATTCGCGCGGTGGTCGAGGACGTGACGGTGGGACTCGACGCGGCCACGATCGCCGGCGCATTCCATCATACGCTCGCCGACCTCGTCCTCGCGGGTGTCACCCGCGTCCGCGATGCGACCGGCGTCAGGCACGTCGCGCTCAGCGGCGGCGTGTTCCAGAACGGGCTGCTGACGCATCGCGTTGTCGACCGGCTCACTGGCCATGGATTCGTACCGCTCGTCCACGCCGCCGTGCCGCCGAATGACGGTGGTCTCGCGCTCGGTCAGGCTTGGGTGGCATCCCGATGTGTTTAGCCATTCCGGCGCAGATCGTGGAGATCGTCGATCGCGCGCGGCATCTGGCGAAGGCCGATGTGTCCGGCGTCCGCCGGACCATCAATGTCGGTCTCATCGGATCGGAAACGCTCGCGGTCGGCGATTGGGTGCTGATTCATGTGGGGTTCGCGCTCAGTCTCATCGACGAGACCGAAGCGAGGCGGACGATGGACCTGTTGCGGGCGATGGGGGAGGATTACCAGAGCGAACTGCGCCAGATCGACGGGAGTCGCATCGAATGATCGCGTCCCGCGAAGCGCTGCGGAGCGCCGCCGGCCGCCGACTCGCGCTCGGCGCGGAGATCACCGCGCAATTCTTCGAGGCGGAGGCGGACGCCGTCGCCCGCGCGTGCGCCGCGTTGGCCCGGCGGTTCGAGCGGGGCGGACGGCTCCTGGCATTCGGCGAAGGCTCCGCCATGAGCGATGCGCAGCACGTGGCCGTGGAATTTGTGCATCCGGTGCTGGTCGGCAAGCGGGCGCTGAGCGCGCTCGCCGTCGAGCCGTCGTCGGTCGCACTGCTCGGTCGGACCCAAGATATTGCGCTCGCGATCAGCCATGCGAGTCCGGGCGATGCCGTCGCCCGTGCGCTCCGGGAGGCGCGCGCGCGGGGCATGCTCACGGTGGCGTTGAGCGGGGCGCCAGCGGACGCGGCGTTCGCCTTCGTCGTGCCCTGCGACGACGCCTGCGTCGTACAGGAAGTACAGGAGACCCTCTATCATGTCCTCTGGGAGCTCGTGCACGTCTTCTTCGAGCAGCGCGTGCTCGGTCTGCGGTGATGCCGCCGTGCGGGCGACGATCGTGGCGATCGATGACGCGCTCGCCACGGCCGCTCCGGTCGCGGGCGCACTCGTGACGGTCGCGCTCGATTTCATCGAAGCACCTCGCGTCGGCGATGTCGTGATGGTGCATCAAGGATTCGCGATCGCCCGGGTGGACCCATGAGCGACGTTTTTCGCACGCTCTATCCATTCCTGTCGGAGACGGAGACGACGGCCGATCCGGAGCCCGTGCTCCGCGAGGTCAGTGCGTCGACGCGGCTCAAGAGCCGGGAGATCGTCGATCTCCGGCGCGCCACGTTTGCCGAGGCGACCGACGCCATCGTCGATGCGGCGATCGCGATGGCGGACGCGTTCGCGCGGGGCCGCAAGCTGCTGGCGTTCGGCAATGGCGGCAGCGCGACGGATGCCCAGGATGCGGCGGCCGATTGCGCGCGACCGCCGGTCGCTGGCTGGCGGTCCTTGCCGGCCATCGCGCTCGTCGATGCGATCGCGACGGTCACGGCGATCGCCAATGATGTCGGATTCGAGAACGTCTTCGCCCGACAGGTGATCGCCCTCGGCGACGCGGGAGACATCGCGATCGCGTTCAGCACGAGTGGACGGAGTCCGAGCGTGCTCGCGGGGCTTGCCGAGGCGAAGCGGCGGGGGCTCATCACGATCGGATTGGCCGGCTACGATGGCGGATCGATCCGCACGGCGTGCGATCACGCTATCGTGGTGCGGGCCGAGCACATTCCGCGCATTCAGGAGGCACAGGCGACCGCCTGGCACGCCCTACTGGAGCTCACGCAGATCCGCCTATGCGATTCGTAGACGAGTTCCGAGAGCCCGCATCGGTCCGTTCGCTGGCGGCCGAGATCGAGCGGCTGGCCCGGGGCCGGCACTACAAGTTGATGGAAGTCTGCGGCGGTCACACGCACGCGATCTACCGCCACGGCTTGCAGGGTCTCCTGCCGGAGAACGTCGAGCTGGTGCACGGGCCCGGATGTCCGGTCTGCGTGATTCCGATGGGTCGGATCGACGACGCGATGGCCATCGCACGGGCGCCGGATGTCATTTTCGCGACGTTCGGGGACATGATGCGGGTCCCGAGCTCGCGCGGCAGCCTCATGGACGCGAAGACGGCCGGAGCGGACGTGCGGTTCGTGTACTCGCCGCTCGACGCCCTGCGCATCGCCCGGGAGCACCCGGAGCGGCGCGTCGTGTTCTTCGCGGTCGGGTTCGAGACGACGGCGCCGTCGACGGCGGCGACCCTGCTCCGTGCGGACGCCGACGGCGTCCGCAACTTCTCGGTGTTCTGCAATCACGTGACCATCATTCCGGCGATCAAGGCGATCCTGGATTCGCCGGATATGCGGCTCGATGGCTTCATTGGCCCCGGGCACGTGAGCACGATCATCGGCCTCCGCCCGTACGAGTTCATCGCGCGGGACTATGGCAAGCCGGTCGTCGTCGCCGGATTCGAGCCGGCGGACATCCTCCAGTCGATCGTCATGATCCTCGGCCAGATTCACCGCGGCATGGCGTGCGTCGAGAATCAGTATGGGCGCGTCGTGCGGCCCGAGGGCAACCCGCGGGCGCTCGAGACGCTAACGCGCGTCATGGAGCTCCGGCCGTTCTTCGAGTGGCGTGGGCTCGGGTTCATCAACCACAGCGCCCTGCGCCTGCGGCCCGCGTTCGCCGCCTGGGATGCGGAAGGGATTTTCGAGACGCCCGGGCTGCGCGTGGCCGATCCCAAGGCGTGCCAGTGCGGCGAGGTCTTGAAGGGCGTGCTCAAACCCTGGCAGTGCCGGGTGTTCGGCACGGCGTGCACGCCGGAGATGCCGATCGGGTCGTGCATGGTATCGCCGGAAGGCGCGTGCGCCGCCTACTACAACTTCGGGCGATACGCGCTTGCGCGGAGCGGGGCGGCGTCCTGATGCCGCGCGCGCGTCCCGCCTTTCGCGACCGCCACGTGTCCTCGAGTCACGGCAGCGGCGGGAAGGCCATGCATCAGCTGATCGATGCGGTCCTGCTCCCGGCACTCGGCGGTCCGGAATCGGACGGCGCGGATTCGGCGATCATCGCGCTCGCGGGGAACGGCTCGCCGCGTCTCGCGTTCACGACCGACGCATACGTCGTGAGCCCGCTGTTCTTTCCCGGTGGCGACATCGGCATGCTGGCGGTGAATGGCACGATCAACGATCTGGCGATGGCCGGCGCGCGGCCGCTCGCGCTCTCACTCGGCCTCATCCTGGAGGAAGGGCTGGAGATCGACGCCGTTCGCGCCATCGTCGCGTCCGCGGCGGCCGCCGCCGAGCGCGCGGGTGTACGGATCGTCACCGGCGATACCAAGGTGGTGCCGCGGGGGAAAGCCGATAAGATGTTCGTGCATACGAGCGGGGTCGGGTTCGTCCGCGATGGCACGGCACTCTCGGCCGCCGCGATACGCACCGGCGACGTCGTGCTGGTGAGCGGATCCATTGGCGATCACGGGATGGCGGTGATGCTGGCACGCGAGGCGCTGGAGCTCGAGGCGCCGATCGCGAGCGATACGGCGCCGCTACATGGCCTGGTGGAGCGTCTCTTGGATCAGGTGCCGGAGACGCGCGTGCTCAAGGATCCCACGCGCGGGGGCGTGGCGTCGACGCTGAACGAGCTCGCGCGGCATGGCCACCGCGGCATCGAGATCAGCGAGGACCGTGTTCCCGTGCGTGGGGCCGTGCGGGGGGCGTGCGAGATCCTGGGGCTCGATCCGCTGCACATCGCGAACGAAGGCAAGCTGATAGCGATCGTGCCGCCGGACCGCGTCGGCCAAGCCCTCGCGGCCCTGCGCGCGCATCCGCTGGGCACCGACGCCGCCGCGATCGGCGTCGCCACGGACGAGCCGGCCGGCATGGTCATCGTCAAGACGGCGATTGGCGGGGCGCGCGTGCTCGATATGTTGGTCGGCGATCCGCTGCCTCGCATTTGTTGAATATCTTCCGGTCGAGCGTCCGGTGACATACTTTGACTCGGGTTTACCCGAAACCCACACAACGTGATAGGTGCAACGCGCATCGACGGTGGGCTAGACCGATCGCTCAGCGTGATGTCGGAGACCGCTCAGGGGGCGATACACCAGCAAGATGATGAACGCGCCGACGAACCCGGGAGATAAGAGACATCTCGGTTCGACGGCGGCTGACAGAAATCAGCGCGCCTGAGCAAAGATTTCTTCACGGATCCCCACCTCGGACCGTTCTACGATACGCTCGGCGTGATATTCGACCACCAATACTCGCTCGGCGGGATACTCTCGTCGCCGGTGCCGGTCGGTGGCGCGTTATAGGTGGGAAGTGTCGACGGGAGCCTCTACGCACTGAGTGGTGGCTGAAACGCCGACCGGGGACAAACGCCGCTAGCCCCGTGTTGGCGCCGGTCCAGGGGTTCGGTCAGAGCCAAGTTCCCTACGCGCCCGTGGTCGGCGTTTGCCCGAGCGCCCAGCGACCAGCGCCGTATGCAACAATCATGAGGAGTCCACCGATCATGCCCAGATTCTTGAAAAAGTGCGTCTCGTTCCCGCCGGCCGCCATTCCAGTCATGTTCCAAAAATCGTGAAGCCGGACGCTCACGATGGCCAGATAGATCGCCATTACCGCCGCCGCGGTGCGAGCCTGAAATCCCGTGATCAGACAGATCGACCCGAGCAATTCGATGGCCAATGCCGTACCGAGCAAGGGCCCGACGTAGTGCATGCCATGGGATGCCATGTAGGCCGCCTGACCGTTCCAGTCGAAGATCTTGCCGTTCACCGCCACGATGAACTCGGCGACGATCAGCAATCGCGCGAGCAGTGGGACGAGGCTCTGGCTGATGTTATCTCGCATGGTCCAGGATGGAGATAGCGCTGAGGAACAAAAATGTGCGTGGGATAGAATGGTACCACCATGGGGTGAATACCCACATTGAGCGTCCTAAGGGCGGGCCGCGCGCGTCCCGTCTTTCCTAGGGCGTCGGCAACGGCGGCAGATCGGGCTCCTGACCGTCCGTGTTCACCTGACGGTCGCGATCCACGAGACGCGCAACGATCTGCGCCAGCGTGTTCGCGTTCCGAAACGCCGCATCGGTGTTGGGAACGTGTATATCCTCGAGGCCGAACAAATGGAAGAACTCGTGCGTGACAACATCGCGCCGAAAGAAGTCGCTGCCGGCGAAGAACGGCGAGCATACCGTGACGCGCGGTTCGGGATCAGACGCCGTCGTCGCCGCGTTCGGCGTTCCGACGCACCGGCCCACGCCATCGGTGCCCTCGGCGATCTGGGCGGACGAATCGAGGTTTCGCTGGAGCAGATCGCGGGTTCTTTTGAGCGCGTCGCGGAACTCGCGCGACAGCGGATCCTGGCTGACGAGAAGGCGGCGGGAGAGAATCGCGATGTTCCGCGCGTGGACCCGCGTGAGTGCCTGGATCGCGACGACCTTGTTGAGGCCGTCCGTTCGGTCCGCCCGATCAATGTCGTCCGACAGTCGCTGCAGCAGGAAGAGCGCGGCCCGAAGAGACGCACGACTGGCCGAGAACGCATCGGCAATCAGATCGGTGTGGCTCTTGCCCTTTGCTGGCGGCACGACCGGCGTCGGATGGGTGCGCTCGAATGCCAGCATGTCATCGTCGAGTGCCGTGATGGTGAGCTTACCGACAATATGGTCGGGGGTCCGCTGGCCGGGGCCAAGAATATGCTTGCGTCGCTTGTATGCCAGCACCGCATCCGCCGTCGACTTGCCGTAGATCTGCGCGGACAGATCTCCATTCGCGATCGTCGCATGATCGAGGAGGATGAGCGCCGACTGAATCTTCGCGACATGCCCGCCGGACTTTCCCAGCGTGATGTGAAATGCATCCTTACGGAGGCACTCCTGGAGCAAGTGGTCATTCTTGAACGTGTTGGATTCGAGCTGGGCTTTGGGGGGCATCGTCAGGAGGACCTCGGCGTCACGAACGGGTGGCAGCTAGCAGTAGAACGCGGCTCCAATGGCGCCGAACGGTACCCTTAGGGCATCTCGCCGCCGTCTCCCAACCGTCTGCTGCAGTAGCGAGGCGTCGAGCGAGGCCAAACGCCCGGCTGCCTCCGACGGTTCGACGCTCCGTCCTCGACGGGAGACGAACTCGCCGCGGCCTCGGATCACAGCGTCATGGTCCTCGCACCTGCTGACACTGCACGTCGCGGCGCCAAGCGACGGCGCCGCCCCGCGCTTTCGGCTGAGTGGCGCCGTCACCATGACATGCACGGCCGGTCAGAACACCTCAGTTTTACGGGATCCGAACGACGGTAATGCTCCACGGCGGCACTTCCACGGATCCGTCACTGACCGTCGCCGTAGCCGGGCCATCCCAGACGTTATTGTACGACTCGTCGTACTGGATCTTGCCGTAGGTCGTGACGTTCATCGAAGCAGGTGCATCGTGACCCTTGATCGCAATGGGCACTTCCTTCGTCGTCGCGCTGTCGACATTGACAATCAAGAGCGCGTACCCCTGCCCGGACGTCGCGGCCCATGCGCGGAGACTCGGCAACGAATCCCCGACGGCGACACCGACCATGTGCTCGCCCGTCACGGCGAACTGCGAGAGCAGCTGATACGCGCGCGCGGTCGGAAACAACGTGCCGACCCCGATGTTCGGAGTACCCGGACATTCGGAGGCATTCGGCAGGCCGTCGGAGAACATCATGTAGCCACCATAGTTCTGCCAGCCGTACAGATCGGATGAGAAGTTGCCCGACGCCGAGGTATTGCACCCGCCATTGGCCAACCACCACGTGGCGCGCGTGATGCCCATTTGCATAATGGTGCCGATCGCCTGGGCCGCGAACAGCGCTTGCGTGATCGACATGGTTTGCTTGCCGGGATTCGTATTGACCGAGCCCAGCTCGCCAAGGTAGATCGGCACGGAGCGACCCGCCTGTGAGAGCTCGTTTTGCACGGTCGCGATCTTGGCCGCGAGTCTCGTAGCCCCGTGCAGGACGAGCCCCGTATCGGTCTCCTCGCCTGGATTCTGATCGTAGTAGTGCAGCTCGACGAAATCGTACGGCGTGTTCGCGAGCACGGTCTGATCCCAACCGTTGTAGCCGCCACCGGATACGACAACCCCAACCTGCGCATTCGCGTCGACCGCTTTGATCTGCGGGTAAAATCCGTTCTTCACGGACGCGGCGTACGTCCATGGATCCCACGGGCTCGCATGCAGGTCGGTCTCCCAACTGCCATAGCTCTCGTTCCCCACGGTCCAGTAGGATATGCCGTAGTGCTGGACGTTATTTGCGTAATCGACCCACTGCGCGGCGAACGCCGGATCACCGGGCTGCGAGCAGGTGGGGTCACTCCCATAATTCAGCGTGATCGCGACGTCCAGATTCGCGGGCTTCGCGACTCGGTTCATGAAGAGATCGAACGCCGAGTTCGGACTCGTGTACCCGGAGCACACGGTGTTTTGCTGCCAGTTATAGCTGTCGGCCGCCGCGCCTCCGGGCCACCGGGCGGACGCCAGACCAGCCGTCATGAGTCCGATCGTGGCTTCGACCTGCGTGTTGTCGTACCACATCGCCAGGTTCGCGCCGAGGACGAGGGACGAGATGCGGGGTCCGGCAATCGAAGGATCGACCGTCACCGCATTGCCGACCGCTTGTACCACCGGCGGCTTCGAGCGTCGAGGATTCGAGTCCTCCGACGGATAGTTCGCCGCACTGCACGCGGTAACACTCAGCACCACCATGGCGCGAAAGGATCGGGCTCGCATAGGATCTATTCCCTCATGTTCTTTTTATTTAGTGGAGAGACATCCCCGTCAATGGACAAGCTACGACCGATGCTCATTTCGCCAGCGTGCTCGGCGTCATTGTGATCGGGATCACACGGTAGTTCCAACCCGTGCAGACGGCGTACGACGCATCTGACTCCACTGACGGCGGACTCCACGCCATCGATCGCGCTCGCGGTCGCGCGCAATGGCGCCATCGCCCGGGACGTCCTAGTCCGTCGCCTAAATTTGCGGAAGCAGTGAGACGTAACTCATGTTATCGCCGACGCACACACGAAAGGCCCACGCTCCCGTGATCGATTTCAAACGGAGAGTGGGCCTTTTTCGCCGGCCGTGTTATTCCCGAGGAACTGGGGCGAGGATAGTTGGGGCTTACGAAATCAGGCGGCTAGCTGCCGCCTATGGTCATTGCTGATCCGCAAACCCCTGGAGCCAGCCGCGCACTTTGAAGCCGTCATCACTCTCGGCCCACTCCGCGCCGCGCGCCGCCCGGAGGCTCGTCATGGCCTCGTCGACCGAGCGACCGCCGTACTTCATCAGGAAGATGCCGGTGGTGATGACGGATCGTACGCGGCCGTGCTTGCAATTGACATACACTTTGGTATCGCGCGCCACCCTGGCCCCGCCTTGCTGCTGCTCGCGCACATCAGCGAGCCGGTGCGCGTTGATCTCGTCGGCGAGTAGCACGAATTTTTTCAGCTCGTTCTTGCTGATGGTATCACCCAAATACATCTCGTCGTACCGATCCGTGCAAATGACCCGGTGCGCACGCGGCGGCAATTCCTCGGCGAGCGCGGCGCTGCCGATGTACGTGATCGTTGAGCCGATCTTCTCGACCTGAGCGAATGCCTCGAGCGGCGGGGGTTTGGACGCGCGTCTCATAGTGTCCGAAGATGTGGCCGGCGCCGGCATTGCGATAGGAGGTATCCCCTGTTGACAATGCCATGCTCGCCAAGCTGACACTCACGGACTTTGTGAGCCGGCGTATGCCGCCACGGCGATCATGTCGTTGAGGTTGAGCCCCGCCGCGACGATCTTCATGGGTGCGCCGGCCGGAGTCGAGCGTGTTCCGGTCCGAAACGCAAGGAGCTGCCGCAGGAGGTAGGAAGGAGCACGCCCAGCAAGTGGTGCAACGAGTGCGACTCCATGGAGTCCTGGACCGTGACAGCTCTCGCACGGCGGCGTAGCTGGCATGGACCCCGCGGTCGCGAGAACACGCCCGCGCGCGATGCTGCCAGGCGGCACATAGGCGATGTAGCCGACGCGCGGGTCGAGCAGCTGGTGACGCGACGCGTCGGCGGGCATTTCGATAAGGCGCTGCCCGAGCGGCTCCTCACCGCCATTCGGCACCGACAGGTAGAGGCCCAGCGCTGGTTCGGCACGCGGAATCTTGGTCGCCTCGACAACCCGCGAGCGTTGCCGCGGGGGAAGGCGCGAGTAGTAACGCGCCGCCGCCTCAATCTCTCCCTCCGTTGCGCTGTCGGCGACCTTGCGCATGTTGTCGCTCGCAGCGTACGGCGCGCGCCAGGCGCTGCGCCGGGCGCCCGACTTCATGTCGGCCACCTGCTGCTGGATGTACGCGACGGGAAGGCCCGCGAGCATCGCGTTTTCGGGTCGCCCCGTACCATCCGGCTGATGACAGTACGCGCACGCAAAGACGGCCGGTTTGCGGCCGTGGGCAACGATGTCCACCATTGGCGGGTGAGAGCTTGGATACCAATCAGCGACGTTGAAGCGGTCGGCCACCCTCGCCGCAGTGAACGCCGCCTGACTCCCCGGTATGCGCCTGAGCGTCACGCTGTCGAGGATCGCCGTGTTCGCCTTGGCCGGAGACGGGAATAACCACGCTGGCACCTCGATGGACGCCGATGTCGTCTGAGCCACCGACGCAATCGGCCAGCCGATCGCGATTGTGCTTCCCAGCGCGACGGAGATCACGAGTTGTTCGCCGAGTGGAAGGCACATGTGGACGCATAGACTGACAAACGCGGCCGGGATTGTCAAGAAACACACCACTGCATGATGAGCGTTCGCCGACCCTTCTGTCGGACACGACATACGACGACCGCGCGACACGTGAGCCCGCCACAAAAAGCGAAGGCAGCGCGATACCTATTCCCGGGACCGGTGTGGGACGCCAGGCCCCTCCGCTCATCTCGGGAGAGATTCAGCGACATTTCCGACTGCCAACCCAACACCATCGGATACCGCACCGCGCAACTATGATCGTTGCGCCCAACCGGCGCGCCGGACGAGGTGCGCCACTTTCTGGCTAGCTTTCTCGCACTCGGCCGAGCGACCGCAGCCCACCTTGCGAACCGGATCGACGTAAAAGGATCGGTGAGCCGCGTACGCTGACGATGTGGCAGTAGTGCACGAGCCGATCGATGAGCCGAAGGGCCCACACACCGTCGATCAAAGCCGCGGCAATGGACGCGCTTACGGAGCGGGCGCGCTCCGCTTGTCGAGATGCCGATCGAAGTACGCATCCGCCGCACTGAACAACGTCATCCACGACGAGTAGCGTGCCATTTCATGAATCTCGTTCGGAATCATGATGACGTCATGGTCGATGTTGTGCGACCGCAAGTCTTCGATGAGCTCGGAGGTCTGGTGGGGTATATCGCGGTCGTCGTCCCCTTGCACCAGCAGCACGGGTGCGTGCCACTGGTCGATGGTCGCGATGGGGGAGGATTCCACCGCCCGGCGGTTCGCATCGCCTCCGTCGATCGGCTCGCCCACCGAGGACAGGAACGTCGACCAGTTATATATGCCCGCATAATCGACACCGGCCGCGAGTGCATCCGAAGCGCGCGCGAGACCGAGGGCGGTCATGAGTCCCCCATAGCTTGGCCCCCAGATGCCTAGTCGGTTGGCGTCGACGTCCTGTCGGCCTCGCAGATAGGTGATGGCGCCGACCACGTCATTGAGCTCGCTGCCGCCGCCGGGGCCGAAGTTGTCGGCCTCTCTGTAGTCAAGGCCATAGCCGGTGCCGCCGCGATAGTTGACGGAAAGCACGATGTAGCCCTCGGCGACGAGGTACTGATGAAATGCGTATATCCAGCTGAACCAAAGGTAGTCAGTATTGAACCCCAGCAGCATCCGCATTTGAGGGCCGCCGTGGAAGAACAGAATCGCCGGGTGCGGCTTGGAGGTGGTTTCGGGTGGCAGGAACAGTTGCGCGTGCGTTTCCTGGCCATCCTTCGCCGTAAAGATCACGGCCTCGGGCATGACGAGATTGGGACTCGGGAAGGAGGACGGGATGGCTTCCGGAGCGAGCGGCCGCCACCGCCTCCCCGCACTCAACGCGACCGGCTGCGGCGGTTGGTTGCCGTCGCTCTGCAAGGCGAAAAGAGCGCCGTCGGCGCCGATCTGCGGCAAGTCTTCGATGGCGTGGCTCTCGGCCGTGCGCACGGCCGAGCCGTGCTCGACATCGACCGTCCAGATATGCAACCGGTCGGTGTCATCCTGATTGGACGAATAGACCAGGCGCTTGCGGTCCTGACTGAAGACGACGTGTGTGACCTCGAACTTTCCCACCGTGAGTGCGCGGGCCGTCCCGCCCTGCACGGGGACGGCATAGAGATGTAGCCAGCCGCTTTTCTCCCACGGGAACACGAGATCATCATGGTTGGTCCAGAACAGGTTCGTCGCCGAGGACGTCGGATGGAATACACTGCCGGGTCCCGCGTCGGCAATCCAGACCTGTCGCCCCTGGCCCGTTTTCACGTCCGCCGTCCAGATCGACCACGGCCGTCCGCTGCGGTGGGAGGAGTAATCGGGGAGCGCTTTCTCGGCCAGCACGTGAACGAAGGCGATCCGCGCGCCGTCCGGTGAGAACGCGGGCGAGCTGTCGTAGTCGAGACTCGGACTCACCCAGACGATGGTGTGGTCGACGAAATCGTAGACGCCGATTAGCGAGTGGTTCCCTCGATGGCTCACGAACGCCAGGCGCTTGCCGTCCGGCGCCCAGGTCAGCGCGTCCACGGTTCCCTGATCGATGAGCAATGGCTGCGCGTCGCCATCGCCGCTCGCGGCCACCGTCAGAATTCTATTCTTGTCCACAAACAGCAACCGGCTGCCATCGGGCGAGAAGCTAGGGGAGTCTCCCACGCCGACCCTATGCGGCACGCCCCCGGCCGTGGCCACCACCCATACCTCCTTGGGCATCGGTCCTTCCGGGGAGCTATTGACGTTGGCCGGAGTCTCGTCCCAAAGATCCTCGCCCCGTGTGAAGGCGATCGACTTCGAATCCGGCGACCAGGCGAGGTCGCCGATATCGAAACCGTCGTCCTCTGTGTACGGTGTGATCTGACGCGCTTTCGCGCCATGGGAGGGGTCTGCTACCCAGATATTCCGGCAGCCCTTCGCGTTGAAGACCCACGCCACGGCTGCGCCCGTGGGCGCGGCCAGCATGTCGTACGGAAATGGCGCCTGCATCACATCGTTGAGTGTAAAGGCCGCTGGATGGGCTCCCGCGGCCCGCGTCATGGTTTGTGCGCGGAGCAGCGTTGCGGCCATCCCGTGCATTGCCAAGCAGGCGACGGCCGCCATCACTCTACACGCTGATCTGTTCATGCAATCTCCACTGCCTCTACTCACCGGTGAGATGCTCGGGCTGCGCACCGCCGGTGAGGTTCGTGTTTGCCCTGGCTGGCAAGCGCCGCGGACTGGGCGTGGTGACGGCGGCGCTCCGCGCACTTACTTCGAGCTCAAGTACCGCGACGGAATCGCGTTCCCAGGGGTCTCGTTGTCCCAATAGACCGTGACGATGTACCAACGCTTGCCGTCGTTGAACAACTGCGCGCTGGCGATCCCCCGCCCTGGCTTCGCGTCGTCCGGCGTGTCCATTATGACGTGCGTGCTGAATCGCTGCGTGATCGCGCCGAACGTGTCGACGGAATGGCTGATCTCTTTCTCATAGAGCGCATTCTTCGCCATATAGGGACCGATCCATTGGACGAACTCCTGGGGAGTCCTCACCACGGTACGCGAGCGCTATCCGGGGCGGGGCGTCGGTTTGGATCAGTCTCCCGCCCGGCACGAAGAGCGAGTAGAAGCGGTTCCAGTCGCGGTTGCCCGCGGGCCCCGAGATCACGTCGTAGTAGGCGTGCATGATCGCGTCCATCGAGCGGACATCGGCGGCCGTGGCCGGCGGTGCGTTCGACATGTCCATCTGGGACATGGCGCTCTGCGCCTGGCATGGCGCCGCCGCAATGAGCGAAGCGGCGGTCGTCCATCGCAGGAGCCGAAGCGGCTCCGGGCGGCCATCGCGATAGCGCCTCAGATTGACTTCAACCGTCATCATTTTCTCTCCATATCGGTGTCTGCGCCGGCGGGAAAAGGAACGACGCTTGATCATCATGCTAAAAAAATAGCATTGTGCTGGGAAAGTAGCATTTGAGCGGCGTGGGGCAAGATCGAGTCGGCCGCATTAGAGGATCATCATCTTTCTCTAATCTGGTAGGATGAAGATGACCGCAGCTTGAGGCGGTTCTTAACCAAAGCGTTCCGAGAGAAAGGCTATGGCGCGCTCGAGACCGAACCCGGTGATCGCGCGCTGGACGCTTGGTATTGCTGCATCATCCTCTCGACGTCATGCTACCGGGTTGCGGCGGATTCGACGTCGCGACGGAGCTACGGTCGCGAGGCGTGTTCACGCCGGTGCTCATGCCGACCGCGGAGGACGAGTTGAGTCTGGCTGAAATGGGGCGCGCTCAGATCGCGGTCAATGTGTGCTGTCGCAGCCATCGCCTTCCATGGCGACACATGGTTTGCGCGATGCTTCGAACTCCTAAGCCTTGGCTCTGACCATCAACTCGCCCCGCACATGATTGATCGCCCGGCCGTACACCGTAGCGCGCGCCTGTGGTTGCTCGTCGCAATGGTTTGGCTGATCGCGATCGAGACAGATTTTGCTCACCATTGAAACAATGCGCCGCCATGCGAGGCGCCTCTGATCGCCGTTGGCGCCTCGGGCTCCGTATTGCTCGCATTGACATGCCGGCCAGTGCTGATGCTGCGTTACTGAACGTCAGCCGCTGGCGGGGCTGCGATCGGTCCGTCCCCCGAGCTTTTGGAGCATGTCCAGAATGGCTTTGACGACCAAATCAGGCTGGTCTGCCATGACTTTGTGAGAGCTTCCCACGGCGAGCACATGCTCGCGATGCGGGTTGTCGTCCGTGAAGCCCAGATGCGCAGATTGCCAGATCTTCGCGGTTTCGGGGTTGTTCATCCCCTTCTCCGCAACGATGTCGATGATCGGCAAGCTCTCTGGCACTCGTACGGCATCGATGCGCTGCGCAGTGGCGGGCATAGCTTCAGCCCAGGGGATTGCCACCTTGGCCAGCGCCGGCGCCTGTTGACGCACTTCAGCATACTGCGATCGCATCGTCGCGAGGTTCTTATCCACTTCCGACTTTGGCCAAGCGCCTGGAACAAGCGCTTCGATGAGGACGAGTCCTTTGATGCGGTCATCGTCCGACGCCAGTACCAGACTGATGGCGCCGCCGTAGGAGTGGCCGACCATGATAATCGGCCCCTCGATGCCACAGGCATTCAGCGCGGACCTGAGTATGGCAACGTCGTTATCGAGACTGTATGGCGCCGTGGTGTCGATGGTGCTCTTGCCCAAGCCGGCGCGATCATACACGAAAGTCCGGGCACCTGCTGCTCGAATCTTCGGCGTGATATTCGCCCACACCCCGGACTCGTTCCCGAATCCTGCCTCGAACACGACCGTCACATTGCCGGTGCCTTCCTCGTCAACCCAAATCCGGTTACGACCGATCGTAAGAACGGATGTCGTGCACGGCTGTGCATATAAGGGCTGGGCGAACATACAACTGATCAAGCCCGCGAGAACGCGAGATCGCATAAGGGAACGCAATCATCCTCCTGGCAGCTTCGGTCGCCTGTTGGTCTTGTTGGCAAGCCAATGGAGACACCAGTCGCAACGTTTGGGTTGCGTCGACCATGAAACCCGGGCGTCTCGCGGTGACGCCTAACCCGATGACAACGCTGAAGGTGCGTTGCTTTCGTGCGAAAGGCCCACCTCCCGAGGGCGATTCACTCGGAAAGTGGTCTCAGGGAAGGTGGCGTTCGGGAAGGTCGGTAACCCGATCCGCCAACGCATAAACGTGACGGATCGGCGCGAACCTATCTCTATCCCTTGCAACTGGGGCGGCTGGATTTGAACCAGCGATCTCCCGGTTAAGAGTTTCCTGGTACGATACCTACAAAATGACAATTTGCTGCCTCTCGAGACGGCTCCGAGCGTCGGTACCGGAGTTCCGCGGTATTGGCCTCGCCTCCTGACGTGAATGAAGCACGCAATGTCGCGTCGGCTAGTGTTTCAGGCCGCTTCGTGTCGGACATGCCTTCAGCACGGGCTCTCAGAATGAAAATCACAGACTGTGATATCCACTCACGGACTGTTTTGTCGACGGTGAAATTGTGCGCGTTGCGGCCAATCGTAGGATGAGGGATCTTGCCGAACTATGGCTGATCCCTCGACAAACAGGAACGTGGTCGTGCGGGATACCTGGTCCAATCCGGCATCTCAACTCCGATACTCAGAGGAGTGGCCGGACGAGCCCGCAATTCGAGCACAGTACGAGGACGGTGAGCAGTGCGGCGGATGTGCATTCTTTGCTCCATTCAATCACGATAGGGGTCTCTGCTGCTGTCACAGCTCTCGACACGTGACCGAGACGGTGTTCGAGCACTTTACGTGTGCGGATTACGACCACGAGGGATGGGGACCTCATAGCTTTCTACGCCGCGAAGCCCGGGAGCGTCTCGACCGGCTCAGTGGAGATCGCGATCCGTGAGACACGGCGAAGCCGGTAACGCTTCCGCATCACCGTCGATTGGGTTACCGTTCGATAAGAACAATTCTTATCGAGGAACTATGCCAAGCGCCAAGAACAATGTGCGCACGAAGACGATTACCATCTCGCTACCGATGGCCATGGGCAGAGAAATCCAACGGGTTGCGGCTGCAGAAGGCCGAACGGTCAGTGAGCTACTCCGCGAGACCTTCCGACAGTATCAGGCGAGGCGACGGTTTCGCGCTGTGGCGACCAAAGGGCAGCGTCAGGCCCGACGCCTTGGGCTAAAGCCTGAGGACTTCGGCGGCCCATTTGCCGAGTGAGCCACGAGAATCAGACGCTCCCCTTATCGCGTGCCTCGACGCGAACGTGTTCGTCTCGGCGATCGCATTCGATGGAGTTCCACAGCAGGTCGTCGACCGACTTCTGGCGGGCTCCTTCAGTCACGTGACCGGCGAGAACATTCTGATGGAGGTCCGAAGGAATTTGGTTGAGAAACTCCTATTGCCTGGACAACAAGTCGACGATGTACTAGACGATATCCGGATGGTCTCGTCGATCTATGTCCCTCGCGGGAAGCGCAAGTACATCGCACACGCAAAAGACAACCTGGTAGTAGAAGTAGCGCTCATGGGCGCTTCGACCGTGCTCGTCAGCGGAGACCGCAAGCACCTCCTGCCGCTGTCCCCACTTCACGGTCTCGTCATCGAGCCGCCGTCCGCGTTCCCAAGACGCCTCCGCTAGAGGTAAAGTCTCATCCCGGGGCTCGTTGGGGCGCGTAATGCAGGATTCCGACACCCAGCCCAAACTCTTCTCCAACTCCATGCACGAACTAGGATTACGAACTGGGGCGGCTGGATTTGAACCAGCGATCTCCCGGTTAACAGCCCTCCTGTTATCTACCCGAAAACCTGCAAAAGACCGCGTTTGTTGGCGAATCAGGGCGTCGGTGCCGTGATTCTGCTCCACCTGATGATCGAAGATGCCGTGAATCGAGGTGTCAGAGGCCCTGTTGGGGCATGGGAGCACGCACGGCGCGCTCCGTTACCGGTGCGTTGCATCAGTCACTCTGCAGCACTCGCGCAGGATCGACGCGACTCGCATAGCGCGCGGGGAGATACGCGGCGATCACCGCAACACAGAGTAAGGCCACACACGCGCCGCCGATTGCAATCGGATCCGCCGGACTGACCTCGAACAGCAGCGACCTTACGAATCGCGACGTGATGAGCGCGCCGATCACTCCGAACGCCGCTCCAGACGCTGAGACGGCGAACGCGCGGATCATGACCTCTCGGCGTAGTCGCGCCGGCGTGGCGCCGAGTGCCATGCGAACGCCGATATTCCGCGTTTGCTCGCGGACGAGCGATGCCATCACGCCGTACAGCCCGACCGCCGCCAAGATCAAGGCCGTGAATCCGAACGCGGACAACAGCGTCGCGCTCAGGCGTGGTTGGGCCAGCGGCTGCGCGAGATAGTCATCCATGCTTTGCACTCGCCAGACGGTGACATCCGGATCAACCTCAGCGACCGCGCGCCGGATGGCTGGCGCCAACCCAACGACATTCGTTGTGGTGCGCAACGCGACGTAATTTTGCCAAAAGCCCCGGCGCCACGGAACGAACACGGTCGGTGCGGTCTCCCGGAGTGAGCGGTAGCGGATATCGGAGGCGATGCCGACGACCGTGCTCCAGGGCCACTTCGTATGCGCGAGCCGCAACCGTTTGCCGATCGGATCCCGACCGGGCCAGAAGAGCCGGGCGGCGCCCTCGCTGACGACGGCGACTTGGGGCGCGTTGCCTTGGTCCGCGGTGACAAAGCCGCGTCCTCGGAGCACCGGTATTCCGAAGGTCCGGAAATAGCTCGTGTCGCCCATCTCGAGGGCGACCAATGGATTCGCCGCGCCTTGGACCTGCGACTGGCCTTCGATCTCCCACACGCCGGCTAGCCCTAGGCTGGTGAATGGGGGGTCGAGGACCGGCGTCACGAACTTCACACCCGGAATCGCGGCCAGGCGCGGCGCCAACGCCTCGTACACGGAGAAGAGTCCCGAGACGGTGTCCCGATGGCGGTCGGGTACCGACAGGTCGGCGATCGCGAGATGCTCGGGCGTGTATCCGAGGCGCACCGTCTGAAGTTGCCGAAGGCTCCTGGCGAGGAGCCCCGCGCCCACCACGAGCATGAGAGCTAGTGAGACTTGCGCGGCGACGAGCAGCTGACGCGTGCGCCGTTGTTGTCGCGTCGAGGCGCCCGCCCGAGTATCCAGGCGCAGGGCCGGGACCGCATTCCGGTGGACAGTCGTCAATGCCGGAGCGATGCCGAAGAGGAGGAGGGTAAGGAGTGTGACGCCCGCGGCGGTCCACAGAAGCGGCCCGTCCATCTGTACGATGTCGAGTCCCGGAAGCTGTGGTGGTGCGGCCGCAATCAAAGCGCGGCGCGCGCCCTCGGCGATGACGAGCCCGAGCACGCCACCACCCAGGCCTAAGAGACTGTTCTCGATCAACAGCTCGCGCACGGCATCGCCATAGGTTGCGCCGAGCGCGCGCCGGATCGCCAATTCTCGTGCACGCCTGAGGGCACGGAGCAACAGCAGGTTGCCGGCGTTGACGCAAGCGATGAGCAACAGCAGTCCCACGGCCGACGCGAGAACGACCAACGCGGGCCCCGCATCGCCGGCGATCGCCGTATGCAATGTGCGGATGTCGGCTCCGGCAATGTTGAACTTCACGGTGCGACGTGCCATGATGCGCTCCATCGTCGCCAGAAATTCGGAACGCGCCGCCGCTGGAGAAACGCCGGGCGCCAGCCGGGCGACGATGTCGACCGAGTAGAAGCTGGCCTGCAACGGAGTCCAGCAATCCGTGCCCAGTGGAAAGTCGAGCCCGGCCGGCGCGACTCCAATGATGGTGAACGTCGATCCCATGCCCGGATCTGTCAGGTGGTGGCCGATGATGGACGGATTGCCACCGAACCGGCGCCGCCAGGCCGCGTAGCTCAGTACCACCACGTGTGACGTGCTGTCGTCCTGCGAACTCAGAAGGCGGCCGAGGACAGGACGCACGCCGAGCACGTCGAAGAAGTTGCTGGTGACGTCAGTCTGGTTGAGATGGATCGGTTGATCCCCGTCCAAAAACGGGAAATCGTACGCGCCCCAATCTCCCATGCCGGCCATGTCGCGCATGGTCCGACTCTCGCGCCGAGCTGCGTCGAGCTCGCGGTCGGGCATCGCGACGTCGGTTCCTGCACCATCCAGGGTGCGCGGGAGGACGATCCGGTCCTGATCGGTGACGGGGAGCTGGCGGAGCAACGCCGCATCGAATACCGACCACATCGCAGTCGCTACGCCGATTCCCAGACCCAGCACGAGAATCGCTGTCACGGTGAAGGTTGCGTTGCGGCGCAACCCTCGCAGAGCGACCCGCATATCTCGCATCAGCAGATCCATCGGTCGTCGCCTCGCTCGCAACTCTTCTTCGCCACTCTCGATCCTGGGCCCGGCGCTACGTCGTCGTCTGCCGAGTCGATCGCCTGCTCTTACACCGGGCGATCTGGTATGTTGGGGGCCAATCGCGCGAGTTTAGTCGCTCGGGGTGCCGTTGGATGAGGCACTGGGTGCCGTTGAAAGTCGTAGCAGACGAACTGCTAGGCGATCGGCACCGCCCCTCTAACTCACTTGTGGAGTTAGGATTACAAACTGGGGCGGCTGGATTTGAACCAGCGATCTCCCGGTTAACAGTCTCCCGGTAAACCCCTTACAAACTAACAATTTGCCGTACTTGCGTCACGGATTGGGCGTCGGTGCCCCGTTCTTCGCCATAGACATCGTGGTTTTCTCACATCGATTGCCGCGAACGGCACCGCACGTCAACCGTGCATGCGGCACGTGAGAGTGTGGTGGTAACCCGGGGAGACCAGCAACTGTGACGAGTTGGCTTTCAAGAGGACGCCGATCCTGGTTCGCCTGGCTACTATCAGGACTCGTACTCGTTTTGCTTGGAATATCCGCGTTACCAGGGGTGCGAGCCGAACCACCGGTATACGACGCCATCGTGACCCTGACATCGTTGACCGTTATCGGCTTGATCTGGACGGCGTATTTTGCCGGCCGAACGCTCCAGTATCAGCAAAGGCACGACGCGGACGTAGCAGCGAGCCGACGACGTGCGCTTGCACAAGCGATGGACGTCGAGTTGACTCGCCTAGAAGGCGATGTTGCAATGATCCAGGAGACGGGAGTGGCATTGATGGGAGAGCACCCTTTGTTGAATCGTGCGATGGAAACACCGGAGGTCTTCCAGCTACAGACGGTTCGTTCCCTGGCAGGCGCAATTCACGAACTCGACGAACTCCGCGCTGTCCTCTTGCTCTCCTTGGCTGATAAGGCGAAAACAGGGCCATACATCAGTACCGAGAGCGGTGTCAGTCGTGAACCGCCATACGCGAGAACGGAACGATTGGTCAAGGGTCGGGCGTCACTGACGGCCGTCGCGCTTCGCGACTTGCGCACGGAAGTCCAAAACGAGATGACACCCGTGCCGGAGATTCGACCTACGCCGTCCGATGTGTTGCCGGCGCAGCCAAGGTCTGAATCGAGGGAGCTTCCCGAATAGGCCGTTGTTGCAACCAATGCGAATCCGTACAGAGGGGCACGAGGCTGCGTGCCATCGACGTTGCGAACGGTGCAACCGGCTTGCGCTCAACTCTGGGAAAGGGTGACCCTGGGCTCAACTCGTGCCGGAGGTACGAATGACCCAACAACCCTCGCCTCCGACCAGATGGACACCGCTGTCACATACGATGGCGTCGGTGGTTCAAATGGTAGATACTACAGCTCAGTCGCTCGAGCGGACTTTCCCGGAACAGATGCCCGGGAGATGGCTGGGGCAGCAATTGCTGCTTGCATCCGACTATGGAGGCGACCATTAGGGATCGAGCTACCGAAGCCTATCCTTTCTCATCGCCGATATCAGCGGCTTTGCAGATAGACAACGGCCGGTCGGTAGATTCTACGGGCCTGCCACTCCGGACCCTTCCCTCCGCGCCCCTCACCCTCCGGTTGACGAGACGACTGGCTCGATCTCCGCTAATGCACGGCTTCGAGCTTAGCCGATTTCATTACTCTCAG
The DNA here is from genome assembly GCA_035652495.1 of Gemmatimonadaceae bacterium. Lineage (GTDB taxonomy): Bacteria > Gemmatimonadota > Gemmatimonadetes > Gemmatimonadales > Gemmatimonadaceae > DASRDS01. The sequence continues at coordinate 45,732 of DASRDS010000003.1, forward strand.
TAGCTCATCATTGATAAGGCCGGAGTTGCGGTGTCCTCCGCTCCGTGTTGTATAGTTCGCGGCAACGGCGTATATGACAACCGAGATCCTCGGCTGTGAGTCAATCCAACAGGCAAAGTACCCGTCCAGACTCACGTCATGAAACGCGTTGACACCCTGTGGCCATGACGACTGGGGTGGCATTCCGATCAACGTTGCCAATGGGCCCGTCGGGTGAGTACTCAGGTCGCTGTGGCTTCGCATGGTTCCGTGCCAAAGCGGAAGTGTGCGACCGTCGATGGTGATATTCCCGACGCGTGCCACCGACGAGGAATCGGCGATCGGATGGGGATCACCCATGGCCGATAGCCAGGAACGTTGATCCAGTGCTGTCACTTGCCACGCCAAGGACTCCAGATTCATTGGCAGTGAGCCGTCCTTCAGCTTGATCACATATCCGCCGGCCCAGGCTTGATAGTAGGGTGAGGTTGGGTTCGAGCGTTCGCTGTAATGCGTGAACCAGGTGTAGGGTCGCGCGAACATGTAATAATTAACGCCACTCGCCTTTATTGGCTCCCATATGCGGTTCATCTGATTCTTCATCGGTGTAATCCACAGGGATGCCGGCTGTGCAAAAACAATCCCTACGCCATCGGCTCGTTCCTGCGCCACCAAATCAGAATCGTGATTCAACACAACCCTCGCGATATCCAGCAGCAGGGTGCATCGCGCGGCATAGCCCACACCCGCTAGTACTCCTACGCATGCCAAAAGAGCAACAGCACACCGCAGCAGGGGGAATGATGCGCTCGGGCGACGTCTCATGGTCTTAAGGGGCACGCAGTCTCGTCATCGCAAGGCGACTCCTTCCCGCGTCCGAGGAGCGCGCAATCTCAACGGCTCAGTTTGAAGTATACGCTACCTGATGCAGCGATCTCAGAGCGGAATACCGAATACGTCGCGAAGCTCGCACACCGCCGCCGGAGGAGCGGTACATCGCATCGACTTCGACGCGATGCGGAGACGCATCACCTGATCGACTGGGTAAGCGCTTGATCGCCTGGTCGTCCACCCGGCGATCAGAACACGTTGAGATGACGCATCGCGAGTTAAGTAGCTTGGGTGCCGTTTGGCGTCGCAACGCGTCCCGTTGAAAGTCGCAGTAGACCAACTGCTCGGCGACGGCGTCGCCCTTCTAACTCACTGATAGAGTTAGGATTACAAACTGGGGCGGCTGGATTTTGACCAGCGATCTCCCGGTTAACAGTCTTCCTGTTACCTACCTTGAAACTTGCAAAAGATCCCACTTGTCAGTGATTGCGGGCGTCGGTGCCGTGATCTCGCTCTCAAGATGATGGAGTATGCCGCAAGTTCCTGCCTTACCTGCCGTCCTCGACGAGTGGGCACATTGAACCGCACCACTATCCTCGCCATCCCGGTTCAGCCTTATCGGTACTGCGCAACGGTGCGGGACGAATGAGGTCAGGCGAAATACCGCAATTCTCCGCGAGTCGCGCACGAAGTGCAACGGTCGATGGCCGCTTGTTATCTGGGAGATCTCCGCCGATTAGTGGCGCGCTCGCCGAGCGGCCAACCCTATGTGAGCTGGGCGGCCTCCGCCATCGTATGCCGCAGCAGGAACGACACGGTCTTCTGATTGAACTCTTCGACTTTCTCGTAGAGCGCGGCGTGCGCGCAGCCGTCAAAGACGATCAGCTCCGAGTTGGCAATACCCTTCTGTATCGCCGGCACGAAGCGTGTTGAGGTGATGAGATCGAGCGCGCCGAACGTGACCTGCGTTGGCGCGGTGATCCGGCCGAGCTGCGCCGTCACGTCATGCGCCATGGCGGCGCCCGACTGCAGCAGAAACGCGGGGAGCGGCATCGCCGGCCGGCTTCGAATAAAGCCTTCCAACGTCCGAATGTAATCCGGCTTGGCGTTATACAGGTCGGCCGATAGGCACCAGTGCAGAAGACTCCGCACGATCATTTCAGGAACGCTCTCCAGCGCTTCGGCCACCACCTGAAAGTCGTTAACGAGCGTCTCGATGTAATGATCACTCTTATCCCATGGACTGTGCAGCGACAACGACTGCACCTTGTCTGGATACTTCGCCCCAAGCCACATCCCGACGGCGGCGCCGAGCGACAGGCCGAAGATATGCGCGCGCTCGATGCCGAGCGCCTGCATGAACGCGGCGATGTCATCGGCCAACTGCTCGGTCGTGTACGCGCCGTCGGGCTTCTCCGATTGGCCCGTGCCGCGGAGATCGACGGAGAGGCAGCGAAAGTGCTTCGCGTACTCCGGCAGCTGGAAGGCGTAGCATGCGTTGTCCGCCGCCAAGTACGGAATGAGGATGAGCGGTTCCCCGTCTCCCTGCTGCTCGTAATACATCGTGATCCGGCTGGTCTTAATGCTCGGCATGGGATCGTCCGGTTGGTGTCGCCGACTATCGTTACCCCGAAATGCCCTGCCTGCAAGGACGGCAGTACGGGAGCGCCCGTCCCGGGGTCTCAGGCCGTGATGGGCACCGGCCGCCGCGACGCCGCGCGTCGGCAGCCGCGCGAGCAGGATCCGCCCCGACCACGGCACGATTCTGTCGGTGATGAACGAGCCGTCAAAGCTCGGGCAACTGTGGGAATCCGCTACAAATCGCGGTGCCGCGAAACGGCACCCGCGCTCGCATAAGTTAGCAATCCGAGCGCCTAACCCGATAGTCAGATGTGGTTGGAAAACTGGGGCGAGGGTAGTATACCCGTCGTAAAAAAGGCCCACTTTCCGTATGAATCGCGTCTTGGGGAGGGTGGGCCATCGTGCGTCCGGGCTTGCCTCGGCCGGCCAGGTCGGGTTCGTACTCAGCAGCAAGTGATCAGGGGACGATGACTCGGTACAGTCGGCGGCACACTTCTTCTCGAAGGTAAAGCTCATCGGCAAAGAGACGAACGAAATTCAACTCGTCGCCGCCGGGGCGGTCGCCAACATCGACGATACGCAGACGACCTATAGCAGCCCGAGCGCCTCCGAATGCGATGTGATTCCATCGATACTCGCTAGCCTAACTGACGCGGAGATCGCGCGACGCGCGCAGCTGTCGGAAAGCGCGGTCCGACGACTGCGCAAGCGAAATCCCCAGGGCCGTACGCTTGCCAAGTTGCAACGTGTAGCGGCCGATTTGGCGCGCGAACGCGCGACGTTGATCTGCCTACCGACAACGCAACAGCATGTGAGGTATTCGACGCTTTACCCAACTCGTTCAAGCGTAGCGAACGCCGTTGCCAACACTGTGAGGCAACCCTTACGCGACGACGCGGCAACTACTGCAACGATGCGCATAAGCAAGCCGCCGCTTACCAGCGTCGACGCGGGCGTCATCCCTAGCATCGGAGAGCTCACTTGCGTTGCGGCACATTCATGCCATACTGAGATGAGAAGACAGACGGGAGCGCACTTTGGTTCGTGCCCTCGTCACTCATATCGGAGGTTAAGATGACTACCACGGATCTGCGCACAATGGCCAATAGAGCAAATTACGCCTACGCATCCGAGGCTGGATTCATTGGTTGCTATGTCGAAAGTGAGACGCCGCCAGTGTTGGCTTACGATTTCGACAATGCCGACCACGCCGAGGAATTCCGATTCCGGCGTGAGGTCCAATCTGCCGCATTTCGTCTGAAAATAACTGCCGATCGCCCATCCACGGTGTTGGAGTATCGCTGATGGCCACAGAGGGCTCCACCGTTCCCAAGCCATTCGTGTTTGTTTTAATGCCATTCGATGCGATCTTTGATGATATCTACAAGTTTGGGATCAAGGGCGCTGCCAGTGATGTCGGCGCTTATGCCGAGCGCCTAGACGAGCAAATCTTCACAGAGGGGATGCTCGATCGGATCTTTAATCAGATTAGTAAAGCTGATGTGATCGTCGCAGACATGACCGGGCGCAATCCCAATGTGTTTTATGAGGTAGGGTATGCTCATGCACTCGGCAAGATCGTATTGCTATTGACCAAGAACAGCGATGACATCCCGTTTGATCTAAAACACCGACAGCACACAGTGTATCAGGGCAGCATTGATCTGCTTCGCACCGAGCTAGCGGCGAAGCTTCAATGGGCCATTGCCGAGGCGCGCAGCAAGATTGTCCCAGGCAGTGTGGAGCGCTTTTCCGTTCGAATACTGAGTTACGATATACCCCGATCTGCCGCTAACCTTGAGGCTCCTGTCGTCGGCGGGCGGGCCACCAGTAGAGACTTCGGTGTCACGCTCGCTGTACGGAATGACTCGGTCGAGACTACGAGCGAGATTACGCACATCTATCTCTTTTGCGAGCCGCAAGCGGAGGTAGTGCCCTGCACACATCGGTCACTGATATCGAACACAATTTCGTTCAGCTTCACGAATTTCCCAGAGATTCAGCAACCCGGCCAGGTGGCGGAGCCGTTACCCGATTTCCTCGCAAACCCTATCGATGCGACCGACGGTCTAACTCGGCAATTCCGATTGCCGTTTACCATTCCGGCACTTCCACCGGGCGCGGTCGAGGAGCGGCAGTTCTCGGCGATGTTCGAAGACGAGGCGCCTGGCAAGGTAGATCGGCTATACCGGCTTAGGTTGCACTCGCGGTCGCAATTTCACGACTATCCCTTTCGCTTGCGCTTGACGCTAAAGCAGGAGGAACGGGCAATCGCGGGCGACTCCAAAACCGCCCCCGACACTGGCGAGGCTGCGTTACCCGAATAGGGGCGGGTGCCCCCGTCGCGATCTGGACGACCCGAAAGGCCCACCCTCGCGAGACCGATTCATACGGAAAGTGGGCCTTTTTCGAGAGCAGTATTACTCCCGGAAAACTGGGGCGGCTGGATTTGAACCAGCGATCTCCCGGTTAACAGTCTTCCCCTTATCTACGAGAAATCCTGCCAAAAGACCCACTTGTCGGCGAAGACGGGCGTCGATGCCGTATCTTCCTCTTAAGACGACGGAAAAAGCCGCGAGTCGAGGTCGCAGATGCCGGTCCCGCGCGCTGACGCGCGTTCGCCGTCTGATCGAGTAGTCCCCGCGGCCGTTTTCACCCGTTATTCTGATGATGTGACCCGACACCATCAGCTGCTCCGCTACCCGAGCGGCAACACCACGGACGCTGAGTGTGCCGTGGTCAGGGTCACCCGGACCCAAGGTTTGTATTCAGTGAGCGATCTGAAGCACGGGGAGACAAGCTCTTGAGCTTCGCGACACCCACACTCGAAACCCGGCGGCTCGAACTTCGACCGCTGCAACTCGAGGACGCCGACCAGATCCAGCTCATATTTCCGCGTTGGGAGATCGTTCGTTATCTCACCAATTCGGTCCCATGGCCATACCCACCCGACGGCGCCCTCCAGTATTGCCGCGACTTCGCGTTGCCGGCGATGCAGCGTGGCGATGAATGGCATTGGACGCTGCGGCTCAAAGAACATCGGTCACAGGTCATTGGTTGCATCTCGCTGATGCGTAGCGATTCCCACAACCGTGGGTTCTGGGTCGGGCAACCTTGGCAGGGGCAAGGCCTGATGACGGAAGCCTGTGACGTCGTCACAGACTACTGGTTCGATGTCCTCCAGTTTCCGCGACTGCGTGTGCCCAAGGCCGCCGCGAACGCGGCGTCGCGCCGCATGTCGGAGCGGCAGGGCATGCGCCTCATTGGTTCAGAGGAGCATGACTACGTGTCCGGTCGCCTCCCGGCTGACCTGTGGGAGATCACCGCTGCGGAGTGGCGAACATATCGCGCGAGATCTGGATCGCAGACTCGTTAGCGCTGTGGACGACACGACCGTCACGATTTCGGTGCTTGTTGCCGAAGTGGTATGCGATCATCACTTGCGGACATGTCGCCGTTCGAACCGATCGCCGAGGTCTCGTGGTCGCGAGACGATCTCGTTGAGGCCGTTCGGTGCGGCGACGTGTCGGGGTTCGAGAGCGTCTCTCACGCGTCATTTGGCGAGCTCGTCTCGTACGCGACGACACTGCTCGGCAGCGCGGACGATGCACAGGACGTCGTGCAAGATGTGTTCGTCGGCTTTCGGAACAATCGGGCGATGATTCGACCGTCGACCGAGTTCCGCCGATATCCGTTCCGTGGCGTGCGCCATTGCGTCTTCTCCACGCTCGATCGGCGTGCAGTGCGGGCACGCACGGCACCACTCATCTTCACGTTGCACGGGACGGACGAGGAAGGGTCGGACGCTCACCTCGAGACGTACATCTTCGCGGAGCTCGCGAAGCAGGTGACGCGAAGCGAGTCGCCGCACGCCGCCGTCACTCTCGCGACAAGGATGGAAACCAAGTCGACGTCGTGATCGAGCGTGACGACGGATCGGCGGTGGCCATCGAGGTCAAGGCGTCCGCGACCGTGCAGGCGAAGGACTTCAACGGCTTACGCCGGCTGGCCGCGGCTTGCGGCTCGGCATTCCGCTTCGGGGTCGTCGTTTTCGACGGGACGCAGTTTGTCCCGTTCGGCTCGCCTCGTCGCCGCGCCGATATCTTGTTCTTGGAATTGCACCCTTCTGGATCGGCATAATCTCCCGGTTAAATACCGGAGATTAGGACATGTTGAGACGCGGTTGCGCGAGTCTCGTCGCTCGGGATGCCGTGGAGGTCCCACTAGGTGCCGTTGAAATCGCAGCAGACGGCGACCGGCATCGCTTTTCTAACTTACTTGCGCTTGAGCAATACAAACTGGGGCGGCTGGATTTGAACCAGCGATCTCCCGGTTAACAGTCTTCCTGCGATCCACTCAAAACCCTACAAAAGGACGGACTTGTCGGCGAATATGGGCGTCGGTGCCGCAGTATTCGCTAAAGAATGACGGAAGTTGCCCCGCATTGATCGCGCGGGGCCGCTAGGCGTCGGGAGATTCGCTCAAGCTCCGGGCGACGATGAGACGAGCCACACACGGCGGTCGATTTGTCCGTGTTCGTCCTGAGATCGCCATTCCTGCAATAAAACACGACTCGGCGCCGCCGGTCGATCGCTGATGGAGCCCGTAACGTCACGGAAGAATTGCCCTTGCCAGTTCGGCGTTGCATCCGAACGGTATAGCACTATCTCCGGTGGGGTCCAACTCAGCTGGCTCGTCAACTCTTCGAACGAGCGAAAGATTATGCCCGTTGGTTTTGACCGCGGTGCGAGAAAGATTTCGACAGCCACCGTAACAGGGGCACGCAGTCGGTCCCGCGCATTGACTGACTCGACGAACGCTTTCGTCGCGGACGCCACCCACTCATGCGGGCCACGAGGTGGGTCAGCGAGTTGATCCACGTGCAGACTGACGCGTTTGTCCGACCGCTCGCCGAACGAGCGTACGAAGTCCATTGGGGACGCTCGCTCTACCACGGCGTTCCTCCTCCGCCAGTAGGTGGCAATCTCCAGTTTGTGCTTTTGTAATTCGGAGCAGCGATGCTAGAACGTCTCGCTGAACGGCACCGCGGCAACCTGGTGCTCATCCTCATAGACTATGTATCCCGGTTTGTCGGTGCGCAATTCTTCCACCGCGACGTCCTTGTGTTCGAGCAGCGTGACCAGTTGACGCATTCGGCTAACGTGTTCAACAGCGCCCATCTTGAGCCACGTGACCGCTCGCTCCGTGGCATTGGGCCGGCCGGACCATGTGAGGCGGGCCGGCCGCTTCAAATGCGCGTGATTCTCGAGCCGCGCGAGTCGGGTCGACTGCTAGTCATAGAAACCCGCTCTGATCGCGGCGTACCTGGCAACGCGGGCGGCTCGACGAACGATGGCATTTCCGCTGTCATCCACCAGATTGCGCAAGCTCTCCGAGGTTCGATAGCCGGACCTCGCCGTCCGGAAACGTCGCCACGATCTCCAATCCCCCCCCCATCGCCTCGATGTACCGACGCAGAGTGCTCACCAGCATGTCGGCCCGGCGTTCGAGTTTGGAGATCTCATCTTGGCCACACTCCATCGTCTGTGCGAGCGTTGCCTGAGTAAGCGCGCGAGCGTGCCGCACCTCTTGTAGCGGGAGCTCGGCAAGCATCGCTTTGGTACGCTGCGCGGCCCTCTCACGATGCTCGGACGACATCTTCGCCCGTAGCTCACTGAACTTCTTGCCGCTGACGCTATGGCCCTTTCCCGCCTTCATGACTCTCTCCTTCTCGTAGTGCTTCAAGATGTTCGTCGTAAAGATCATCCGCGATCGCGATCATTCGTTCGTAGAACTGCTCATCACCCGTCTTATCTCCTCCGATGAGGAGAAGGCAGACTCTGCGTGGGTCCCACGCATAGAAGACCCGAATGGGGCGTCAAGGGTGCTGCACGCGTAGCTCCCGCATTCGACCATGTCGCGAATTCCGTATGTCTGAGCTGTGTGGATACGCTAGGGTTGGTCCCTTGTCTTCGAGTAGGCCAACAGACGCCGCTACCGACTCTTGTTCAAACTCATCAAGTTCGAGCCACCACACTTCAAACGCATCGGTGTATTCAACTTCCCAAGGCATGCCATGGATTTCCTACCATCCCGCCAGAATGAAGACGCGCGTAATGCTATCAATGTCATATGCAATGTAGTGCATATTACGAGCAAGTCAATGTCGACCCTTCACTCGGAGTTGAGCGCCCGGTCGTACACCGGGAGATCAGACACGTTGAGGCGATACTTTGCCAGCTAAGTAGCCTGGGGTGCCGTTTGACGCCGCGACAGGTGCTGTTGAAGGTCGCGGCTGACGAACTGCTCGGCGATCGGCGTCGCCCTTCTAACTCCCTGATAGAGTTAGGATTACGAACTGGGGCGGCTGGATTTGAACCAGCGATCTCCCGGTTAACAGTCTCCCGGTACGACACGTATAAACCGACAATCTGCCGCCCTTTGGGGATGACTCCGAGCGTCGGAGCCGGACTTCGCCCATTCGCTTGTCGGAAATAGCCCGGGATTCCAGAGCCACAACCGGAATCGTGTCGGCCTCGCCTGCGGCATGCAGCCCGCGATTTCATTTCGTCATCGGCGACGAACGCTGTGAACTGTCGTTGGTGCGCGATGCCCACTGATGATTCGCGCGCCGTAGAGCGGCAAGGAAGGCGAGGGCGGGTCGAACGCGAGAGCGTACGCGGCTGACGGGCTCGGTATCACGACTTGTGGTGTTTGAGTACCGCCAGTCGCGAGCTGCGCCGGCGACAATTCTACGAGGCGCGGCGTGGCGATGTCGGTGAGCCACAGGTTCCCGCTATTGTCGAAGGCCATGCCTTCCAACGAAGACGAGAAGCCGCCGCCTGGAAGGGTCACCGTTCTATTCGGCGTCGGACTGCCGGACGCGGTCAGTTGGCTCGGCGTGTACTCGACCACCATAAAGGCCGTCTCAACCCACATATCGCCACCGCCATCGAACGCGACACTAGTGACGTACTGAGCCAGCGAGGCCGGCTCAACCGTGATCGAGATCGGTGTCGGCTTTCCTGACGTGGCGAGTTGTGAGGCAGTGAAGCCAAGGACCACGTAGGAGTTGGCGACCCAGAGTGTCCCATTGGCGTCGAACGCCAACCCGTTGGGAACCAAAATCGCATCGCTCGAGATGGTCACCGCCGGCGTTTTCGTGCCGCCCGTCGTCAGCTGAGCGGCCGTGAACTCCATGACGGTGTTCGACCTCATATCCGACAGCCACAAATTCCCCGACTTATCGAACGCCATGCTCTCCGGCTGGACAATGGCGCTATCGATGATGGTCGTGATTGGCGTCTGATCCCCACTGATCGCCAGCTGGGCCGCAGAGTACTCGTCGACCGAGCCCTCCTGCCCGACCCACGCGTTGCCCGACGCGTCAAACGCGATGGAGTACGAAATATTCGGACCCTGGAGCTTAGCCGGAGTCACCGCGCCCGATGCGCGCAGGCCGGATACGGGGAATCCTGCCAGGAAACCCCCGAAGTTGTATGTCTCCACGACCCACAGCGCGCCGGTCCCACCTGCCCCGTATGAGACGGACGCCGACGCGGTGCCGCCAGCGATCACCGTCGCCGGGCTTCCACTGATGACCGGCGTTCCCAGGATGGTGTTCACGATCGTATCCGAGATCGTCACCGAGGTGTCCGCCGCCGTCACCGCGTAGCTCCCGACAACCAGTCCGGTCAGCGTTGTCGTGGCGTTCAGCGCGCGCATATAGCCTCCGGGCCCCGACACCATCACTCTGGGCGTGATCCCCACTGGCGCCGCCACGGTCACCGTGAGATTTCCTGTCTGCGGGACACACGTCACGGGAATGTTCACGGTGACCATCCCACCCGTCGTCACACCACCGTACGGCGTCGGATTCGGCGAGCTACAGTTCGCGGGCAACATCGACAGCCCGATCGTTCCGCCCCCGTCCGGCACGTTCGCGATACTGTATCCGCCACTCGCGTTGGTCGTATCGGCGGCAAGCGCCGCGGCGCCGGCCGGCGTCAGGATCACGGCCACGTGCGCGAGGCCACCGCCCAAGGAGCTTGTGACCGTACCGACGACTGTGCCGGTGAGGCCGGGACCCGTCGAGCTCTTGGAGGACGAGCTGCAACCCGCGGCGACCGCGGCAAGCGTGAGAACCGCGAGATGTACACGTTTCATGAGGATCGATGTTAACGAAATCGTGCGATCTCGTTCGTGAGGTCAGGGACCAGATCGCCGGTGAGGACGGTCAACACGAACTTCCATCACCTTGCAATCTGACTGTCGTGTTTCTCGCAGCAGACGCGCGCAACCTTCTTAGCGATCACGAGCGTTGCCGTCAAGGTTGATAGCCCATCACCGGACCACTGGCGCGGATTGGATCCGAGGAGACGTCCGAGATATCCGCACCGTCTCCATGGTCGCCCTCCTCTGTCCTCCAAACCGGAAGGTGCGACTCCAGCCGTGGGCACGACTAAGCAGCGATCGCTCGTGCGATGTCACGTCGCGTCGCGCCGAGCGCCAGGAGCGCGCGCAGCAGCAAATCCAGTGACACACTGGGATCACCCGCTTCCATTTTGGCGACTCGCGATTGACTCGACCCAAGTCGCTTAGCGACGACAGCCTGACTTAGACCCAGCTCCGCACGCCGGCGCCGAACGCTGTCACTCAGCCGAAGGCGGAGCTCGACGATCGCTGCCTCTTCGTCGGTCAGTTTCAGGAAATCGGCGGCTGATCCTACACTCCATCCAGCCGTCTCGAGTCGCTTGCGTTTGGCCTTGTCCATATCCGCTCCGTCAATCATGACTCGCCACGTCGTACGCTCTCAATCGCCGACGGCACTCGTCGACAATGCGTCGCGGCGTCTCCCGTGTCTTCTTTTCGAATACATCCACGATCACGATCGCATCCGCATCAGCGCGATACACGATGCGCCACGCCACGCGCATCGTCGACGATGCGCAGCTCATGACAGCGCGCACGTATGCGCGGCATTGGGCGCGAATGTGGCAATGACAGCGATTCACCACGCTGCAACCGCCGCAGTAGTACGCCGACTTCGAGTCGCGCCAACATCGAGAACGGTGGAGACTTGACCTCTCCACTGAGCCAGGCCAGCGGCTTATCGCCGCGGCCTCGTAAAGAATCTAGGGGCGCCACTGGTGTATGTCAATTTGGACATAAACGAAGAGGCGAATACGACGCCACCGGCGGCATCTCAGGGCGACGGGAGAACGGACGGGGATGTGCGGGAGGCGGGGGGACAGTCACCCCCACCGGCGGTCCTACTTACGCAGCTCGCGTGACCCAACGAGCGAAAACTGGGGCGGCTGGATTTGAACCAGCGATCTCCCGGTTAACAGTCTCCCGGCAAAGCACTTACAAACTAACAATTTGCCGTACTTTTCTCGTGGAATCAGGCGTCGGTGCCAGAGTTTCCGGGTAACTGTGCCCTAAATCTCTGCCGTCCAACTGGGACGGCTGCATTTTCTTGAACCAGCGATCTTCCTAGCCCGACTGCCGGTTGCGAAATGCGCCGAGGGGGCTGGCGCTCGATTCGCGCTCGCGACGGACGGCCCAAATGGCGCTCGCGTCCATTGCGCGCGTCGCTATGACCGCAGCGGTGAACGACACCGCTCGCCTCGGACGTGCGGTCGAACGTGTCAGGAGTAGAACCGATAATGTCACGATTCTGCTCTGTCGCGTAGGTGGGTCATTGCGAATATTCCCGATGCCACGCAGCACAAACACTCTGCGACTTTCACGTGACCGCTATCGCTTCGTCGCACAGCGCTCGCAACACACACAAGCCGCGGCGCGAGTATAAGGATCCCGTCAACGAATCGCAGACGTACGTCCGCTTCGAGCCTCCGCCGCCACTCACGAAGCGCGCTAACACTACCATTGGAAGTCATTTTGCCAGACGCGGTGAAAAACATCACGGCGGCGAAGAAAATCGTCTTCCACGCGGTCGGAGATACAGGGCCACGGTACGGTCCGCAGGCCATCCGCGCCGTGTCCGATGCAATGGAAGCCCGAATCGACCTCAAATCCGCAGGCGGCGGCCAACCCTCGTTCTTTTATCATTTGGGTGACGTAGTGTATTTAAACGGCGTCAGCACCCTGTATCCGGACCAGTTCTACGATCCGTACAAATTCTATCCGCGCGACATTTTTGCCATCGCGGCAAAAACGATGGCGATACGCACCGAGAGAAGAAGACCGATCCGGTGGAGACCGAGCCGTCATTGTAAGGATTACACGGCAGCGGTTGCGGGCAAGAAGAGCAGGCGGGGGAAGTCGCGTCGGATCACGGAATGAAATAGAACGGATTCGGCACCTTGAAGCGGCGCTCGGCGTAACCACCTCGCAGATCGCTATACTGATCGCCGACGTTTGCGATGATTCGGTAGCCGCTCATCGTGATCTGCTTGCGTTGTGCCGTCTTGAACTGCTGTACGGTCAACGTGTCGTCAACCGGTCGCAGCAACAAGTCGACCCAATCCGAATAGCCCACATTGTGCAAGTTGGTCGTCGTCCCCTCGCGCAGATTTTCGCGGCGGCCACTGATGAAAAAGACCGCGACGTGGTGTGCCTGGGCGACGGTGAACAACCGCAGCGTGGGGTTGATGGCCCCCGCGGCCGCTTGGCGTTCCCAGGCGGAATCCGGACACGGCCCATCGGGCAAATGGTCGCACAAACCGCCCCGCGGAATGAAGCCGAAATCGTTGGCCTTGATCTCTTGCCAGTTCGACAGCGACGTCTCATCGATGTCGAGCACGAGCGCGAGTTTGGTCCCCGTTACCGAGCGACGAACGACGTAGGCGATCGCCGAGTCGAGGACACGATTGACCTCGCGATCGTACGCACCCGAACACTGATAGTAGGTCAGTTGATCCTTGAGCCCATCGATATTCCGAGGCTCGCCGGACTCCGCCGGGGGAACGGTCGTCGGCTGAACACACGGGGCACTCACTCCTGGCGCACGCGCACCCATCGTCAGCGCCACTACGAGCACCGGCATGGGCATGAGCATAGGCCGTCGCATATGGCGTGTCAGATCAGGTGACGGCTCAGGATCGTATTCGCGGTTCGCAGCGCGAGCGCGGCGATCGTTAGCGTCGGGTTAGCGGTCCCCGACGTGGGAAAGACCCCACTGCCGATCAAAAAGAGGTTGTCGTGCTCCCACGAACGTTGGTCGCTGTTAACCACCGAGTGGTGCTGGTCAGACCCCATTCGGTACGTACCCATTATATGACCGGCGCCCATATAGGCGATGCGCACCCCCTCCACCTCGATCACCGCGGGATTGTCGTCGCCAGGCGGCTGGGTAAACTGTTCGGCGCCGAGTTTCGCGAAAATGGCGTCGGCCGCCTTCTTGGCCGCGAGGAGGCCCATTTGGGTGTACGGGGATAGGTCGTAGGAAATCGCGGGTCTGGGTAGACCGAGATGGTCGCACTCGCGCTTGGACAAGGTGACGCAATTCCGGCCCTCTGGTTCTTGCTCGACGAGAAACCCGAGCCGGAACTGTCGAGTAATGCGATCATTCAGCCGATCGACCAATGCGGCGCCGAACAATGCCTCGTTCTTGCGGTTCGTGAGACTTTTATTGAGGCCATTGATGAAATCGACCGTCGTCACGTTCGGATCACCACCGATCGCGAAGTTCCATCCTTCGTTGCCAAGCTCGACGCGATACGCCCCCCGATCCTTGCGGAATGGCCCATCTCGCAAGTCTTCGATGCCAGCCGTCGACAATGGACCCCGATAGGGATAGACGGGCTTCGGGAGTAGGCCCCACGGCACGTAGAAGGGGTGGTCCATGAGGTTCTTCCCGAGCATCGTACTTCCGTTAGCGACGCCATCACGCGTGCGACCGCCATTGGTTGACATCATGAGCAGTCGTGGCGTTTCAATCGCGTTGGCGGCAACGATCACGATCGTCCCCGAGACGCTGGCCGCGGGTGTATGGCGACCGGTGAGGTCGTCGTACTGCAGATACTCGACGTGACTGACTCGCCCCGCGCCGTCGACCGTGAGACTACTCGCGACCGTCCGATAGCAGATCTCGACGTTTCCATTGCTTTGCGCGGCGCTGAGGGTCACGGTCGGATCGTACTTCGCTCCGATCGGGCAGATGGGAATGCAATTCGTGTTACCCGCGCACACGCGGCGACTTTGGTACGGGAGCGAATTTCGGGCAGCGGGCGTGCAACGGATGCTGTCGTTCTTCAGGTGTACACCGTCCAAGATCATCCCGTCGATCCCTTCGGCCACCGTGGTGTCACTGAATGATCGTGGTATCTCGGGCATCGGATATTCGTAGCCCGATTCGAATGTCACGCCGAGGTAGTCTTGGTGCGCTCGATTCGCGGAGACGCCGAGCTCCGCCTCGGCCTCGCGATACCAACGCTCCAGGTCAGTGTACGTGATGGGCCAGTCACCAAATCGCTGGTAGGTCGATGCCATTCGAAAATCGGATGGCAACAGCCGGAGACACGTGCCCAGCCAGTGGAGCGCGGTGCCGCCTGCGATGCGTTCGTAGGTGCTACCAAATGGCTTCGGGCCCAGTTGGATCAGATAGCTTTTCTTTGGATTCTGCCACGTTGCGGCGGTCAACGTCAGGCTCGTTGGGCGGCCGACGTTCAGCGTACCGGGATCGGCGAACACGTCCGGCGTATAGGCGCTCTCCGGTACCTTGATCCACGAATTGTAGAATCGACTCATGTAGGTGTTGATATTCGGCGCCATGGTGTCGCCGGCCTCGAGTACGAGGACGCGTTTGCCCGCCGCACCCAGGCATTTCGCCATCAGAGCTCCGGCTATACCCGATCCGACAATGATGGCATCGTAGTGCGATGCGCGTGGTTGTGGAGGCACCACAAAGTCTCCGAACTGCGTTAGGCGTGGATGAATGCGTCGCGCGTGGGTGGTTCCTGACTCCAATAGCCGAACTGGAGATTGCTGTATCCCATCGGGTGCGCCTGTGCCACGCGCCATATCCAGCCTTGCGTGTACGCCGTCGGCGAGATGATGTCACACTGGACCAGGATCTCGGTCGAGTACCTCGGCGCCGATGTCGTGCGCGTACCTGGAGCCGCGGCTCGGAGTGTCTTAGGGTCGTACCATGCCCCGAGGTACCAGGCCAACATGATGCTCCGCGCGAGGTAACAGGTATCCGTCCCCGGCTTCAGAATTACGTCGCTGATGGTCGCGTCGGTCGGTGTCTTCCGGTACGCGTTCAGTATCTTCGCGAGCGTGTCCGAGTCTGTGTGCTGGGCCTTTTGGAAGTACACGGCGTTGAGTTCGAACGGATCGACGCCCGGCACCAGCTTGGCCTGATCAATTCCCGTCAGCGCCGCGGACAGCCGATCAAAAATGTCCTGGTCCGAATCCGCGGTGGCGTCGACCGGCGATACGGGCGCCAATCGGCGCAGCGCGACAGTAGCGGCGGTGGCGACCGCGCCGACGAGCAATGTGCGGCGGCTCATGTCCGACACGATGCCCCCTATTTCGCCTTTTCGAGGATGTACGTGAAATCCGACCGGCGAGCCGGAACGTGCAACGTCGTGGCGTTGTTATGACAGGCGATGCAACTCGATGTGGCCTGCGGCACACCCGCATCATTCGGTGATTGGCTGAATGTTTCGAGCGTGGTGTTCGCCAGGTACGCTGGAAACGGTGCACACGTTGCGTCAGGCAGGCGGCCTGGCAGCGTGTCATTGGCGCAGTGGCCGCTGGGCCATTGCGTCGTGATCAAGTCGTAGTGGCTCCAGACACTGGTCCCGAGCCATTTATGGAACGCCCGGTTCAGCTTGTCGACGCCGTCGAAGGCGGGACCGGCGGCGGGTCCGGTTCTTACGATTTGACTTTTGAACTGGCTCGAATGCTGCACCGGATCCCACGCGGGCTGCAGCCGGTCCGGATCCCAGGGCCCCGGCGGCGTCTGATTGATCGCGCACGATGGGCACGCGGGATCGTAGAAACTGTATCGCCGCCCTTTCGTGCGACCACTGTCGACATCGGATCGCGTCGGGACGTTATCGTGATGCTCGAACGTGGTCCAAATCCATTGTTGCCGCGAACGCGTTTTGTGGCCAACGTGAAATCCGATCAGGCCGAGTTTGACCGGTTGACATTTCGTCTGCGCCGCGGGACGGAAGAGGAGCGCGTCGGTCATGTGATATCGGGGTGGCGTCGCGCCGCTCGGATCGTAATCGACACCCGGCGTGAGGATCCTCCACGACGCCTTGATCATGACCGCGCCCAGTGTCGACGCCGAGTCGTTCCCATTCGGGAAGTTGATGTTGCCATCGAAGCGCTGCTGACCCGCGCGACTATACAGCGTGTTGTCGACGATGTATCGGAACATCTGCTGATTCATAAGAATGACAAACAGTGCGTAGTTGCCATGCTGGTCGAACAGCGGACCGCTTTTGAACGGCTCGTTGTATGTCTCCTCGAGCTCCATATGCACGATCCTCTCACCGGACGCGGCGTGACACTCAGACGGCACCGCGTCCGGCTGTCCCCATGGCGTCGGCTCCGCTGCCCCTTCGCGCATCACATCGGGCAACTGCTTCCACGTCTCCCACACCGTTGGCGCGTCCGCGCCAATCCGTTTCATGCTATCGGCCGGTGAATTGAGCGCGATGAATGTCAGCCACGAGTAGTAATCGAACTCGTGCTGCAACCCGGCGGTAAGCGACGTCCTGTGCTGCTCGATCGTCGCGTCGCACGGCAGCCCGTGCACGCCTTGTTTCAGGGCGCTGATGGTGTCAGGATCGACACTGTCGATGGATGCCAAGGTCGCGTTGGGACAGCGCACGCTTGGATTGAAGATGCCTGGGCTGGTCTGAGGAGCCCGCGCCCCGATCACGACAGAGGCGATCAGTGCGCCCACTCCGAGCGCAATGACGAGGTTGACCACGAGTGTCTCACGTTTCGTCATGATGAAACCCGGGCGGCCTGGTCACAGCTTGTGAGGCGTGCCGCGGCACCCTTGGCGGGTGGCGTAGATCCTGAACCGCGTCACATGCTCTAGCACTTGGGCATTGGTCAGTGGCGGCGATCGGCCTGCCTCCGCGGGCGGCCGATAGGTCGGCGCGCACGGTTTATAGCCCTCGAACTCGGTGCACGCGTCTCGGAATACCGCGCGGGCATCGTCCGTGCACAAAAACGATGTGATCGATGGCGCGATGTCGGGCGCGCCGTCCAATGGATTATAGAAGGGCCGTTGCTCCCCGACGCCGCGGGCAAAGGCGTCGTAGGCCGCGTTCAGCCGGTCAAAGAACGCGAATCCGAACGTGTCGGCGGGGATCGGCAACGGCGGTACTGCGGGCCCCACCGGATTGAGGTTGCGCAGGATGTTGCCGATACTGAACTGCCCAGGATCCCGTTGAAGGAACACCACGGCCTTCACCAAGCCAAGGGCCATGATCCCCGAACACTGTGAGCAGGATTCCAGTGACGTGTACACGGTCACGTCGGAGAGCAGGTTCGCGTACGGCGTCGTGGTGAGATTTCCACGTGTCGCCCAGGTGTCGTAAATCTGCGTCAAGCCGAACACCCGACGGATGAGACGAGATTCCGCATGCTCGACGGAGCTGCGCCAGATCTCATTGTGGTTGAAATCGAAGTCGATCACTTCACCCCGGCCGTCCACGGCAAGGCAGGCGATGTTGTGACCGAGGTAATCGCCACCGAGATAGTTGCCATCCGTGGCGCGTTGGTCCGCGCGCCATGGATACTGACCCGTTCGGCCGTGCTTGTTGCCATTCCAGTAGTCGGCCACGAGGCTCGCCAACAGGAGGCTATACATCCGATGGCGCTCGATCGCCCCGTCCTCGAGTTGCAGATCGGGTAGCAGCACGAGGTCACGCACGGGCTTGTCCCACAACTCGTCCAGACGTCCGGACGTCGGCCGCGGCGGATGCGAATGGTTCGCCATCGACTCGCAATTCGCTCATCTAGCGGCGGGACCGCAAGAGCAGGATTCTGACCGTGACGTACACATTCGTGACATGCGCCCGTCCGGTGGCCGCTCCCAATTGGCTGAATGAGGCGGGCTGTCAGAATCCTGCCCTAAGGTGTCAGAATTCTGCCCTTGCGGCGGTCGCGATGCGTGATCAATTCGTGCGCTCTACTTGTTCAATGAGGACTTGCGATGACCGCCAGCGCGACTCAGTCGGTAACCGTACGTGCCTACCTTTCGCCGACGCTGGTGTTGCTCGCCATGGATTGGTCAGTGGGTGCCAACTATTCGGACTTCCTTGGCTTCGCGATTTTGCGCGCGCCTGGATTTTTGCCGGGGGAGAAGGATGGTTGGCTGCGGAACAAAATAGGGTTCACCGCTCCTCAAGACGGCAGCCAACCCCTGCCCTCGAATCTCGCGCCGTTTCAAAAATTCCTGTGGTGGGATTCCGCCATTCAGAGCGCGGATCGTGGCAAGCAGTTTACCTATACGGTCACACCAGTGCGGGGCACCGGCGCGAACGATCTCCATTTGGAGACGGCCTCGGCGACCACGATTAAAGTCACCGTGCCAACGATCGTCGACGCCAATGGTATTGGCACGTACTTCAACCGTGCGGTGGTGAGCTCGCAGGCGTTCAGCGCCGAATTCCGTGACACGAAACCCGACCCCAAGAAGTTCGACCAAGCGATGGCGTGGCTCGCGAACGGATTGCAGGATGCTATCCCCTCATTCCTCGGCACCACACACGACATTGCCGGCGCGATCTACCACTTGACCGACGAGCATTGGGTCATCCCGGCGCTGCAAAGCGTTCGCGGCACGGAGTCGCTGGTCTATTACTGGAAGCCTGGGAAGAACGGCAAAGGCGACACCGTAAACCAGTACGCGGCGGCGGCACTCAAAGGGCCGCATACCACGCTCGACGAACGCACTAAAACGAACATCATGCACGACAAGTTCCTGGTGCGCCTGAGCAACGGCAGTGCCGACGCCGTGCTTACGGGGTCAGCGAATTTCACACCCGAAGGTCTGACCACTCAAGCGAATCTGCTCCATACGATCGAATCGCCTAAGCTCGCCGCACTGTATAAGGCCAGGCAAATGCTGCTGACGGGTGATCCCACGCTGGGTAACACCTCGAAAGGCGCGGCCTGGTCGAATGCGATTCGCGTGGGCAAGGCCACCGTCCGAGTCTTCTTTTCGCCGGAGCCCAAGGGCAAGCGCGTGTCCTTGGACACCATTGTGGCCGCCATCAAAAAGGCGAAGAGCTCGGTCGCCTTCTGCCTCTTCTCACCAACGGATGCGCCGCTGCTCAGCGCGTTGCTCGCCATCGGCAATCCTCGGAGCGGGAAGTTGCTGTACGGTTTGTTGAACAGCATCCATGATCCGGACAAACGCAATGCCGCCGCCATCAAGTCCGGCGTGAAACCGCCCAAACCATCAGCGGCAACGACCATACAGGTTGAGGTCTACAACCGTTCACGCAAAGACAAGCTGGTCCTGCCCTATTCGTACTTCTTGGCAGGCTCCGCTCCCGCGGGATTCTTGCCGGAGCTGAGCGCCGTTGATACCAGCGCGTACAGCATCGTACCGCCGCCGAAGCCTCGGAAGGGGTCCACGAAGAAAAACGCTCACATCCCCCCGGCCGTTCACATTCACCACAAGTTCATCGTGATCGATGCGGACACGGACACGCCGACGATTTACACCGGCTCCGCGAACTTGAGCAACAACTCAACTCACGAGAACGACGAGAATCTCCTCGAAATCACCGGCAGTCCGGAGCTCGGGCGGCTGTATTTCGCGGAATTCATGCGCCTGTACGAGCACTATCGGGCTCGCGCCCTCTGGAACATGACGCACGGACAGGCCAAGTCGGGCGGAAAGGGGACACGCGCCTCCACGAGCCCCAGTGCGCACGCAGGGTTTGTGCTACAAACCACGCGCGACGCGTGGGTTCGGGGTGCCTATAAGCCCGGGACGCCCGCGTATTTGGCTCGCCGAAAGCTGAGCAAGTAGGCGGCCATTTTGTGCAGATAGCAATCAAGTCAATGATCGTGCGGCTCATCGGAATTCGACACCGCGACTACACGTCAGTTGTCGGTGGCTTTCGCATAGTGAATCGCGAGACCCTTGCCCTTCGCGGCCGCAATCAATCGATCCACGGCACTCAGCGTTTGCGTACCCCATTGACTCGTTAGCGCGTAAGTTCGTCCAGCGCTGTGGATGAGGTCATCGTCAGATAGGAACCACCTCGAGGGATTGAAGTGTGTTCCCTCTTTGTTTTCTTTATCAGCCAAGCGAGAAATCACGTCAACCGATCCGAGCTCACCCTCGGCAAACTCCTACAGACGCCCGACCTCGGCGAGGTCTTGTATCAGCTCGGGCGCAACGCCGGCATCGGCGAGTGCGTGCACGACGCCGAGCATTAGGCGCCCCTTGCCAAATACACCCTTGATCGTACCGTCGATCGTGAGCGCGAACTTTGTACGGTCGCGACTGGCGGTCCGGCGTGCATCTCGTGCTTTTGCCTGGGCGGTCGTCAAGGCGATACGCGGGTAGGGCCTGGACGAATGGGCCGGCTAAGCGGCGCTCCGATTGAAGCAGTTGTAACGCCGTTGCGTTGAGAACCCTCCGGCCGTCTAAACAGTTGGACAACCCATGCGTTGGGTTGGTCGATCGCGGACTTGAACCAATCAGCCGATGACTGTGGATTCCGCTCGGACCGAGTCAGTCGCGACCTGCTTAATGGCCATCGCGTCGTTAGTGTCATTTGGCAACTACGTCAAGGCCGAGAGCAATTAAGACTGAAGTGGAATCGGCTAACCGCGACGTTCACGCTATTCAACCTCGCTCGCTTCAACGACGCTCGACGTGCAGCGGCTCGGCGGTTGATTGCGAATGGTTACGACCTCATGCAACAGACCGAGCCTATGCCGTCGCCAGTGGTGCAAAGCATCTGCGCGAATCAAGAGTCGTTTCTCGACGTCAATGACTACCTCAACCTGCTTGAGGACCACGCGGCGGCTGTGAATGCCGGGATGGTCGACGGCGATTTCGCATATCAGCTAATGGGGACGGTCATCGGTCGAGACCACCGCCTTCTCAAACCGTTGATTGAACGAACCAGGCATGCAAGCGGGCTGCCAGATTGCTGGCGTGAGCTAAGCAAACTTGCCGAGAAGTGGACGCGGATAAACGAAGACGCGCAGCAGAACCGAGGTATGCGAGCGCTGTACAGAGATTCCCGCAGCTGACAAACGTTGCGCCAGGCAGCAGCCCGGCGCCGAATGAACTGAGTATTGGCGGGCTGGGGTCAATCGCACTAAACAATCGTGGAGTTTGTCAGTGTCAAACTTACACTCGGCGTTACATGCGGCGATCGCGCACCTCATCGCAACACTAGTCTGGCCATTGCTCTTTAGGATGCTGTTTCCATGGCTGACGCAGCATTAAGAGAAGCCAGTGTCCCCCCGTGGACAGGCGCGGAGTACGGCTGGCGACTCGCGTTGGCATTGCTTGTACCGCCCTGGGCAGGTTGGATTCTTCACTGGACAAACAAGAAGCATGCGTCCAGGGCGTCGCATGCAAAGAGACTGGCTCGAATCTCGACTCTGACATGGATAGGCGGCCCGCTCTTCGAGTACATCATGGGCTTCCAACCCGATGGTCTTTGGCCGTACCCCGCAAATGCAGAGTGCCTTCCAGTGAACGCATTTGCTCGGTATGGATGCCCCTTACATGTACCGGGGTGGGCGTCCGTGTATGTGCTAATTCTCGTTGGAGTCTGGGTGTGGCGATGCCGCGCTGATCGGCGGACCTGATAGTACCGGTTATCGGGTCCCGCCGAATCTCGGCACACTGGAATCCCCAGCCTCGGCCAACATAGGATAGAACCACTCCGGAGATCCGAGCGCGCCAACACACAAACGTGACGGATAGGCTCCTAAGTATCTATCCCTACAAACTGGGGCGGCTGGATTTGAACCAGCGATCTCCCGGTTAACAGTCTGCCCGTTAAACACTTACAAACTTACAATTTGCCGTACTTGCGACGGAAACTGGGCGTCGGTGCCAGAGAGTACTGACCGGGATGACGTGACTTAACGAACGGCACACAGGCAAACGACCTCCGTTCGTTCGATCTGGTCCCTTCCGGTAGTTTGTGAGCGGCCGGGGTCGAAATTTCAGAGACCAGCAATTACTGCCTCTATTGCGTTTATATCGCTTGATGTCGTAATAGGCGACCTCTTGCCTTGCAAAGCCGCTGGGCATGACTGCAGCGCCAGAGCGCGGTCAGCGTAGACTTTAGTCCGCTTATCGCAGAAGAAGACATCCACGTAAGGGAAGTACAGTAGGTGCTCAAAATCGAAGGCATCGCTGCCGGCCGGAGTTGGCGTCGCCTTTCGCCATTCGAGCTCAGCGTGCTTCTTCAACCAGCGCCCTGGACAACTTAGTAGAGTCACCGACTGGATCGCAGAACGAACGTCCGTGACCGCGTTGATACCGAGAGTGGCGCACGCAACTTCTTCCGCGGTCTGTTTCAATTCTAAATCAAAAAAGTACTCGTCCAGATATCGCTTATCCGCAGACCCCGTAGCCCCCGCAGCACGTGCTATCGATCGCTCGAGACCGTCAGTTGCGGCTCCCACGACTATGGCCCTTTCGTATGCCGCTCTATCGAGCCGCATAGGCTCGCTCAAGAAGGGATACTGAAACGCGAGTTGAGCAGGACTAGCAATCAGGGAGTCGATTGCCTGAAGACCCTGGGCCACCTGGCTTGCAGCCAAGGGTGCCAAAGGCAAATCAGCAAACTTCAACCGCTTGTACGGAGTATTGGCTGGGCGCGTCCTCGCCGTAGCCGCCGCGGCGTTGTAGGCGTGCACTGCTGATGCGGCGCTCGTGTACTGTGAGGAGTGAAATGCTCGCGCATCAGTTACGGCCCATCCCGCATCAGTTGATTTGGGCAAGACGTCTGTCAAAAATGTTATGTCTTGCTGAGTAAGGGAGCGTGCACCGGAAGGTACTCCGGACGCTAAAATAACCCGGGCAATTTCACGATCTCCAGCACGGACGGGGAGTATGTTCCGGCCTATCGTTGGCAGGTCGGTGCGTGCCGGAACCAACTGCTCGAACAAGTCGAAGCGAGCATCACGCTCGATCGACGAGGCGTGCTGCAGGATTTCTCCGACCAACGGCAGCGGCAGTGCCAGCGTGCAGTCCTTTGCGTTCCAAACGCTCAGGAACGAGTTGAACCTCGCACTATCGGATTGTAGGACTTTGGCGAGGACACTAGAGGTCGATGTGTCGATGTATACGAGCGGCATCGAATTGGTAGATCGAAGGCCCGGGAGGCGTCACAATCCGCGCACCACGCTGAACGGCTATGTCAACATGTCGCCCGTCAGAATATCGACGTAGAACATGATTCACCAGGGCACAATTCTGACACGACCAGACAGATTTGTGTCTAGTCAGTGTGCCTCAATGCGTGACGGAATGCGAGCCCGACGCAAGACGTCACCGAAGTGGCTCGTCACTCCTACATCACCGACTAAAACGATGCCTTGATCCAAGTTTGCTCGATTCTGAACTAGCTCGCGCAACGCCTCCAATCCTTTGGAGACGTCAAAACGAAAGAACGTGGAAGGGTTGCCAGGAAATATCGTAGAGCCGTAGCTGGGCGAGGCGCCCGTGTGAAACTGCACAATCCACAATTTCTTGCCATCAAATACCCATTCCATCCGAACAGGGCCCAACCGCTCGGCGGCCGTTTCGTACACCTCACGAACAGCTCGCTGAACTGCATCCGGCAAAGACGCACGGCGAGCCCGTCCAACCATGAACTCGTCACCAAAGCCTTCGGTACCCTCTATCGTTAGGTCAGCACCTGCGGTCGCATCGGTCGCTATTGCGGCACCTGAGTACTCCGCGGGCACGCTTCGCTGAGCCAACACGGAAGCAATCATTGTCCCGTGAGGGTCTTCCTCGCTAAGAAGTCGAAACGGATCAATCCAACCGCGGCGTGTGGTGAATTTGCCAGGTACTTGGACGCGAGGAGATGTGCGGAGCCAGGTCTCATCAGAACTAGTATCTCGGCCGAATCGGAACGGTGCGACAGATCGGCAAACTACGGTAGTCTCTGGAACATTGAGATCATACAAATACGCAACGAGCAATCCATATACCTTGTCGCCGATTAACTGACTAAATCTGTTAGGCCAACGAACGTTCGCCACAGCCGCGCTTTCACCGACATCTTCCAGCTCCCAAATGATCGTGTGGTCATGTCGCACACCGCAGCGCAACGGATGGATGCTAAATTCGACTCGAGTAGATCGTCGAAAGTTGAGAGCGGGCTCGAATCCATAAACAATCTTCAGAAATTTCAGGCCAATATCGCGGGGCAGGCTTGCCGTGCCAGGCTTCTCGACGCACCGAGGAGTATCACCAGGGGCGAACTCTATGACATCGCCCAGCACCACACCCGACACCCCTCCATCATCGATCGATATCGTCTCATTGATGATCGTGTAGAGGCCGTTGGCGGCGAGGCGCCGCACGGCGCTACTCACGTCACATTCTGTGCGCAACCCATATAAGAATTCACGACTTTTGGGACTCGCAGGATCGAAACTGCGGACGTTGACAGAACGCTCGGTCGCCCTGCTAAGCAACACCTTGATCGCAGTATCCAGGTTCGTGAACTGGAGGTTTGGCATCTCGCCGAAGACACGACTAAATCGCATCTCTAACGACGGGCTGAAGCTAACGAACTGTGCTACGTTCGCTTTGTCAGCGAGTGAGTTGAGAATTTCATCTTTAAAGTGCATTTCACCGTTCGTCATTCCAATCACCTCAGATCCTCTCAGGACCGAGCGTCGTCACGTGCAAGGCTCTTGAGGATCGCGAGTTTCCGATCAATAACCTCAGCCGCCGACTCTATCGAAGCTAGTGCCGCCACGGCTTCCTCTATCATGGAGATAGCGGCCAGAACGTTGATGACACCGCCATTTTCGTCAAATGTAGGCAAGCTCAGCTTAGCCGCCAGAACATACTCCTCGACACAGCCATTACTGAACTGCCAGTCATCCACGAAAACTACTTTCGAAGCGTATCTCGCAATCACGGCGCTCCATAGGGCCAACCAATCCTCCTGCGACCAGCCAACCATAGGTGGAAACGCGGCCGGATCTATTACTACATCGCGGGTCGCAGACCGCAGCGCCTTTGTGACGGCGCTTGCATGCTCAGTGTTTGGCTGTATCACCTCAGCGAAGTGGCGATGACGATCCTCCGGTACCAACTGTCTGCCGAGTTCTCGAATCAGCTCCAAATGACGCTTCCCGGTGGTGATGGGTGCACTGCAGTAGATAGCGGAATGGGGCTCAATGGCCACACCCAAAGCTTCAACTAACAGATCGCGAACCGGATCAGTGAAAGTCACGTTTCTAGGGACTTGAGCGACGACGAAGCCCTCAATGATGAACACGCTGAAGAGAGTCGATTACATGCCTTTGCTCGCGAACTTGCAGTGCGAGCGAATCGGCGCGTGACGTCATTTGCTTGATTGAATCACTGGCTATCTTTTGCTGGACGAGCTGCGACGCGTCATCGTGTTTGAGCTGCAATGGTCTTTTGTCCTTATCACTAATGACCCCTGCGAGAAGCCAAAGCCAGAACGCTCCAGCGAGCAGACCAGTGAATGACATTACGTATACGACGCGCCAAGGAGGACGTGCGCTCCCGAAATTCGTAAAGTGCTGAAATCTCACGCCGTCACGACTTACACCGCCTCCCGGCTTTTTCGAGATAAAAAACAAATCATTGATATCACGCTCGATCCCTCTCAGACGTCGCCGGGTCTGTTCCCCGTAATGATTCATTGGAAAGTATGTCGCCACGAGCCAGAACAGCAGCGGCGAAAGCCCCAGGGCGCCGACTAAATCGAGTCGCAGTTGACTGGCGCCAAATGTAAGAATCGCCGCGCCGATTACCGCAGAGTATGAAAAATTCTGCCAAATGGCCTTGTAAATGTTCTCATAGCGATCGGCGGCCTTTTCGTATTCCAGCTTGACCAGGTCGAACCACGGGACATCGTCCTCCTTTACGACGGATGCGAGCTCCGGCCGTGGCAACGACTCCGACTCCTTCGATCGTAACCACCGGCTGCCGAACGCAAGGGTCAGCAGAATCAAAATCGCAAAACCGGAGAGGGCAAGCATGACGTTGCCAGGCGACCAGGTCCGAATGTGCGCTTGGTAAGCGAAGCCTACGCCGAAGACAACAAGGATCGCGCAGACGATTGCCGCCGCTCGAATTCGCTGCCTCGGTTCATCTGATGTGGGTGTTTGGTGTGTTTGGCTTGGCTGAGTCAATGGAATAGCGTTGAGAGAACTCGGTTAGCGATGCTCGCCGCGAAACCTGGCGAACCGACGACAGGGGTCATGTTGAAAAGGCGCTGCCACGACCCGGCCATTCAATGCGCCGTCCTTCGCCCGCGCGGCCACAGCGCATCTTCAACGAGTCGCTCACTATGCTTTAGGTCGGCCGCCATAACAGGGATCGAAATACCAATAGATATTAGCTTCTTTGCAGCGTCCGCTAGAATGGTCGGAATCTCCATCCTTGGCTCGTCAGGCTCGCCTGCCGCACGCCACCCGAACCGGGCATACTGCACGTGCGCGCGCCGATAGGTAGCCTCTGAATACAAGCCAAGCTCAAATGCTCTCCTAACTATCGCGAGCAGTGAAACACCCCACCGTCGCTTCATTTGGAGCAGAGCGTTCCACGAAAGACGATTGGGGCACTCAGCCAAGAAAGTCGACTGCGGCAGCAAGAGAGCCGACGCGAATTGATCCGCTTCCCGTTCAATCGAAGGAGCGTCGGCTGACAGCCCAGAGTGCATGATCAGGTGTCCGAGCTCGTGGGCAGCGTCGAACCGACGCCGGCTCGCGCAGTTCTTGTCCATAGACAGGAAGATCATGGGACGGCCGTCGGCCCATGTCGAAAATGCGTCGAGCTGCTCAGAGTGACCGCGCACCTCGACCGGCAAGGCGCCGTGTAGCTCGAGAAGCGCGACCATGTCGCTTATCGGGCCGAGGCCCAAGCCCCAAGCCTCACGCACCGATCGGGTCAGATCCTCAATTTCGGATCTATCTGACGGCGCTCGATGTAACGCCGTCATTCCCTCTTGAGGGAACTGGATGCGATCCTCGAGATACCCGACCAACTCGCGAATAAGACGACCGCGTGCTAACACATAACGCTGTTCACGCTTTGTCGCGCCCTTTCGCCTGCGAAAATGACAGCTATGCGCCGGCATGCTCGGCGGCGCTCCCGCTCCGAAGAATTGCGGGGGAACAGCCAAAGCAACACTTAACCGCAAGAGAGTCTCCGCCTTTGGTCTGGTTCTTTCATTCTCAAGCTGGCTAATAGCACTCGGCGTCGCACTGATCAAATCGGCCAACTCTTTAACTTCGAGATTGGCCGCCTCCCGTGCTAAAGTGAGGCGCTCGGCAGAGAAAGAACTCATCGCCTGGACAACCGCGGTGACGTCCAAGACTGTGGATCGAGCGATCATCGCGCGAAAGGATTGTTCAACGAGCGATCACTGCTGCAACACGGTTCGGGACACCTCATGCAGATTCATCTCTCCGAACGGAAGTAAGGTTGTGTTTGAGGCTTAGGGACGGCCGGCCAATAGGTACAGGGCGTGGAAAATCCGCCGAGGCCGGCGACATTCCGCTGTCCGCCCGCCACAGCGGCTCGATGTAGCTCCACTCACATATCTGCCCGCCACGTTGGTCGGATGGCACCTTTAAGTAGAGTGCCTCCAGTCCGGAATCATGATTGCCATAGTGACCCAGAACCAGCGCGATCGGTGCGGCGGTCTCGACACCGGACAGAGCAAATGACAACTGGCCCGTGTTCACATCACTAAGAAAACCGGCCCCCTTGTCATTCGTAGGGAAGTGACTCCATGGGTCATCCGGCGCCATCAATCCACAGCTATATGGCGACATGATAAACGGACCGAATGCCAAGCGCAGTTGGCCATTTGCGATCTCCACCCGAACGCCCATCGAGCCGTCCGCAGCGGTCTGGCTGAGTCGATATACGCCGCACTTCCACACACTGAAGCCAAACCACTGAGCGTCACTGCCGATCGTGGCGTCAAACCGGGATGCAGTATCTTTGTATGCCGTCGCCATCGCTTCCACCATCCGCGTGCGTGCCGCAAGCGCGAGGTTGTCAGCCAGTTGCTGACGTAATTCATCCGGTCCCATCGGTTGACTCCAGGGTATAGATCCCGAACCGCCAAAGTGCTCAAATATGGACTCGAAATTAAGAGCACTTCCGTAAAGTTCAAGATCTGAAGCTCCATTGCAGCCTTTCTGGAGTTTCTCTGCTCGGCACGGGAGATCCGGACCGCCGGCTATCGTGGGATGTCGTCCCGACTCTTTGATTCGCTAAGCAAGCACTGACGCCTGGGACGAAACTGCTCGCACCGGCCGACTACATCGCGTCCCAGGAATGGACCGACTACTGGGGAATCCGCACCCGGCCGTTCGTCGCGGTAGACCCTTCGCATATCTGCACCGTCTCCATTCTCGACCCTCCCGTGCCTTCGAATTGGAAGCAAGGAGGTGGTTGGATATCGATCGATGACGGTGCGCGCAGCGCAATTGAGTATCTCTCGCCACCGCCGTTGCTAGCCACACCGCGGAGGTGGCATGGTCGCTCGTCGTACGAAGGGAAAGCTGATCCGGATGACACCGGAGGAATTCACAGAGATCGAGCGTCGCGCCCGGGCGGCGGGATATCTCCCAGCGCGGTATATCCGCCAGGCCGCCCTTGATGGCCGTCCACCCGATAGTGGGCGGGGATCCGCCGCGAGCATCGTATTCGCGCTGGGCGGAATCGGCGCGGACCTCAAGACCCTACACCGCGCGACGACTGACGACGTCGTCCGGCAGCGCCTCGACTCGACACTCTCCGAACTCGTCTCCGTTCTCCGCCAACTCGCGGAGCCGCGTGAATGATCGCCAAGAGCGCCACGAAAGCGGACTTCGGCCAGGTCGCCCGCTATCTCACCGGCCGGGGCAAGAGCGCAGATCCCACACGCGTCGCCTGGGTCTCGTCCCGCAATCTCGTCAGCGACGACCCCGAGCTCGCCGCGACCGTCATGCAAGCGACGGCCGGCCAGAACCCGCGCGTCGAGCTGCCCGCCTATCATCTCTCGATCAGCTTCGCCCCAGAAGACAATCCCTCGCGCGAACTGATGGAACAGGTCGTCGACCGCACACTCGCCGATCTGGGTCTCACTGGCCACCAAGCGCTACTCGTCGCCCACCACGATCGTGAGCACCTCCACGTGCACACTCTCGCGAATCGCGTCCATCCCGAGACCCTCGCGACCTGGGATCAATGGCACGACCACACGGTCCTCGATCGCAGCCTCGCCGCGCAAGAAATCGAGCTTGACCTTCGCCGCGTGACTGAGCGCCACGAGCGCCTGGCCGACCGTCCCGCCCGGCCGACAATCGACCGGGACCCATCCGCCGCAGCGCCACTCCTGGAACGACTCCGCGCACTGCTGCCAGATATCCGCGCCGCGCGCAGCTGGGATGAGCTCCGCGAACAACTCGCCGCACACGATATCTCACTCGAGCGACGCGCCCACGGTCTCGCGATCACCGACGGCACCCGCCGTGTCAAAGCGTCCCAGATCGCCGCCGACGTATCCCTGTCACGCCTCGAAGCGCGACTGGGCCCTCTGACGCCCGTTGTCGAGCGGGCGCACGCCGCAGAGCCCACCCAATCGGCATACGAGCTCGCGCGCGAGATCGATTCGATCACCCAGCGCCTCCGACAAGCCGTGTGGGCCGTCGATCGCGCCGAACGCAGCGGCGCGGACACACACCGCGCGCTCACCGATACCTATCGCGACCCCGAGTCAGCGAAGCGCGAGTTTCTTAGGTACGAGAACGAGCACGGTGCTGACCGGGCCACGTACGCGCTGCGCGATCGTCCCGAGCAATTCGGCACACTGCTCACCGTCGAACGCCGCCGATTCTTCGGCCTCTGGCGCTGGCACGATGAGCTCCCCGCCCGCGTCGCAGCCGTTGAGGCCTCCGCTCTTGTGAAAGAATG
This sequence comes from Gemmatimonadaceae bacterium, assembly GCA_035652495.1. Classification (GTDB taxonomy): domain Bacteria; phylum Gemmatimonadota; class Gemmatimonadetes; order Gemmatimonadales; family Gemmatimonadaceae; genus DASRDS01. The sequence goes on from DASRDS010000003.1 coordinate 76,243, forward strand.
GTCAGCGCACGTGCGCCAATCGCGCGACCTCTTAAGTCTCCAGCCGGGAGCATCTACTGACGCCGTCCGCGGCGCGCTCGACGCGCTTCAGATCGCGACGGCCCAGCAGCTCACTCGTCTGCGCGACCTGCCGGCGTCTCCCATCGTGCCGCAGCTCGCGAAGCTCGTGGCCCGGGAGCTTGGCGACTAACTTCTCGACCGCTCGCGCTAGGCCGACTTCGTCGATCCCTCAATACCATACAGCGGATTTGCGGCCGCCAGCCCCGCGAACTCCCGATCGACCCGATAATCGATGCGCTGCACTTTGAACGGCGCCCGCCCTCGCAGGAACAACAGCTGCTCCCACGCCGGCAACCGCCGCACCTCGTCAGCCGTGATTAACCGCCGTCCATGCTCGGACACTGTCTCCGCGGCGCCTTCCTGCGAGCTCCCACTTCGCCCACGCGACACGCCCGACGATCGGCTCTGACTCGCGACCACGACCGTCTGATCGCCCGCGAGCTTCGACAGATGCTCCGCGGTCTCGAGATCGTTCACGCCGAACGCCTGCAACACGTCGCTGTTCGCGATGAACGACTGCGCCGCCTCGCCGTACACGTGCCGCAGCTGCGCGAGATCCTGCACGAGCAACCAGAACGTCACGCCATACCCGCCGGCGATACTGATGCCGTTCTGGATCGGCTCCATCGGCCCCAGATTCGCGAACTCGTCGAGCAGGAACAGCGTCCGGTGCACCGTCCGTTGACCCTTTCCCATGGCACACCGTAGTGCACACGCGATCATGACACGCAACCACGCCCGATGCGTCTGCATGTGCGCGGGCGGCAAAATCAGAAAGATGCTGGCACGCTCCTCAACCAACGCCGGCAACGCGATCGTCGATGACCCGGTCACGCGCGCGATGGGCATACTGTCGAGGAAATGCATGTGACTCTGAGCGGCCGAGATGATATTCGATCGAAGCCGCGCGTCCGTGCTGAGGATGCGGTTCGCCGCCCGCGCGACCAGTCCACCGACCGCCTCACTCGTCGACATCTCTTTGACGAGCCCCGCGAATTGGTCCGGCGGAGACGACAGCAGCGCGCGCACGCGAGCCAAGTTCCGCTGCGGCCCCGTCTCATGCGCCGCGACATACAGGATCAGCCCAGACAGAATCGCTTTCGCCTCGGTATCCCAGAATACGCTCTCGCCACCGCGGCCACTTCCAACGACCAACATCTCCGCGAGCAGCCCCGCATCGTCGAACGCTATATCGCCCGTCGCGTCGATCAGATCGAGCGGATTGTACGTTGCCCGGCCACCTGCAATGCCGAACGGATCGAGCGCATGCACCGACCCACCAACAACACGCCGACGAGCCGCCGTCACCGCATAGTTCTCCCCCTTCGGATCGGTCACGACGAGCGGGCCCGGGTACGTCAGAATGTTGGGAATCACGACGCCGACACCCTTACCCGACCGTGTCGGCGCGACCGTCAGCAGATGACCGTCGCCCGCATAACGCAGCGGCTTGTTGCGCCCATCGCGTCCAATCAATAACCCATCACCTCGGACGAGCTCCCGCGCGTCGCCCCACCGCGCCGTTCCATAGGAGCCGGTCCCTGGACGCCGGCCGGCACCGCGTATGGCCCCGAACGTCGCGCCGATCACCGCCACCGCCGCGCCCGTGAACACCATCGCGGCTTGCGCGAACACTGACTTGAGCGCAACGGTCCGGCGGTATACGAACGCCCACTTGATCACATCGTATGGCGCATAGATCGGCCACCGCGCCGCCACAAACAGGCACGCGACCACGACGAGGAACCCGGCTGGTACGAATCGCCTGCCCCGTCGCAGCATCAGCGCCGCAGCCATGACGATTTCCAACCCGATCGCGATCGCATACAGCGACACCCGTTGCGACCCGGCCACTTCGTACGAGGCTGGTCCAAGGCGTGCATCGAACCCGCAGCGCCACGCCACAAATTCCGTTGCCCAAGCGGCCGCAAAGACCAAATCAACGATGAGCAACAGCCAAAGGCGGCGGTCCCGCGACGTATCGACAGTCGGAGGCGCCATTCAGTATGAACCATGAGAGGTGTGCATACTGTGTTCTGACGGATTTGATCGCCGACCGGTCTATTTAGGATCTGAAACGAGGCCGCGGCGAACCCCGATCTCGCGGCGAGCATAGACCCTGATGCGCCGCTCGAGCAGCCACCTCCCGTGTTGCGCGTTCAGTCAGCTGCTGCCGGCCCGCGGCCTCCCGACCCGGGCCTCGCATTCATGACCGTCAGCGACGCCGCCGGCTGCCATCACACAATCGCTAGGCGGTTTTGGCGATCTCCGAGGTACTGCGCCTTCCAACTACCGCGCTGACGAGGTCGATAGTATTCGGAGTGCTCACCTGACCGCTCGGTTCCCTGAAGATGTCCCGTCCGCAAATTCTAGATACTTGGCTCAGTGGGACCCTCCTCCCGCGTACAGGCTCCGGCGAGCTACAAGCCCTACTTGATGTCTCGCTGCGGCACCTTGAGGCGGTCGGTATCACCATTCCGTCCGATTGCCGCCAGAAGCGCGCGCTCTCGTTGCTGCGTCGCATCAACAACGGCCAAGTATTGCTCCGACCTGATGATTCGATACTCCTTCATCGCATTGAGACCAATTGGCGCACTGCTTGGGAAACGGTGCTCATCTCTCACGCCATCTACAACCGTCGGCGCCAGCGGTCGCGAACGCCGTTCACCAACGACCGATTGCGCCGAATGATGGGTGGGCACGAGCTGGGGGACACGCCAAGCTCGGCCTATGCCCGCGATGTGCAGTTTGAGTTGTTCGTTGCTGCTCTCTTCGCACACACCGCGGTGGATGTCCAGGGTGGCGAGCCCGATCTACGCGTCACCTTGGGCTACGAACGTATCGGCATCGCCGCGAAGCGCGTTCGTAGCCTTAAACCGGCGCGCATTGCTGAGCACGTGAATCGCGCAGTCGTTCAGATTCGCGACACGGGTTTACGCGGAATGATCGCGCTGAACCTCGACGCTCGACTCGAAGGAGCTAACCTACCAGCGGCAGCTGAGGAGCGGGGCAACCTCTTCGTTGAACGCCTAGATATCGTTCTCAACCACATCAAACCCTGCGTCGACGACCCGAACATTCTTGGGATCATCGTATTCGCCCAGTGCGCTCGATGGGTGTTTCCGGCAGGCGATGAATCACATATCCCGATCCTCGACGCTGCAATGCCAGTTCGCTGGCTGACGTGGGACGACAACCCCAGCATGCGCTTGCTTCTTGATGACTACCAGCGCGCGTGGAGAAGCGCAGTGGAACGCAACGTCGCTGACATTATTGAGAGCGCCCGGCGGTTTGCGCGGGGCGACGACAGGTAATGTGTGTGCGACGCCAAGCGCGCTCTAGTTCAGGATATATCGAACGGGTGACGGCGAATCGCGATCCCACGGGTGACATAGAACCTGATCCACCGCTCCAGCAGCCGCCTCCGTGTTGCGTGTTCAGTCAGCCGGCGATCCGACTCGTGAAGTGAGTTGGCTGTTCGATCAGTACAAAGGGCGATCGTCAAGGCTAGATGTTACCACTGCTCTAGCCAACCCGTACTTGACCGAAACCTGGCTTACTAGGTCTCGGAACCACTCTGGTGCTTCAGGAGCGGCGTATATCTTCTCGATCAACCCTCCGAGATCCACAGGGACGGAGATCCCTTGATGTGGGTTTGGCGTAAATAGATTCACAGCACTCCCTGACGTCCAAATCGGCATAACGGCCCGTATTTCCTGCTCGTGCTCGAATGACAGTCGTTTGTGCATAAACAGACCCAACACGTTCAACGTGTCGACTGTTGTCGATTTGTAGTCGACGTATCGCACGGCACCTACATAGGCTTGCTGGGGAAGGACCTCGACGAGCTTGTTATAGGTGGTTGTGATCGCGACAGCCTGGTTCGACTGGGCGTAGAGCTTCCACATCGCCGCCGACTCGCCAGCATTACGATGCCAGCAATTGATGTATGTCCATTCGCGAACACTGCGATTGAATTGAGAATTCATGAGCGCCGCGTCAGGAAGATCGACATTGAATGCCAGTAGGCTTTCTAGACGCGCCTTTGCGCGCTCACTTCTAACTTTCACGTCGAGTTCTGTAACCGACCCTTCGAAGGGGTCTCCGAGTAGGTCCGCTCTCGCGAAAAACAGTGCTCGCCGATCCAACATGGCGACGTACTTGGCAAAGTCCATGTAGCGCCACAGCGTGGCATTGGCATCCGACGGGGGCGTGAATACCTCTGAAAGCGCAAGATTGGCAGGCATGGGGAATTAGCTGGGCCGCGGTCTCAATGTGGCCTCCCTGCGGACAAGCGGGCCCTGCGACGGGCTTAAAAGATATCCAAGAACGTTGGAAGCCTGCGCAGAAACGATTCAAATGCTCCGCCATTCACAATGTAGATCGTGCGGATGTAATCGCGGTCGAGCGCCTCACCCAGCGTCGTACTACTACCCACTGAGGGCAGCTGATGTTTGATACCTGGAGACATGTGGTACTGGTACGCGACCCACTTTGTCTCTTCCAGTTGTAGGTCACTCGCTGCGAGTTTGCCGGTCGTCAGCGATGCAGATCCCAGGTCCACATCGCTCTTGAAGATGCGCGCCGTTGTGAAAATCACGGGGACCAGAATGACGTCGTCGCGATCCTTGAAAAAATCGTAGGTGCGACTCATCCACTCGGCTAAGCCATTCATTCCTCGCAAGATCTGGGTGCTCGCCGTTTCGATCGTTCGGCCGTCGCCACCTCGACTTGCTGCTTCGGATTTTTCACCCAGATCTTGCGAATGAAGCTCGAAAGCCAGGTGATAGGCATTATCGGTGTGACCAGCCGCAACGCCGGTCGCGTCATAAAACTTGTTCTTCAAGATGCCATTCGGCGTAGACCAGTTGCCTCTCATGAAGCGGAGCCGTTCCACAATTACGCTTTCGGATCCGCGATGCTTACGAACGTAGGGAGCGCGCACGAAGCACCAGTTTGAGATTCGTGGATCGGCACGCTTACACTCCGCAAGTACGTAGTGACGGCGCGCGGCATGGGTTAGCACGAAATCGATACGCGTGCCATCACCTTGGACTGACACTGGAAATTCCGCCACCTCGAACGGCCACGGAACTTTGCGAGGAATGTCATCTCCGAGGTGGTCCAGTTCCCGAAGCAAGCTGTATTGAAAGGCATATCCGTGCTTGTTCAGCGCAGCCACTAAACTGTCTGCGAGGTGTTTCGGAATCTTGGATTCAAGTTCACTCACGGATCCGACTCATCTCTTCGCGAGTTCATAGAAAATCGCAGGGGCTCTGAGGGCCTGTACAAGAATCGCACGCCGTTCCAAGATAGGCTGCTTTTCGAACGGGACGCGCAGATGAAGATGCGACGCGATCCGACCACCCAAATAGAAAGCTGGGCACCTGTTGCGCGTTAGTCAGACTACGCCAGCACGTTCTTTGGACGTGAAAGTCGACCTTTCGGTGTGCTGCAACTTCGGGAGAGAATCTGGTGCGAGAACGCTGCGACAAATTGCAAGATTGCAATCCCTACACGTGAGCAACTGACCAACTGTCGTACCCGTCGTCCATTAGTAAACGCATGCATGTACGAAACGCCTCGACACGGGTACCGATCATGAAGAACTGCCCTTTCTGCGCAGAGCAAATTCAAGATGCCGCAGTCGTCTGCAAACATTGCGGCCGCGAGCTCGGCCCCGCGAACACGACAGTCCGATCGCAATCGAGTCGACCTAACTCGGCGAGGCAGTCGACGAAGAAGCGAAGCATTGGAAGTCCAGCGTTCCTTATCGTACTAGCTGTCATCGCCGCGACAGTGTTCTGGGCGCGCAGCGGTTCGAGTTCGGCGATGCCTACGCAGATGGGGGGCCCACTCACAATCAGGGCGCAAGATGGAACCCAACAGGTCAACGCGGGCCAGTATTGGGTGTGGAGCTTCGTCGTGCCACCCGATCGCCCGAATTGCCACATGAGTGGTCACATCGAAGCTCTCTCGGGTGGCAATAAGGATGTCATGGTCCTCGTGACAACCTGGGACGAATATCTCAACTGGAAGAACAATCACCAGTCGAAGGTCTACTTCTCCACCGGTCGCGAAACGGCGATCCCGCTCAACGTGAACATGACTGGTGGTGGCAAGTACGCGCTCGTGATCTCCAACGCCTTCTCGTTGTTCATAGCGAAGGAGGTTCAACTCCAAGGCGTGCAGCTAACCTGCACGCGATGAGTTAAGGACCCCGGGCCATCTCAGCGACACTGCTTCACCACCACCGCGGGCGCGGAGTCTCGTAGGTCACCACGGACCGCTGCTCCCCGAAACGGGTTGCACTAGGTGGCAACGTCGCGGGCTCGCCCGACTGGCTCGGGCAACGCAATTCCCTTTCAAACCGCCCCCCCAGAACCTCAGCTCGCTAAACCGCTCCCCGCCATCGGCGTGGCCGATGGCCCAGCAACGGTACGCGCTGCGCGCTTTGTTGGATGGCGCATGCGCGGCCAGCAGCTCTACATCCGAGGCGATAGGCAACATCGATGGCGGGGAGCGCACGCGTCCGCACCCCCGGGCACGCCGCCCGACCGGGCGCGGCTCCCACGCGCGCAGCCCGGCGCGGCCCGGCGCGGCCCGGCGCGGCCCTAGTCCCAGAGCCGCTCGACCACCCCGGCCGCGGCGATCTCCGCGTCGCGCGTCATGAGCGGCACGCCCAGCGCCAGCGCCGTCGCCGCGATCAGCCGGTCCCCACGCTCGGGGATCGCATAGAGGCTGTGCGCTCGCACGACCACGTCGGCCGTGAGATCCGCCATCAAGTAGTGCCGCGATCGCTGAAGCCCTTGAATCCAGGCCTCGACCGGGCGATTGAGATGCACACACCCCGCGTGCACCAGCTCCGCGATCTCGACCAACACGAGCGTCGGCACGTACACCGCACCCGCCCCAGCGTCGGCGCGCTCGAACATGCCCCGCGCCCGCCGGCCCAGCTTCGCGCGCTTGTCAGTGATCGCCCACAGGAGACTGTGCGTATCGGCGACGGCGAGGCTGGGTGGCATACGATCTCGATGCGCAGCGCCCTACAGATTCTCGAGCTTCGCGGCCGCTTCCCGCGCGGCCTTCTGGCGCGACGCCGCCAGAAACTCCTCGGCATCGTCCGTCATCGTGCCACTCCCGATGAGCCGGAACGGCTCGCCCACCGCCTGCGCCCGCAGCTGCGACTCCAGCGCGGTCAACCGGCTCCGCCAGGCCCGCACCCGCTTCCCACTCACGAGCATGACGTCCTCGTCGAGATCGCGATGCGTGATCTCCACCATCTCGACCGCGTCGTTCGCCACGTCCTGCACCAGCTGCAAGAAGGACTGGCGGGCCTCCGAGACCGACATCGCGATGCGCTTCTTAGCGCGTTTCTTCATGCGGGCTCCGACGATCACTGTACACCGACTTGTACAATTTACACCTGACATACAGATCGCGCAAGTGCTGCAATACCAAGCTTATACCCTTCACGCCACGATGATGGTCTCTCTAATGAATGCCCCTATTTTGTTCTCGCAGGCAAAACGAGCCAGCCCGCTCCCCTACGATGGTTTGCGGACTGACTCGCCATTCACCCCCGGAGGGGCACGCGCATAGTAACCGTGCGCCCTTCCGGGTCTATCATCCGGAGGTCGCATGTCCCCGTCACAAGAACGCGCCGTTCGCGCCGTCGAAGTCGGTATCATCGCCCTGGAAGGCTTGATGACCGTAGACGGCACCCCTTTCACCTCTTACGTCCAGGCAGAGCTCGCCCGCCATTCGCTCGCTGAGCGCGCCGTGTCAGAGGCCTCGCTCCTCTGCCGGTACGTCCGCGTTGAACCGCCGTGTGCCTGGTGCGGCTGCACGATCAGACCCAATCAGGAATCGCGTGAAATCGGCGGCCGGCTGTTGCACGACACGCCCGAGCTTCCGTGCGCTCGGGAGCTTGATGACGAGCTCGCGGAGCACGACGCTGAGGTTCACGCCGCATACGCAGAGGCCTGATGCTGCTCGTCGGCGATCTACACCGGACGGAGCGGCCGCGCGAACGGCTGCTCCGTCTCGGAGCCTCAGCCCTCACCATCCCCGAGCTGCTCGCGATCCTCGTCGGCGCCACGACAGATCATGACGCCGCTCACGGAATCGGCTGCGCGCTCCTCGCCAGCTGCGGCGGCTCGCTACGCCGCATGGCCAGCGCGCCACCCGGTGCGCTGACGACAGTACCAGGGATCGGCCCAGTACGCGCCGCTCAGGTCATCGCGCTATTCGAAGTCGCCCGACGCTGGGCCGCCGAGTCCTTGCCGCAACGCCTGGTCATGACCGATCCCGCGAATATCGCCGCTGTGTTCGCCCCGCAGCTGCGCGACCTCGCGGTCGAGGAATTTCATGTCGGCATACTCGACACCCAGTTGTGTCTCGAGCGCGAGATCCGGGTCGCGACGGGAACGCTCAATGGGGTCATGGTTCACCCTCGCGAAGTATTTCGGGTGGTAGTCGGCACGCCGGCTGAGTCAATCATCCTGGTCCACAACCACCCGAGCGGCGACCCCACGCCGTCACCACAGGATCGCAAGCTCACCGGATTGTTCCAGGATGCGGGACGCATGCTCGACATCCGCGTGGACGATCACGTCATCATCGGCCGCGATTGCTACGTCAGCTTTCGGAAGGAGGGCTGGCTATGATGTCGATCGCGTGCCCTCTGTCGAGCGACATGGTAGATTTCGTACTCTGTCCCGCACCGCAAGCATCTCCATCTCAGAGGAGAATGCACATGTTCGACCGCATTACGTTCGATCCCAAGGTCATGGGTGGCCGGGCCTGCATTCGCGGCTACCGAATCACGGTGTCCCTCGTCGTCAACCTCGTCGCAAACGGGATGACGGTCGAGCAAATCGTTGCCGAATACCCGGACCTTGAGGCAGAGGATGTTCGTCAGGCGCTGCGCTACGTCGCCAATTTAGCGGCTGAAGAAGTGTCGCCTCTGGCCGATGTCGCGTGAAATTCCTGGCCGATATGGGCGTGTCGGGTACGACGGCGCGCGACCTCAGATCGGTTGGCCACGATGTGGTGCATCTCCGGGAGGTTGGGCTCGGCAAACTGCCCGACCCAGATATTCTCGCGAAGGCGCGCGCTGAAGGCCGTGTTCTTCTGACGTTCGACCTGGGCTTCGGTGAGCTCGTCGCCGCCAGCGGCGAAGCCGTGCCCAGCGTCATATCGTTCCGCCTCTCCGACGAGAGACCAGCTGCTGTCACTCCGCGGTTGTTACGGGTGATCCAGGAACGCCAAGCGGACCTAGAAGCGGGCGCCATAATCGCCGTCGAGATGACACGGTATCGCGTTCGCCATCTTCCAATCGATCGGCCGAACGATTGAGTCGAGCAGCCGCTCGCGCCGGGAAACGTCCTCACATATCGATATCTGTGGACATTTCACGGCACTGCGCGTGACCAGTCATCCAGCTACGGCCGACCAGTGATCTGACGCCGTAGAACGTTCGGCCACCCCGCCGCTCTCAATGGCGCCTCGAACCGATCCCACGCTTTGATCAGCTGCAGCCGGACCGTCGCACTAGATATCCCGAGCCGTGCGCCGATAGTCGCGTAGAGCAACACTTCCCCCTCGCTCTCCAACTCCCTCGCGACTTCATAGACCGCTCGACACCGCGCCGGCAGCGCGCGCACAACCGCGGCGACAATCCGATCCAGCTCCTCGCGCAGCACGCCCGTCTCACCGTCATTGTAGGAGTGCCGTTCAATCACGGCGCGCTCGTCCACCGATATCGCTTCGAAAAGGTCGTATTGCTGCGAGCGGCCGCGGCCGGCGCGCCGCTCGAGCCACTGCGGGAATCGTTGCTCGCGCGCTACTCGTGCCCTGGCGTCGATCGCTCGATTACGCACGGCCGCCAACAGATATCCACCCAAAGACTGGCGGACTCGGAGCGTTGCCCGCCCACGCCAAAGGTTCAGGAAGACGTCGTGTACGACATCTTGTGCCTCACCCCGCACGTAGCTCGCCGCCAGCCGGCGCATCGGCTCGTGCCAGCGTTCATACACCACATCGAACGCGTCCTCGTCCCCAGCGCGCAGCCGCCTGACGATATCGCGCTCCGCCTGCGTGACGCGTGCCCGAACCGGCGATCGGGCGGACTTGGAATTGCGACGCCTACGCGTCGTCCCCCGCGACATCGGTACCGTACCTCCTGAAAATGAGACATGACCTTCCTCTCCCTACTCCTTATGACGCTGATGCACCGTGTCAGGATCAACCGGTGATCGCCCCTCCTACTATTTATGACTGCGATGCACCGTGAATTGATCAACGTGACCCACACGTAGACCGTCGCCACATCAGGCCAGTCTTCCCAAGACCGGACAATGGCCAGATGGGACTCGACGACTTTCTCCGACGCTGGACCGCGCGACGCGACGAGCTCGCGGGACTGCGCGCGTCCGTCGAAGCCGCGCCATTGATCGACCAGATCCTGACAGAGCTGCGCGACGAAGTCGCCGATCACGAGGAAGCCACACTCACGCTCAGCGATGCAGCCCTACGCTCCGGCTACTCGCGTGATCACCTGGCACGCCTGGTTCGTCAGCACCGGATCCCCAACCGCGGCCGCCGCGGTGCTCCTCGCGTCCGCTTAGGCGCTCTCCCGATTCGTCCCGGCGCGCGGGCTAACGATGACGCTGATCCCGCACCGCGATGTTATGATCCACTGACCGACGCCCGGTCCCTCGCGAGTCGACGGCTTGGAGCTTCCAATGGCCGACCCGATTCGACCCGGTGAGTGGAACCTGGTCAACGAAAAATGGACGCTATCACTCGGTGATCGGGGGATGCGCGTCCGGCTGTTTCAAAAGAGAAAGGACGGAGTATTCTTCCGCGCGATCTGGGTCCAAGGCATTGGACGCGACCAGCTGTCGCTCGGAACGACTGACCGCGACGAAGCCGATCGCCTCGGTCACGAGCTGCTCGCCGCCATGGTCGAGGAGAAGACAGCGCCGGCCGCCGGCGCTGTTCGGCTTGCCGACGTGTGGCGCCGCTATCGCACGGAGTGCACGACCCACCTCGACAACACAGAACGGACGATCGCGTACGAGTCGTCACTGATCGAGCGCATTATCCGTTTTTTCGGTCGCAACTATGACGTCCGCCGACTAAACGCGCTCGAATGGCGGCGTTACGATCTCGCGCGCCGTGCCGGTCAGACCCGAAACGCGAATGGCACTCTGGGTCAGCGCGTTGGCGACCGAATGGTGCATGGTGATTTTGTCATGCTGCGCACGGTGCTGCGGTGGGCTTGTCAGGTGCCCACTGCGGACGGCGGCCGGTGGTTGGATCGCGATCCGCTGTTCGGAGTGAAGGTCGTACAGGAAAAGAATCCACGTCGACCGATCGCCTCATACGCACGGTTCCAAAAGACACGGACCGCGCTACAGCAGCTCGCTGCGGAAGCAATTGATCTCCAGACCAAACATCGCTGGATCAAAATCGAGTTTGCTTTGGTGATCGCAGAGGCGACTGGTCGCCGTCTCGGTTCCATTCGCGCACTGGAGTGGGAAGACTTCGATCTCGAGCAATGTCAAATTGTCTGGCGCGCAGAGGCCGATAAGCGTGGTAAGGAATGGGTCGTGCCAATGCCCGATAGCCTATACGACGAGAGCACGACCTTTCGCGAACGGTTGGGCGGCGCGACCGGACCGGTGTTCACACCGGAACGTGGTGAGGGCAAGCTGATGAACCGCAGGATGTTCTTGAAATGGCTCGATTACGCAGAGAACCACGCGGGGCTGCGCAAGATGAGAATGGGTGCGTGGCACCCGTATCGCCGAAAGTGGGCGACAGAGCGAAAGCACTTACCGCTAGTTGATGTCGCAGCTGCGGGCGGTTGGAAAGGGACGCAGATGCTCTTGAAGTGTTATCAGCAACCGGATCCAGACACGATCCTGGCAGTGATGAACGAGCCGTCGAAACTCGGTGTGCAGTGGGAAGCAGCGACATCTCGGGGGGCCGTAAAACGGCCCCCAACGGCCCCCCGCCTCAAAGTGATCTGAGGGGCCGAGCCCGTAAGTCGATGATTCAGATATGGTTGGAAAACTGGGGCGGCTGGATTTGAACCAGCGATCTCCCGGTTAACAGCCGGGCGCTTTGCCAGCTAAGCTACACCCCAAAACAACACGTGGGCCGGAAATATGAGCGAGAGGAATGGCGCGCGCTATGACGTGATAGTCGTCGGGCTCGGTGCAATGGGCAGCGCCATTGCGTTTGAACTCGCCCGGCGAGGGAAAAGGGTGCTCGGCGTCGATCGGTGGGAGCCGCCGCATACATATGGGTCGACCCATGGGAAGTCGCGGATCATTCGGGAGGCGTATTTCGAGGATCCAGGGTACGTGCCGCTCGTGGCGCGGGCGTTTGAGAAGTGGGAGGAGATCGAAAGACTTAGCGGGCGGCGGATATTCGAAAGGACGGGGGGGCTCATGCTTGGGCCAGCGTCGGGGCGGCTTGTGAGTGGGGCGCTGGCTAGCGCGAAGACGCATGGGCTGCAGCATGAGGTGGTGGACGCGGCCGCGGTTTCGCGGAGAGTGCCTGGGCTCCGGGCCATGGCGGATATGGTGGGTGTGGTGGAACCCCGCGCCGGAGCGCTGCGGCCCGAGGTTGCCGTTAGTGCCTACCTCGAGCTCGCTCGAAATCACGGGGCGCGGATTGTCACGGGCGAGCGCGTCACTGGGTGGGACGACCGCGACGGGCTCCTTCGCGTGACTACCGCGCACGAGACCTACACAGGGGAGCGACTCGTCATCGCCGCCGGGGCTTGGACTTCGGACCTCGTGCGCGATTTGCGGGTGACGCTGCGGGTCGAGCGCCAAGTGCAGCACTGGTTTCGTCCCGCGACGCCAACAGACCTGTTTGCGCCCGAGCGCTTCCCCGTCGTGATCTGCGAGTACGCGCCTGGGCGGTATTGGTATGCAATTCCCGGTCGCGACGAAGGGCTCAAGATCGCCATTCATCACGAAGGCGCTATCGTCAATCCTGAGCACGTGGACCGAAACGTCGGCGCGGAGGAGGTCGAGTACGTACGAGCATTGTTGCGAACCTACATGCCCTCGGCCGACGGGGCCCTCATCGAGTCATCAGTGTGCCTCTACACCAACACGCCCGACGAACGATTTCTCGTCGAAACACACCCCACTCACTCGAATGTCGAGATCGTGAGCGCGTGCTCAGGACACGGGTTCAAGTTCGCGAGCGCGATCGGCGAAATTGTGGCCGAGCGAGTTACCGGAGGTAGTGCGCGCCAGCGACTGTTAGAAATTCCGGGAACGCGGAGCTCGTAACGAGGTCGTCGAGGAAGACGGCCGCATCATCCCACCGGCCCTTCTGGCCCGATTCCGCACGGCGCGTAATCAACTCGGCCGTGCGAATCTCATCGTAGAGCTCCTGCGTCACCTGCCCGCCGCCAGCCAAGCGCGCGCGATGGCGGACCCACTGCCAGAGCTGCGAACGCGAGATCTCGGCCGTCGCGGCGTCTTCCATCAGGTTATTGATGCCGACGGCACCGGAGCCCCGCATCCACGCTTCGAGGTATTGAAGCGCGACGCTGATGTTGTTGCGGACACCCGCCTCGGTGACCGTGCCGCCCGGAATGTGCACGTCGATCAGCGACGCCGGATCGGCGGTCGGTGCGCTCGTGTCGCGCGACACTGGGGGGCGCTTGGCGAAAGCTTCCAACGCGACCGGGACGAGGTCCGGGTGCGCGATCCACGTGCCGTCGAAACCGTCGGCGGCCTCGCGCTGTTTGTCCTCGGTGACCTTCGCCATCGCGGTGGCGTTGATCTGCGGGTCCTTGCGGCTCGGAATGAACGCCGCCATGCCGCCGATCGCTTGGGCGCCACGGTGATGACAGGTCTGGACGAGACGCGTCGCGTACGCGCGCATGAACGGGACCGTCATCGTCACCTGCGCGCGATCGGGGAGGACGAACGACGGGTCGACGTGGAATTTCTTGATGATCGAGAAGATGTAGTCCCAACGACCAGCGTTGAGCGCCGCGCCATAATCGCGGAGCTCGTAGAGGATCTCGTCCATCTCGAACGCCGCTAAGATCGTCTCGATCAAGATCGTCACCCGAATCGAGCCCGGCGCGATGCCGAGCTCGCGCTCGGCGAACGCAAAGACATCGTGCCAGAGACGCGCCTCGCGATGGGACTCGAGCTTGGGGACGTAAAAGTACGGGCCCGCGCCACGCGCGATCTGTTCGCGGGCGTTGTGGTAGAAGAACATGCCGAAGTCGAACAGACTCGCCGACATCGGATGGCCGTCGACTCGGACGTGACGCTCGACCAAATGCCAGCCGCGAGGACGAACTAAAAGCGTCGCGAGTTTTGGCTTGAGCTTGTAGGCTTTGCCATCCGGGGCGGTGTAGTCGAGCGTCAGACGCACGGCGTCCTGCAGGTTCGCCTGGGCCTCGACGACGTTCTCCCACGTCGGGGACAGCGAGTCCTCGAGGTCCGCCATGAATCCATCAGCACCCGAATTGAACGCATTGATCATCATCTTGCGCTCGGCCGGGCCCGTGATCTCGATCCGGCGCGCGGCGAGTGACGGCGCCGGCGGGGCGACGCGCCAATCGGACGCGCGAATCTCCGCGGTCTCGGGTAAGAGACGGGGGCGCTCGCCGGCATCTAGGCGATGTTGTCGGGCGGCTCGGGCGTCCAGGAGCTCCTGACGCACGGGGCCGAACTCGCGCTGGAGTCGGGCCACGAACGCCAACGCGTCTGAGGTCAGCACACGCTCAGCGCCCGGCGCGGTACGCGTGACCTCGATCTCGTGATTCACCGCGTCTCTTGCCATCCCGCAAAAGTATATTAGCCTGCGTGCCCTTCCGCCCATTGTGACACGCGAGCGCGTTATTCCCCTGCTCGTCTGGGTCGCGTGCGGCGTTTACCTGGCCAGCCGGCTGCCGTACGGCTGGAACCCCCACGACGAAGGGCTCCTCGCGCAGACCGCCCTGCGCGTGCTCGGCGGCGAGCTGCCGCATCGGGATTTCGAGGATGCATATACGGGCGGACTGGCCATCTACCACGCCGGCGTTTTTCGGCTGCTGGGCACGAGCCTCATCTCGCTCCGCATCGCGCTCTGGGCCGCGTACATGGCGTGGCTGCCGCTCGTGTATTGGATCGCGCGACGGTTCGGGGCATGGGGACCCGCGACGTTCGTAACCGCGATCATCGCCGTGTGGTCCGTGCCGAACAGCGTCTCGGCCATGCCATCGTGGTACAATCTTTTTTTCGCGACGGCCGGGGCCGCGGCGTTGTGTCGGTTCCTCGAGACCCGGCATCGCGGCTGGTTGGTCGCGGCCGGCATGGCCGGTGGGTTGTCCGTGCTCGCGAAGATCACCGGGCTCGCGTACGTCGCGGCGGGACTGCTCGTGCTCGCCGGGAATGAGCGCGGCGAGACCACGACATCGCGCGGCTACTCCTGGTTCGTCACCGTGTCGCTGATGCTGTTCGTCGCGGTGCTGTCACGCGCGGTGTCGAAGCTGCCCGGCGTGTCGCCGCAGTGGCACTTCGTCGTGCCCGCAGCGACACTGTCGGCGTTCGTGTTGTGGCGCGAGTGGCATGGGCCGCCCACCGGGCGCGTGTCGCGGCTCATCGAAACCGGCGCATGGTTCGTCGGCGGGATCGCGATTCCGATCGGCATCTTTCTCATCCCGTACGGGACGAGTGGCTCCGTCCACGTGCTCGTGCAAGGGGCATTGATCTCGCCGCAGCAGCGGTTCGTGTACGCCATGGCCTTGCCCGCATCGCTGCGGACGCTATGGACAGTCATTCCATGGGTGATCGCGCTCGCGCCGTGGGGGAAGCCGAGTCGGGCGACGCTGGTCGTCGTTGGCCTGGTGCTCGCGGGGCTCTTGGCTGCCGGCACGCAGGGTGGGCCGGCGTATGCGGCCGTCTGGATGAGCCTCCGGCACGTCGCACCCGTGCTGGTCATCGCCGGCACGCTCGCGATGGCTCGCGGTTGGCGCGAAGGCGGCGGGCTGTGGACCGTGCTGTGCATGACCGCGCTGACGTCGCTCGTGCAGTTTCCGTACGCCGGGTCGCATTACTTCTCGTACTTTGCGGCGTTTCCGATTCTGACGGTGTTCGCGCTGGTGAGTGGGGCCGCCTCGGCATCGATCGGCGTATTGGTGGGCGCATTCTTTTTCGGGTTCGCCGTCCTGTGCACGAATCCAGCGAAGTTTCGGACGGATGGGGTGGAGATCCCCATCGATGAGCAGCCAAGCGTGAAGTTCGACGGACTCGTGGTGGACGCGAAGGATGCGCGGTGGTACGAGCGCATCGTGACGCTCGTGAAGAGCCACAGCCCGGAAGACGGATATGTCTATGCCGGGCCCGATCTGCCGGAGATTCCGGTGTTGAGCCAGCGGGAGAATCCCACGCCCATCATCTACGACTTTTTGGACGACCCGCACGGACACGATTCGCGCGTGCTTCAGGCACTCGAGGAGAAGCACGTTGACGTCGTCGTCATCGGCCGGTTTCAGACGTTCTCACCGCCCATCGACACGGATCTGGATCACGAGCTGGCTTCGCGATACCCTGCGTCCGAGATGGTCGGGCCCTACGAGGTGCGTTGGCTTGGATTCCCGACTAACGGCCACCGATGACCAACAGTGACGTGCCAAACGACAGGTTCAGACCCCACTCCGCGCGCGAGAGATGGTAGAGGATCGCGTTGATGGGTCGCGGCGGAATCGAGGGAAGGACGGACGACTTGGGCTGGGCCACGGATTCCACGAGATGCTGGATGTAGCGAATCGGAAACGTCCAGTGGAAGAAGTACTTGGCGCGGTGAATTCGGAATCCCACCTCGGCCGCCAGCGCTCGGAACGACGATTTCGTGTAGCGCGTCACGTGCTCGTTCATGACGTCGTGGCTCGTCCAGACCGACATGAACGCCGGCACCGTGATGAGCATCGTCCCGGAGGGCTCTAACAAGGACAACGCATGCGAGAGGGCCTCGGCTGGATGCGCGAGGTGTTCCAGGACATCCAGCATCACGATCAAGCCATACGGTGCCGCCGGCTGAAACGTCGCATCGAACGGACGAATGAAGATCGCGCCGCGACGCCCCGGGTCATCGGTCACGAGCGCGGCCGACGGTTCGATGCCTTCAATCGACGACGAGAACTCCGAGAGGCGATCGAAGAAGAGGCCATCGCCGCAGCCGATGTCCAGGATGCGGGACCAGCCACCCGCAGGGGCGAGCGTGCGGAGGACGTCGACGATCGCGGCCTCTCGCGCCCTCCACCACCAGTGCGCCTCGTACAGACGACGGTACGCACGACCGTACTCAGGATCCACGCTTGAGCCGCGCGACGACGTAGATGGGCCGGGCCTTCACCTCTTCATAGATCCGGCCCACGTACTCGCCAATCACGCCCACGAAGAAGATGTTCACGCCCGAGAGAAACGTCACGAGGATCGTCAGCGCCGTGAACCCGGCGGGCGAGCGGTCGAGAACGAGCCGGGCGTAGAGCGCGTACACGGCGAACACGAACGCGAGCGCGATCGCCGCCGCGCCCACGAGCGCCGCCGCCCGCAGCGGCACAATGGAGAAGGCAAAAATCCCATCCGACGCGAGCCGGAGCAGCTTCAGAATGCTGTACTTGCTGGACCCGGCGGCTCGCGCGTCGCGCTCGACCGGAACGCCGATCTGACGGAATCCCGCCCAGACCCGCAGGCCGCGCAGATAGCGGTTGCGCTCCGGCGCCGCGCGAATGTGATCGACGACGCGCCGCGACATGAGACCGAAATCGCCGGCGTCGAGTGGCAGCCGGAGGTCGGCCAACCGCAGCGCGAGCCGATAGAAGATGAAGTAAGACAACCGGAGCAGCCACGACTCCTTGCGCTGCACCCGCTGCGCGTACACGACGTCGAACCCGGCGGCATGGTGCGCGAGGAACGTCGGAACGGCCTCGGGAGGATCCTGGAGGTCGCCGTCCATGAGGACGACCGCGTCGCCGGTCGCATGATCGAGCGCCGCGGTCAACGCGGCCTGGTGTCCGAAGTTCCGCGAGAGCGTCACGACGACGAGCCGCGGATCAGCGTCCGCGGCGGCGTTCAGCAGGCGCGGCGTGTCATCCGAGCTGCCATCGTCGGCGATGACGATCTCGTGCGGTCCATCCGGGATCTGATCGAGCACCGCGCCGACCCGGCGCAGGAGCTCGGGGAGGACTTCCTGCTCGTTGTAGAGCGGTATCGCGATCGACAGCCGGGTCACCGGCGCTGACCCTTGAAGTACACCATGTTCCAGAGCGTGACACCGAAGGCCCCCAGCGGATACGGCTCGAACACCACCGGCCGATACGACTCCTCGAACAGGGAGCGCCACTCGGCGAGCGGACGCGGGAAATCACCACGATCCAGCTTCGCCAAGGTCAGGGCGATACTCGGGCGATCGGGACGGATCAAGTCCAGAATATGAATGGCGCCATCCTCCGTCAGCAGCGTCGCGACATGCGACAGAATACGGCGCGCCGACGGCGTGTCGACGTGATGCAAAAAACTATTCAAGAAAATAAAATCGAAGCGCTCGGCGGGGTCGACCACGTAGGTCGTGGCATCGGCGGCGATGAACGTGCGACCGGTGCGGCGACGGGCGGCGTCGATATAGCGTGGGTTGATGTCGATACCGACATAGTCGGCATGCGCGAAATGGTGCGTGTTCGTGCCCGGGCCACAGCCGACGTCGAGCACGCGGCGGATCCGGCTCACGTCGTTCCGCGCCGCAATGGGAGCGAATTTGCGCTCGGCGAACGGGGCCTGCCAGAGTCGGTAGACGAGCGTGTGCTCTAAAACGCTATCGGTCACCGGCCAAACGTAACGACCTGCGGTTGCGCCGGCGCGATCATGATGTGCGCCCACGGCTTGCCCGGGTACATGAGCCACGGACCGCCATCGTTCAGCGGCTGAACGGTGAGGCCAGTGCTGGCGGGCGTCGCGTACGGCATGTACACGACGTAGAGATACCGCGCGCCCTTCACACCCGAGTCGCTGACTTGCTCGCGCGGAGCCCCGTACTGATAGAGCGCCGTCGGCGTCTTTGGCATCGCGAGCTTGCCCGCGCGGATCTCGCGCGCCCGGACCGAGTCGGCGGAGTCGGACGAGAGACCCTGGGCCCGCAGCTCGCGGCCGCGCGCCATGAAGGGCTCTAAGGCCTTGAAGTAGCAGGAGACGTGAAAGTTCTTGTGGTGCGGGTCATCCGCCAGGCAAATGAGATCGTTCGTGCCTTTGCGCAGCGTCACCCACTTCCCCGCGCTGTCGGTCCCCAGCACCGTCGCGCCCGCACGGAGCGTGGACGGCGCCGGGCTGACCGCCTGCGCGATGCGCAGCGCAGGCGATTGGGCGCCGGCCGATAACGCGGCGGCAGAGAGGGCGCAACACCAGCTACGCGCGAACCAGTTTCTTGTACGCGATCCTATGCGGTTGGTCAGCATCGGTGCCCTTCCGCTTGTGAAGGTCTTCGGAATACGCGCGGTAGTTGCCCTCGAACCACACCACTTCGCTGTTGCCTTCGAAGGCAAGAATGTGCGTCGCGATGCGATCCAGGAACCAGCGATCGTGCGAGATCACGACGGCACAGCCCGCGAAGTCGAGTAAGGCTTCTTCCAAGGCACGCAGCGTGTCTACGTCGAGATCGTTGGTCGGTTCGTCGAGCAACAGCAGATTGCCGCCAGACTTCAACAACTTCGCGAGATGCAACCGATTGCGCTCGCCTCCCGACAGATCCCCGACTTTCTTCTGTTGGTCGGCGCCGCGGAAGTTGAAGCTCGCGAGGTACGCGCGAGCATTGAGCTCCCGTTTGCCGACCATGATCAGGTCACTGCCACCACTGACTTCCTGATACACCGTGTTCGAGCCATTGAGCTCTCGGCCCTGGTCCACATACGCCAGCGAGACCGTCTCGCCCACGGTGAGCGTGCCGCTATCGGCGGCCTCCTGGCCGACGATCATCCGGAATAGCGTCGTCTTACCCGCCCCGTTCGGCCCAATCACGCCGACAATGCCGCCGCGCGGAAGACTGAAGGAAAGACTGTCAAACAGCAGCGTGTCGCCAAAGGATTTTTTCAAATCCTTCGCAATGACGACATCATTGCCGAGTCGCGGCGGCGGCGGGATGATGATTTCGTTTTGCAGCACCCGCTCGGCCGTGTCCGCCTTCTCCAGCTCTTCATAGCGCTGCACCCGAGCCTTTGATTTGGCCTGCCGCGCACGAGGCGCCATCCGCACCCATTCGAGCTCGCGCTCCAACGTGCGCTGACGGGCCGAGGCCTGTTTTTCTTCCTGGGCGAGGCGCGTGCGCTTTTGGTCGAGCCACGAGGAGTAGTTCCCCTCGTACGGAATGCCATGACCACGATCCAGCTCGAGAATCCAGCCGGCGACATTGTCGAGGAAATACCGATCGTGCGTGACGGCGACCACCGTACCCTTGAACTCCGCGAGATGGCGCTCCAACCACGCCACGCTTTCGGCGTCGAGATGGTTGGTCGGCTCATCCAACAGCAGCATGTCCGGCTCTTCGAGCAGAATGCGACAGAGCGCCACCCGGCGCCGCTCACCGCCCGACAGACGCGACACCTCGGCGTCGCCCGGCGGCAGCCGCAACGCGTCCATCGCGATCTCAATGTGGCGATCGAGCTCCCAGGCATTGACGGCGTCGATGCGCTCCTGAACCTTGGCCTGATCGTCCAAGAGTTTCTGCATCTCGTCGTCCGACATGGGCTCGGCGAACTTCGCCGAGATCTCTTCGAACCGAGTCAACAGCGCCCGGGTCGATTTGACCGCCTCTTCGACATTGCCGCGCACATCTTTCGACGGGTCGAGATTCGGCTCCTGGGGCAAAAAGCCGATCCGCGTACCTTGATGCGGCCAGGCCTCCCCCTGGAAGTCCTGGTCGACGCCAGCCATGATCTTGAGCAGCGATGATTTGCCGGCGCCGTTCGCGCCCAGGACGCCGATTTTCGCGCCCGGGTAAAACGAGAGATAAATGTCGCGCAGGATCTCCCGCGAGGGCGGGACGACTTTGCGCAGACCCTTCATGACGTAGATGAATTGGGGAGCCACGAAGCAAAGTTTAACCGCGCTGACCCTGGGCGCGCTTGTCTTCGCCTTGGTCATGCTGGGAACCCGGGTCCCTCCCGGACCCGGCCTGCTCGGCGACGCGGCCGGCTATCTGGGCTCCGCGGAATCACTGGTCCATCACGGTAACCTGCGGGTCCCGTTCGCGCCCTACGTGAGCGCCGACAGCACGTCGCCACTCGACCATTGGCCGCCAGGATTCCCGATCGCCATCGCCGCCCCATTGCGCGCCGGTTTTTCGCCGATCACGAGCGCACGTTTGGTCGTCGCGACATCCGCCGCCATCACGTGCGCGGTCATTGTGCTCCTGCTGGGGTCGAACGCCGGCCTCGCTTGGGGACTGGCGGCCGCGGGCGCGGTCGGCATCACCGCCTCGGTCGTGAGTGTCCACCTGGACGTCGTGAGCGAGCCGCCATTCATCACCGCGGTCGTGGCCACACTCGCCCTCATGGCCATGAGGCCCAATCGCCCCGTCCTCTACGGACTGACGGCCGCGGTCTCACTGCTGATGCGCTACTTGGGACTCGCCATTGTGAGCGCCGCGGCCTTCTGGGCTCTGATGCAGCCGGCCTCGAGCACGTGGGAGCGCATTCGGCGCG
This sequence comes from Gemmatimonadaceae bacterium, assembly GCA_035652495.1. Lineage (GTDB taxonomy): Bacteria > Gemmatimonadota > Gemmatimonadetes > Gemmatimonadales > Gemmatimonadaceae > DASRDS01. Next base: position 98,030 of record DASRDS010000003.1, read on the forward strand.
CGGTGCTCGCGGCCTTGCCGGGCATCATCGTCTGGGTCGCCTGGACGCTGTTCATGCGCGCGCACGGTACCGAAGCCCGCCAGGTGCACATCGACCCGACCCCGCTCGACTCGGCGCGACAACTCGTCGGCGCGACGCTCTCATGGCTGGCGCCCGACACCGTCGGCAGTGGACTCACCAACTTTCGTGCGTTGCGCATCATGCTCAAGGCGGCGCTGACGTTCGGTGTTATCTACGTGCTGGCGCGTCAGTGGCGCGGTGAACCCAACGCCACCAGGCGCACGATCTGGGCAAGCCTGCTGCTGGTCGCGGCGCTCCTTGGGATGCTGGCGGCCGCGGATTACTTCAACCGCGCGTCGACATTCTATGATCGGGTGTTCTCTCCGGTGCACGCGCTCTTGGATCTTGCCATCGTCGCCGCCCTCGCGCTCTGGTGGCGGACGACACGACGCCATGCCATCGCGATCGCCGCCGTCGTCGCATGGGTCGTCGCGTCGGGAAAAGCCACGGCCGACGTCGTGCACGTGGGTCGGACCGTCGGGTTCTACCATTCGACCCGGGAGAACGTGGACGCCCCGCTCTGGCGGTGGGTGCGCGACTCGACCCCCACACGACCAGAAGCCCTCTTCACGAACGACAACGCCGATGTGTACTTCATGAGCCACCGCCCGTCGCGCGGGCTGCCATTGGTCTTTGACGCGGACACGGCGCGCGCGTTGGCGGCCGCGCTGGGTCGACAACCGGCACTCATCGTCTGGTCCGCGGGATACACCGAGAGCGTGCTCTTTCCGGAGCTCCTGCCACAGGCCACGACCGTCCAGAAGTTGGAAGCGACCTTGCCCCTGCGACGGATCGCCGTGTTTCCACAGGGGATCGTCTGGAAGTACGATCCGGCACTCGACACGCTGAGGGGATCGCACTGATGGAGCCCGCGTTCGACGGATGCGCCGATCGATACGAAGAGGAGCTGGCGCAGGGCCTTTCGGTCACCGGCGAAGGCATGGACTACTATGCGCGCGAGCGGCTGCGCTGGGTCAGGCGATTAGTGGAGCGGGATCGTGCCGCGGTCAACCGCGTGCTCGACTTCGGCTGCGGAGTCGGACGTGCCACACCGTATCTGTTCGAGATACTCGGCGCGCAGGATGTCGTCGGTGTCGACGTCTCCACCCGATCACTGGAGAAAGCACGCGAGCAGTACGCCTCCGCCCACGCTCGATTCGTATCACCCGCGGACATCGACGGGACACTTGGGCCCTTCGATCTCGCATTTACCAACGGCGTGTTTCATCACATTCCGCCGGCGCAGCGGGCAGCAGCCGTGCGATTTGTCCATGACGCTCTCAGACCCGGCGGCGTATTTGCGTTCTGGGAGAACAACCCTTGGAACCCTGGCACGCGCTACATCATGAGTCGCGTGAGCTTCGATGCGGACGCGATTACCCTGCCACCGCCAGAATCACGCGCCTTGCTTCGCGGCGCCGGCTTTCAGGTCCTCGGCACGACATCTCGGTTCTATTTTCCGCGGTCCTTGGCACTGCTGCGAGGACTCGAGCCCGCGCTCGCGAGCCTTCCGCTCGGCGGTCAGTATCTCGTCTGGTGCCGGCGCCCGAGCTGAAGGATGCGCAGGTAAAAGCTGGCGAGGATCGTTTGCAGGCCAAGAACCGCGAGGGTGACGCCGGGGATGACCCACCGGAGCGTGACTTCGTAGTTCAACGGTCCAAAGCCCGTGTCACGCCACTGCCAGATCGCGATCAGCAGGAGGACGATGCCGGTGGTACCCGTCAGCACGCCGATGATGAGGCCCCGCTCGAGCTCGACGATGCGTACGAAGCGATCGATGCGCGGATCCGGCGGAAGCAGACCCTCGACGATCGCGAAAACTTTCGTCAGGATCGCAAACACGATCGACTGATAGCCCGCGATGAAACCGAGGCTCGCGAACAAAAGCGTCGACACGTCGAACGTGACGCCGTTGATCTGCATGCCCGGCATGGCGACGATGTAGCCGAGGAGCCCCAAGAGCACGAGCGCGAGCCCCGGCGCCAAGAAGAGCCAGCGCGGGCTGTAGATCAGGTAGAAGCTCAAGTGCCGCCAGCCGTCGCGGAACGTACGCAAGTGCGGCTTGCGCCCCTTCCGGCCGTCGGGATGCAAAGTGATCGGCACTTCACTGATACGCGCCCGCGCGAGGCTCGCCTTGATCACCATCTCCGAGGCGAACTCCATCCCCGTGCACGTCAGATCGAGGCGACGATACAGGTCCGTGCTGAAGCCACGCAGCCCACAATGCACATCATGAATCGGCGCGCGGAACCACACGCGGGCCATCCACGAGAACATCGGGTTGCCCCAGAAGCGGTGCAGCGGCGGCATCGCGCCGGGCAGCACCGTCCCGCCGCCACTCTCGAGTCGGCAGCCCTGGACCAGCTCATCACCGTTTCGGAGCTTGGTCAAGAATCGGGGCAGCTCCCCGAAATCATAGGACATGTCCGCGTCGCCCATGACGACGTACTTGCCCTCGGCCGCGGCGATCCCCCCCATGAGCGCATTCCCGTATCCGCGCGCGGTCACCGGAACCACTCGCGCCCCTGCCGCCGTGGCGATGGCCTGCGAGCCGTCCGTGCTGCCGTTGTCGGCGACGAGGACTTCGCCATCGATTCCGTGGGCCGACAACGCCGCGCGCGCCCGGGCCACGCACTCGCCCACGGTCTCCGCCTCGTTGAGGCAGGGCATTACCACGGATACCTCGATCACGACAGGGAACCTATACTTGGACCCGTGAGGTCGCACGCCACGATCGTCGCCATCGTCCTGGCGGTCCTCGCGACCGCCGCCATCCTCGCGGCGCCCGAGTCGAAGTCATGGGCCGACTCCGGGGACGTCATGTTCTACCTCGGCGCCGGCGAGTCGCTGGCACACGGCGGCGGGGTGAAGGCTCCCATTGGACCCTGGGAGGGGGCCGCCGCCGACTCCCTGACGGTCAGCGGACACTACCCGCCCGGTTTCAGCATCGCGCTCGGCTCCGTCATCTGGCTCGGGGCCTCGCCTGACAACGCCGCGAGGATCGTTCGGGCCGTCAGCCTCGGGATCACCGTGGCTTTGGCTACGCTGCTCGTTGCCACCATCGCCGGCGTGGGCGCCGGGGCGCTGGCGGGACTCGGCGTGATGATCTCGCCGTTCGTCGTGTTCACGCACACCGTCGTGTTTTCCGAGCCGGTATTCACCGTCTTCGTGGTCGCGACGATCGCGCTCATGGTCCTGCGGCCGGATAGGCCATTGGCTTACGGGACCACTGCCGCTCTCGGGCTTGGCGTGCGACTTATCGGCGTCGCCCTGAGCGGCGCCGCCGCCCTGTGGGCGTTTGCTCGGCCTGGCTCTATCGGCCAACGGATCACGCGCGCGATGGTCGCGTTCGCGCCCAGCGTCATTATTGAGGTTATCTGCCTCTGGTATGTGATGGCTCACCACGGTGGCGACGCTCGGCACTTTGGTTGGTATGGACCCGCCGCACCACTGTTCCGCAAGCTTATCGGCATCAACATCTGGTGGTTATGGCCTACACCTGGAGCCATGACCGGCTTATGGGTTGTGACCATGAAGAGCGTGTTCACTCTGCTTTTCATCCTGCTCATAGTCGCCGCTTGGAAACGAGCCGAGATGGAACAACGGCGTTTGCTCGTGATCGTGGGGATGGTTTTCGTGTTGTACAATCTCGTCTACATCACGGACCGCCTCGTGATGGACTGGCCCAACAATTTTGAGCTGCGCAACTTCTCCGTCGTCGACGTGCTGCTCGCCATGGCCGCCGCTACGAGTATCGGCGTGTTGTGGCCGCGACAGAGAACCGTGCTGATAACCGGAACCGCCACCTGGATGGCGGCGGCGCTGTACGGGAGCGCGACGTTCCTGCGTGACGCCGCGAAAGAGTCGCGGGAGTATGTGGCCGAGGAGCAGGCATCGCCGCTGCTGCGGTGGGTGCGCGCCGATCGCCAACACCACGAGATCTACACGAACTGGAACGCCCGGGTGTGGCGCACCACGGACAGAAGGACGAGGAACCTGCCACTGATCTTCAATGCGGATACGATCCGGGCATTGGGCGCGGCCATGGCGCGCACGCACGGCGTCATGATCGGCTGGCCCTCACGACTGCCGCTATTCTCGCTCAAGCCCGAGGAGATGAAGGACTACGCCGCGCCCGACACGATCGCGGCGCTGCTGCATCTCCCGGTGCTAGTCCACTCGAGTGAGGGCACCGTCTGGGGATCCGAGCGGTAGCTCAAACAACGGCTGCGGCGGCATGGGATCGTCGGTGGCCGAGATGGTGAGGGTCGTGAAGAGGGCGGGCTCGTCGACGCGGAGCGAGAGCAGCTCGCGTTCACGCTCGCGGGTGAGCGTGGGGTAAAAGCTCAACGTCACGTGCGGCGTAAACGTGAACCGCGCACGGGCGAAGACGAGGCCGCTCCGGGCGATCCGGTCGTGCAGCTCGCGGATCGGGCCATGCGGATCGAGCGGCAGGCTCACGATCTCGGTCTGCATGAATCGCTTCGGCCGCCCGAATGGGAGCGAAAGCGGCGGCGTGGCGCGCGCGATGGGTTCCAGGGCCGCCCGCACGGCGTCCAATGGGGTCGAGGCGTCGATGGGACCGACGCCCGAGGATCCCGCCAGCGTCAGATGTGGGGCGTGCATGGACGCCAGCTTCGGGTCATAACGCCGCTGGAGCTGACGGATACGGTCGGCGGCTGGGCCCTCGACCCTGCTAAAGACGAATAAGGCGATCGACACTACCGCACTCTTGCCTCGCCGCGCGAAAGAGCGCAAGCTCCGGTGTGTTTACTGATGAAGAGAGAACCGCTTTAATAAATCTCCGCCGCGAGCTGCATCGGTACCCCGAGCTCTCGTGGAAAGAGACGGAGACCGCCCGACGCCTCGAGCGCACCCTGAGACAGCTCGGCGTGAGCGATGTCGAACGCGTATGCGAAACCGGGTTGATCGCGCGGATTCCCGGGACGAGCGGCGGCGCCCGGACCGCCGTGCGCGGGGACATCGATGCGCTGCCGATCGAGGAAGCGACCGGCCTCCCGTACACGTCCGAGCACAAGGGCGTCATGCACGCCTGCGGGCACGACATTCACGCCACCTGGGCGGTCGGCGCGGCCGTGCTGCTGGCCAAGCAGCGCGCGGCCGGCGACGTGACGGTGGTGTTTCAGCCGGCGGAGGAGGTCGGCGAGGGCGCGCGGGCCATGATCGCGAGTGGGGCGCTGGCGGGCGTGAAGGCGATCTTTGGCGGGCACGTCGACCGGCGATTCCAGGTCGGCGAAGTCGTCGCCGACGCCGGACCGCTCGCCGCATCGGCCGACACGTTCGAGATCGTGCTGACCGGCCGCGGCGCGCATGGTGCGCGGCCGCACGAGTCCGCCGACCCGATCGTCGGCGCGGCGGCGTTGGTGACGGCGCTGCAGACGATCGTGGCGCGCCGGCTGTCGCCGGCCATTCCCGGCGTCGTGACGGTCGGCACGATCAAGGCCGGGACGGCGCCGAACATCATTCCGGAAACCGCGACGCTCACGGGGACCGTGCGCGCGACCGACCCGGAGTCTCGCGCGTTGCTCAATGGCGAAGTGGAGCGACTCGCGAAGGACGTCGCGGGCGCCTATCGACTCACCGCGAACGTGAAGCTGAATCAGGGGACGCCGCCGCTCGTGAATCCCACGGACGCCGCCGGCTGGGCGCGCGAAGCAGCCGTCCGTGTGCTAGGGGCCCAGGCCGTGGTACCCCTTGGCACCACCAACATGGGCGGCGAGGACTTTGCGGTATACCTCGAGAGCATCCCTGGCGCGTTCATGCGCATCGGTGCCCGGGAGCCCGGTGGCGAGCGATACGCCGCGCACTCGCCGCGATTCTACGCGGCGGAGGACAGCATTTTCGTGGGAGCCACGGTGCTGGCCGAGGCGGCGCGCGTGGCGAGCGCGGCGATCACGGGACGCGAGTGATTTCTTTCGATTGATCGAGGTCGGAAAGGAACATCGACTCGGCCTGGGCGCCGAGCGTGGCATCTTCGATCACTGCGTCCAGCTCGAAGTTGATAGCGACGCCTAACGGATTGAAGTCGGTCGAGCCCACGCGCGTGTAGCGGCTGTCGACCACGCTCGTTTTGGCGTGCATCATCTCGCCGTTCCATTCCCAGACGCGCACGCCGTTCTTGAGCAGGCGACGGTAGAAATGCACCGTCATGAGCCGCACCCACGGATGGTCGTATCGCGACGGCACGAGGATGCGCACATCGACGCCGTCGCGAGCGGCGCCCGTCAGCGCCTCGACTTCTGAGAATGACGGCACGAAGTACGCGCTCGCGACCCAGATCGATTTTTCGGCCGAAGCGGACTGAATCTGCAGCGCGCGTGACACGCGCAGGCGACCCGGCTCGCCCTCGACGATCCCCACGAGCGCCGGCTCGTCGGTCGTCGGGTCGAGATGCGCGCCATGGGATTTCCGGGTCATATGACGATCGGAGCTTCGGCGCTCATTGCTCGTCGAGCGCTTCCACATGTGCTCGAACGCCCGCGTCATGTCGGCGCCCGCCGGGCCCTCGATGCAGACGGCCGTATCGCGCCAGGGAGACCGGCGGCGTTTGAGGACGCCGGTACGCCATTCCTTGCCGATCCCGATGCCACCGGTGACGCCGCGGGCGCCGTCAACGACGAGCAGCTTGCGGTGGTCACGCGGGACGACGCCGAACCAGCGGCGCCAGCCGGGCGGGTTAAAGACGCAGACCGAGACGCCCGCGGCGCGGAGCCGGCGGAAGAACGAGCGCGGCGTGCCGCGAATGCCGATCCAGTCGACGAGCACGCGGCAGGTGACGCCGCGGGCCGCCGCCGCGATCAGGGCGTCCGCGAACCGCTCGCCGACCTCGTCGGCGCGGAAGATGTACTGCTCCAGGTCCACGGACTGCCGCGCGCCGCCGATCATCTGGCACATGGCGTCGAATGCCGGCTCGCCATCGCGGAGGAGACGGACTTGATTGCCGCTCGAGACATCGGCGGCGGCGACGCGCCAGAGACCCCGGGCGAAGGACGGACCGGGGCGAGTATTTTGGGCTATGCTTCCTATCGATCTCTCAGGCAAGCGCGCTCTCGTCCTGGGTGTGGCGGACGACGCCGGGTTTGGATTCGCGATCGCGAAAGCGATGGCTGAGGCGGGGGCCGCCATCTCGGTCGGCACCTGGCCGCCCGCGCTCAACATCTTCTTGAATTTGATCGAACGGGGCAAGATGGATGAGGGGCGTCGCATGCGCGACGGGGGCCTGCTCTCGTTCGAGAAGATCTACCCACTCGACGCCGCGTACGACACGCTCGGCGACGCGCCGGCTGATATTCTCACCAACAAGCGGTACAAGGACGTTGGCGATTTTTCGATCGCCGGGCTGGTCGATCGGGTGACGGCTGATTTCGGTCAGAAATCCATCGACATCGTCGTGCATTCTCTGGCTAACGCTCCTGAGGTGAAGAAATCGTTGTTGGAGACCTCGCGCGCCGGATATCTCGCCGCATTGAGCGTGAGTGCGTATTCGCTGGTCTCCGTGGTTAATCGACTGGGACCGTTGATGAGATCGGGGGGATCCGTGCTGTCCCTGACATATATGGCTAGCGAGCGCGTCATCCCAGGTTATGGTGGTGGCATGAGTAGCGCCAAAGCAGCCTTGGAGAGTGACACGCGCGTGCTGGCCTGGGAGGCAGGGCGCAAGTTTGGGATTAGAGTGAATACGATCTCGGCTGGACCCTTGGCTTCGCGTGCGGCCAGCGCCATCGGCATCATTGAACGGATGGTTGAGTACTGCGCCGCGAATACCCCGCTGCCTGAAGCGCTGCAAGCGGAAGAGGTTGGCAACGCCGCCGCGTTCTTGGCGAGCCCTCTCGCGAGTGGGATCACCGGTACCACTCTCTACGTCGATAAGGGTTATCACTCGATGGGTATGGCCACGACGTTGTAAGCGTACGGCTGTAGCGTTTACCGGACATTGGAAATTTCCAATTTGACGGTAGGGTCGTCGTGTATGCGTGAGCACCACCACTATTGTCGCGCAACCGAGCAAGGAGCTCGTCGAGTTCCTGCTCGAGCTCGCGGTCGCCTCGGCACGGCGCGCGATGTACCCGGGCGGACACCCGTCGCTCGAGACGTCGGAAGCCCGCGTGCTCGAGCGGCTTGGGCCCCTGCTCCGCACGCGACAAACACTCACGGTCGGTGTCGCTAGAGACCAGCTGATCATCGACGGCGTCGCGACCGACGCGCGCAATAATCTCCTGCGCGCGCTCGCCGGACGACTGCACGCACACCGGATCGCGGGCGTCAAGTTCATCCCCGGACTGCCGGCGGCCGAGCTCACGGACTTTCTGCGACGGCTGGCGAGCGAGCCGGATCCAATGGCGAGCGAACCGGTCTGGAATTACATCCAGATCTACCGCCAAGCGTACGATCGGCTGACCCTCGTCGAGGACGAGCCCGGGGCAGAGACGGGAGAACCGCGACGCGTTCCCCGCGCCGCGCAACTGTGGCTCGCCCTGGCGCAAGCCGCGCTCAATGTCTCGGCCGATGATAAAGGTCAGACGAATACCGACCCGCAGGCGATGGCCGATGCGATCAACAAGAACACGACGCTCAAGAGCACGGACGCCTACGAGCAAGTCGTCGTCGGGTATCTCTTGCAGATCGCCGATGAGCTCCGCACGACGGAAGGCGCGGACACGAGCGCGCTCCGCGGCCGGGTGTCGAGTCTCGTCACGAACCTGAGCCCGGACGCGCTCCAGCGACTGATCACGATGGGCGGCGATCTGGCCCAACGTCGGGCCTTCCTCATGGATGCGACGCAAGGGATGGCGATCGAGGCCGTGATGTCGATCGCCGTCGCCGCCGCCAACGTGTCGCGGCGCGTGATCTCGCAACCCATGATGCGCCTCCTGGTCAAGCTCGCGAGCCACGCCCAGCGCGGCGCGCCGCCGCTCCGGAGCGGCGCCGACGCGGCGTTTCGCGATCAGGTGCGCGAGCTGATCGATGGATGGAC
>DASRDS010000004.1:0-15535 GCA_035652495.1 Gemmatimonadaceae bacterium
CCGCGCAGCGAGGTGAACTGTCCTTTGATGTTCGAGACCATCATATGCCGAACCTTGAACTCGGCCACGGAGTGCACCGGGTCGATGGTCCAAGTCGAGACTGTGGTCGGGGAGTCGGGATTGACGGTGGTCGACATGATAGCGGTCCAGTGATTGGTGAGACGATAGTCGTTATAACAACTAATCAAGTAAACGCCAAAAAGTTCACGCCACCTGGCTCCGAGCCTGGCGGAGCAGTTCGCCGAGCTCGGCCAAACGTTCCCGGCCAAGGTGGCCCAGGACACGGCGGTGGGCATCCTGGATGGGTGTGTCGAGCTTGGTGAGCATGCGCAAGCCCTGCGGCGTGATCCGAGCCAGCACCGTCCTCCGGTCCTCGGCGTCCCGGCTCCGGGAGACGAACCCTCGAGCGTCCAGCCGATCGAGCAGGCGCGTGATGTCCGGATCGCGTGTAATCATCCGATTGGCGATCTCGCTGCAGGGCAGCGGGCCGCCGGCTCCCCGGAGGATACGCAGGACATTGTATTGGGTCGCCGAGAGATCCTCGGCCTTGAGCACCGGGGCGAGGGCTCGTGTCAGCAGATCGCTCGTCCTGAGCAGCTCCAGGTACGTCGCTTCTTCTAACGAAGACTTCACAGGGGCATAATAGTCGTTATAACGACTATTGTCAAAATCATGCACGAAGCCTAAGCTCTAGGCTACTCCTGACCAAACCCGAGGGAATCGAGTGACCGCTCTTTCGTCCAAACTCGTAGGGGCCGTGGCCGCGATGCTCGCGGTGACCGCCTGCGCGCGTTCGGTGTCGACCAACGCGACGACTGGCGTCGCGCCGAGCAATGCGGTGGACGCGCCAAAGCCGGATCCCCGCGTCGGGCTCAAGGCCGGCATGTTCAACGCGGCGGAGGCCACCTGGAACATGCGCGTGCTGTCGGAGACCAAGCCTTCGCAGAAGTTCGTGGACAAGACGAACTCCGACCTCGCGTTCCTCGGACCGTACGCGATCCAGGGCAGCTACGCGGGCTATCAGATCTGGGACATCTCGAATCCCAAGAACGTCGCGCTCAAGTCCTACTATTACTGCCCGCAGTCACAGAGCGACGTGTCGGTCTACAAGAACCTGCTGATCACCTCGGGTGAGGGAACGGCCGGCCGTCTCGATTGCGCCGAGGGCGGGATCAAGGACACGGTCAGCAAAGAGCGCCTGCTCGGTATTCGCGTGTACGACATCTCGGACATCGCGAATCCCAAGTCGATCGTGAACGTCCAGACCTGCCGCGGCTCGCACACGCACACGCTCGTCGTCGATCCGAACGACCACGACAACGTCTACGTCTACGTCTCGGGTTCGGCGCGGCTCCGGTCGCCGGCGGAGTTGGCCGGCTGCGTCTCCACGGACCCGACGACGGACCCGCACTCCGCGCTCTTCCGCATCGAGGTCATCAAGATCCCGCTCGCGCACCCCGAGCAGGCCGCGGTCGTGAGCAGTGGTCGCATCTTCGACAACCTGGCGAAAGAGCCGCACCATGGTGGGGCGCCGGACGACGTGAAAGCCGTGTCCGATGCGAAGGCCAAGGGTCGGTTCGTCGCCAACGTCGAGGGCGATGACTTTATCCTGCCGGATGACTTCTCGAAGCACCTGCTGGATTCGATCGTCACGGCACGCGGCGGCTCGGGGGCGCCGACCAAGGCCGATAGCGATCAGTTGCGTCGCGACATGCCCAAGTTGGTCGAGCGGTTCGTCGGGCCCGCGACCACGAGCTCCGGGTACTCCACCAACCGGCAGTGCCACGACATCACCGTCTATCCCGCGATCGGTCTCGCCGGTGGTGCTTGCGAAGGGTACGGCATGCTGCTCGACATCCATGACGTGCAGCATCCCCGGCGCCTCGACGCGGTCGCCGACTCGAACTTCTCATACTGGCACTCGGCGACGTTCAGCAACGACGGTTCAAAGGTCCTGTTTTCTGACGAGTGGGGCGGCGGCAGCGAGCCGAAGTGCCGCGCGAGTGATCCGCACGATTGGGGTGCGGATGCGATCTACTCGATCGAGAACGGCAAGCTCAAGTTCCAGAGCTACTATAAGATGTCGGCGCCGCAGACTCCGTATGAGAACTGCGTGGCGCACAACGGCTCGCTCATCCCGATTCCTGGTCGCGACGTCATGGTGCAGGCGTGGTACCAGGGCGGCATCTCGGTCTTTGACTGGACCGATGCCGCGCACCCGAAGGAGATCGCGTTCTTCGATCGCGGGCCGGTGGACTCGACGCACTTGGACGACAATGGCGGCGAGTGGTCGGCCTATTGGTATAACGGCGTGATCGTCGGCTCCGAGATCTCGCGCGGGCTCGATCTTCTGGAGCTGACGCCGAACCCGTTGCTCACGCAGAACGAGATCGACGCGGCCAAGACCGTGAAGCTCTCCGAGCTGAACGTGCAGGGGCAGCCGAAGCTGGTCTGGCCCCCGTCATTCGCGCTCGCTCGCGCGTACGCCGACCAGTTGGAGCGCGACAAGGGGCTGAGTAAGGATCGGCTTGCGGCCGTGCGCTCGGCGATCGATGCGGCCGAGAAGGCATCGGGGAGCGCTCGCCGTGATGCGCTCACCGGCGCGGCTGCATCGCTCGACAACGATGCGTCGAGCTCCAGCGACGGCAATAAAGTTCGTAAGCTTCAGAGCGCGCTCCGTGACCTCGCTAACGCTTCGGTCGCTATGGCTCCTGCGTTCTACATCAACGGCCAGCGCATTAGCCAGTAAGTGTATTGTCCCAACGACGAGGACCAGATATGAAAACGCCAGTACCTCCTCAGCCAACGCCAACGCCACCGACGCAGCCGGGTGGTCATCCGAAGCCCGACTCGACGCCTGGCGGCGGTCGGATTCCGAACTAAACGCGAGGGCCCACCGTCGAACTGACGATGGGCCCTCGGTCCTTTAGTGCTTTCGTTAGTGCTTGCGCGCGGGTTGCTGACGCGCGGTGAGCGCTTGCGTTTGTCTCGCGTGCTTCGTCGCGAGCGCTTGGGTCTGTTGCTGATGGTGCTGCTCGACCTGCTGCATCCTCGCCGCATTCGCATGCTGCGTGGAGAGCTGTTGGTGTTCCTGATCCTGCCTCTGCTGCAGGTTTTGCCGTTCCTGATTCTGCCGAGCCGCCAAGTTCTCCTGCTCGCTCTTGTATCTTTGGTCGAGGTTCGGATCGCCCGTGTTCGGCGCGGAGCGTTCGGCTGGCCGCAGGTCATTCGGATGCACGGCGGTGTTGACATGTCCCCGGCCGGCAACGCGGGCTTGCTCGGTCTGTGCGGCAACCGGCCCAAAGTGTCTCGACCGGGCCGCGGCTTCTTCCTCTGACGTCGCGCGGGTGGCGATACCGCCGCGGCCGCCGTTGTAGCTGACGCGGGTCACATTGTTGTTCACGACCGTGGTGTTGTAGACGTTGTGAACGACCGTGACATTGACGTTGGTGACGGAGCGGTTGTAGTAGAAGTGACCGCCGTCCCAGCGACCGCCCTCATATCCATGCCCGAAGTAGCCGTAGCCGTAGGACACTCCGCCATAGAATCCGACGCGCTCGCCCCAGTAGCCCTCGTGGAAGACGTAGGCGTTGCCACCCCATCCCCAGTAGCCGGGAGTCCAGAGGAAGCCCACTTGCGGTGGGATTACCCAGGCGCCGGGGACCCAGTAGTAGCTGGTACCGCCCCACGCCCAATAGCCGGGTGTCCAGAGGTAGCCGTCGCCAGGGCAAGGCGGCTGTTCATAGTCCGGAAGGTCCGGCGGCGCGACGTCGATCGCCACCGTGGCCGTGACGGATTCGTCGGGCGGAGGGTTGCCTCCACACGCGGCGACCGCGATGGACGTCAACAACAATAGAGGTACGCGGATCATGCCGTTGCGCATTTGAGGTCTCCGTTCGGATAACAGTCAGCGATCGTATCGTGGTGCTCAGTAGGCCGACGTCAGTCGCGAATCTGTTGTTAATTGGTATGCTGAGAAACAAGACGATTTGGAACTCGCTATGCCACGTGTACCGTTTTCACTTTCGTGGCTATGCATCCCATCGTCTACAAAACAGGTCAGGTACTGTCCTCGTTTCTCGCCCTGGTGGGGCCTGCCGCGTTGAGCGCGCAGTCCGGTCCCCCGGCAACCCCTCGTCATGACGTCCAGGAGGTCTTGTTCGGGCAGACGGTGTCCGATCCGTACCGGTGGCTAGAGCATTGGCAGGACAGTGCGGCGGCGCAGTGGTTCAAGGTTCAAGACCGCTATACGCGCGACGTGCTCACGCGTATCCCCGGCCGCCAGAAATTCTTGGCGCGTGTTCAAGCGCTCGATGCGTCAAGCAGCAGTGTCACGGGGGCCCAAGTGTGGGGCGGCAAGACGTTCTATCTCAAGGCCGCGGCGGGGGCAGAGAGTCCAAAGCTCTATGTGAAGGACGCCATCAACGCGCCGGAACGCCTGCTCGTCGATCCGGAGCGCCTCCTGGCGAACCACGTGCACTATTCGATCGACTATTTCCAACCCTCGTTCGATGGCCGCCTGGTCGCCATCGGGATCTCACCTGGCGGATCCGAGCATAGTGCGCTGCGCATCGTCGAGACCGCGACGGGGCGTCTCCGGCCGGATTCGATCGATCGCGTGCAGTTTGGTTACGTCCAGTGGCTCGAGGGCGACACGGCAATCGTGTACAATCGACTGCAGAACGTCACGCCTGATATGCCCCGAACGGCGTACTTGCAGCGAAACCGCGTGTACGTGCACACGCTTGGGCGTGATCCCGAACAGGATCGATTCGTATTTGGTTACGGATATTCGCCGGACCTGGCGATCAGTGACGATGATTTCAGTGTGGTCTACTCGTCACCGGCGTCGCCCCATCTCTTCGCGGTCGTTCTTCACGGGGCGCGGAACGAGCTGACCGGATACGTCGCCGACGCGGCGGAGGCTGCCGCTTCGCGCATCCACTGGCGGCAGCTGTTCGACACCTCTGATGCGGTAACGGGATTCGCGGCGCATGGCCATGATCTGTACGTCCTGACGCACCGGAACCACCCGCGCTCCGAGGTAAGGATGATGAACCTTCTCTCTCCGGCGATCGCCGATGCCAAAGTTATTGTGCCGGCCAGTGCGGTCGTCATTCAGGAGATCGCGGTGGCGCGCGACGGCCTGTACGTCCGCGTGCTGGATGGCGGGGTCGGTCGGCTCCGACGCGTCTCGTTCGATGGGGTCTCGCAAGCTGTGCCGGTCGACGACAGCAAGTCGGTATCCGAGGTCGGCGTGACGCCAACTGAGGATGGGGCGATGGTGCATCTCACCTCATGGACCACGAGTCCCGTGTGGTCCCGATACGACCCGCCGCACCAGCGCCTGACCGACGTCGGGATCCAACCGCCCCTGTCACTACCGACGTCGGAGTACGAATCCGTGGAGGTGAAAGCGAAGAGCGCCGATGGGACCCTCGTGCCATTGTCGATTATCCGCCGCCGAGGCATCGCGTTGGATCGGAACCGACCGACACTCCTCACCGGGTATGGGGCATATGGATTCACACTCGATCCGCATTTCGAACCCGTCTGGCTCGCGTGGCTCGAGCGCGGTGGGGTGCTCGCGATAGCCCACGTGCGCGGCGGGGGCGAATATGGCGAAGAATGGCACCGGGGAGGATACAAGCAGACGAAGCAACACTCGATCGATGACTTCATTGCCTGCGCGCAGTACCTGATCGACAGACAGTACACGAGCCCGGCCAAGCTGTCCGGCGAGGGAAGGAGCGCGGGCGGTATAGTCATCGGTGGCGCGATTACGCGACGCCCCGATCTGTTCGCTGGCGCCCTCATTCAAGTTGGCGTGACGAACATGCTGCGCGTCGAGTTCATGCCGACCGGCCCTGGCAACATTCCCGAATTCGGGACTATCTCCGACTCGGCCGACTATCGCGCGCTGTACGCGATGGATGCCTATCAGCACGTGAAAGACGGTGTGGCCTATCCGGGCGTGTTGCTCACGGCCGGTATCAATGACCCGCGGGTCGACCCGTGGCAGCCCGGGAAGATGACGGCCCGATTGCAGGCCGCGACATCGAGCGGCCGGCCGATCCTGCTGCGCGTCGACTACGACGCCGGACACGGCCCCGGGTCGACGCGCGCACAGCATGATCTGGAATATGCCGACGAGATGTCGTTCCTCCTGTGGCAGGATGGGGATCCCGAGTTCAAGGTCCCCTAGGAGCGCCGCGCCGTCGGTGGGAGCAAGCCGTTGAGCCGGAGGTAAATGGCCAACTGGCTGTAATGGTCGGCCCAGTCCTCCATGCGCTCATCCATGAGGGCCGCTCTCGTCCATTGGTCACCGAACGCCGACACTTCGGCGTTCAAATCGGAGTCGTTCACCTTGGCGGCCGCCTGATCGCACGAGGCGAAGCTCTCGCGGAGGCGTGCGACGAGCTTCGCCTTCTCGTCTGTCGGCGCCAGGGCTGCTCGCTTCGGCGCTTGCATGCCCCCGACCGGCGCGCAAGCTTCGTCGTTGTCTCCCGCGATGTGCAAGATGACCTCGCCGAATGTCATCTGGGCGGCCGTGGGCTTGTAGCCGTACTTGTCCGCCGGCATCTCTTCCGCCGAGGCGACCAGGTTCTTTGCCTGGCGACTGAGCATCTGACGGTATGCGTCGGACACTGGCGTTGCCTGGGCACGAGCGAGCATGGGAAGAACGGTTCCGACGAGAACGACGACGCTGCCGATGATGCGCATGAGATGGCTCGTGTTGAAGGAAAAGTCTACGGTCCTACTGTCGAGAGAAACGCATTCATTTCGCGCAGGACGTCCGCCTCATTCGACTGAAAGACGTAATGGGTCGAGTTGGGAATGCGCACTACGCGCGCCGTGGGAACGCCATGCTCGAAGGCGGTCGCTTGGGCGAACTTCATGGGATCGAATCAGCGCGCGGAGCTCGGACGGCGTCATGCGCTCCGGCCGCAGCTGCTGGAGCTGGCGAATGAGGTCGGCGCGATCGAACGCGAGCTGCCCGACCGAGCCATCGTAGTAGGCGTACCACATGGCCGCATCGGGCGCGAATGTGTCGAAGTCGTGCGCGGATCCGCCGAGACCACTGAGGAATACCAGCGGTCGGCCTGAGCCGCCCCAATCGAGCACCTCGAGCTTGACGGCGGTGTCCACCTGGATGAAGCGGGCGGTGTGCGGAGACGGTGTCGCGGGCCAGGCCTCTGTTCCTCGGACCCGGCGCAGCGTCAGTGGGTAGCGACCGTCGAACTCGATCCACGTGCCGGTGAACGATTGGCCGTCCTGGGCGAGGGCCCCCTCGTAGGTCTCGGTCTTCCAGCCCGCCGCCGAGCTCGTGAACTTGAAAACATCGCGGAACGTGGCGTTGCCGACGCTCACGATGCCTTGCCAAGTGCCCGCGATGGCGGCCAGCGCCCAAATCGTGTGTGGTTGCATTGGTCTCCCAGTTACGTTACCACCCGGCTGTGTGCGACACCAGGAGTCCATATGCCACGACCGCCGCGCCGCCGGCGTACGCGAGAAGACGTGATCGGTACCCCGCGCTCGGCCAGCGGTTCGCTCTGGCTCTCGAGTCAAGAACGGGTCAAGCGGAAGTATCCGGATTCCGGGCCGGCGCAAAACCTGGCGGACTCCCTGCGCAAAGCGCGCGACCAGGTGGCGTTTCTCACGCATTCGGTTATCGCGTGGGCGCTCAACTTTGCGCTGCATGCGACCGAGGGGCGTGTGCCGTTCGCCCGATACGCCTCCGGGCAAACCGGCATATTCCCGATGCCCGATGTGACAAAAGTGGGACTTGCCGCGGACTGGGGAACGGGGACTGAGAGCGCGTACGCCGTTGGCCAAAGCATGGCTCGCGCGAAACCCGATATCACGATTCACCTGGGCGACGTCTACTACTCCGGCGATCACGCGGAGTTCGCCGACTACTTCCTCCCGACCGATTGTTGGCCGCGCGGGACGCTGGGGACGTACGCGCTGCCTGGCAATCACGAGATGTACAGCGGCGGCCACGCGTACTTCGACTTCGCCTTGCGCGCGCTTGGACAAGAGACCAGTTACTTCTGTCTCGAGAACGCGAACTGGCGGATCGTGGGGATCGACACCGGATATGATTGCACGACGGGCCTTCGCTTCGTGCTCGGCCAAGACCATACGACCGTGCACGGCGACGTGCTCGAGTGGCTCGAGACCGCCGTGTTCGCCGATGCGTCCGACCGTCGGCCGGTCATTCTCCTCAGCCATCATCAGTGGTTCACGGCGTTCGACACCAGGGCGTATCCCGATGTTGGGCGACAACTCGAGCCGTACCTCGATCGCGTCGCCCTGTGGTTCTGGGGGCACGAGCATCGATTCGCGGGATACGCGCTGGCGGGACCGAGCGGCCACACGCCGATCCGCGCGCGTTGCATCGGGCATGGGGGCATGCCCGTCGAGATTGGCGAGCCGTATACGCCCGTCGATCACAGGGTCAAACCCGTGTTCCTCGATGCGCGGCATCACACGGACGTCGGGAAGACGCCAGTCGGGTACTGCGGCTATGCGATGCTGGAGCTCGACGGTCCAGCGTTGAAGGTGCGGTACGTCGACGAGTGCGACACGGTGCTACTCGAGGAAACGTGGGTACGAGGGCCAGACGGTGTACGCGGTACGACTCAGCTGCACATGCCAACCGTCGATGGGACGCAGACTGGCTATGGGTTCAAGCTGTGGCGGCCGATCAGCGACCTGGTGGCGTCATGATGCTCGCGTGCGAGCGCGATCGCCGCGGCTTGGGTGTCGGTGATGTTCTCCTCGCCGATATCGTCCATGACCGGTGAGCGCTCGAGGGCCTGGCGAGGCTGCGCGTGAAGCTCGGAGAGGATGACGAGGGTGCCATCGCGGCGGAATCGGCGCACGATATCGGCTAGCGTTCGAAGGCCGGTGGCGTCGATCGCGGGGACGCGGCCCATGCGGAGGATGAGGACACGCGGGGGCTTGGCGATGTCGCCGAGGGCTTGCTTAAACGCGGCGGCGGCGCCGAAGAAGAGGGGGCCGTTGATTTCGTAGGTGTCGATGCCGCGGCCGGCGGCGACGTTCAGCTCGGTGTTGTCTGGCTCGTCGGCGATCGGGGGGGTGAGGCTCACGCCGGCGACTTCGGCCATGCGCCGCATGAAGAGGAAGGCGGCGAGGACCATGCCCACTTCGATCGCGACGACGAGCGAGACGACGACGGTGAGGCCGAACGTGACCAGGAGGACCGCCACATCGCTGCGCGGCGAGTGGAGCTCGGCGCGGAAGGTGCGCCACTCGCTCATATGGTAGCAGACGATCGTGAGGATGCCGGCGAGGCAGGCCATCGGGACTAGGGCTGCCCATTTGCCGACGAATACCGTGATAAGGAGCAGTGTGACGGCGTGCGTCATGCCGGCGACTGGCGTCCGGCCGCCGTTCTTGGCGTTGGTCGCGGTTCGTGCGATGGCGCCCGTGGCGGGGATGCCGCCGAAGAGCGGCGTCACGATGTTGGCGATGCCCTGCGCGATCAACTCGGTGTCGGGGCGATGTTGGCCACCGATCATGCCGTCGGAGACGACGGCCGAGAGCAGGGATTCAATGCCGCCGAGGAGGGCGATCGCGATCGCGGGTTGGGCGAGCTCGGTGACGCTCCGGATCGTCACGCTCGGGATCTGGAGCGGCGGGAACGACGCGCGGATCGCGCCGAAACGACTGCCGATGGTCTCGACGGGCAGGTGGAATACTTGCACGACCGCGGTCGCGGCGAGGAGCGCGATCAATGGAGCGGGGATGCGGCGACTGATCGTGGGCCAAACCACGAGGATGAGAATCGTGCCGGCGGAGACCGCGACGGCGTACGGGTTGATGGTGCCGAAGTGCGTGCCATACGCCAGCCATTTT
Organism: Gemmatimonadaceae bacterium; assembly: GCA_035652495.1. Taxonomy (GTDB): domain Bacteria; phylum Gemmatimonadota; class Gemmatimonadetes; order Gemmatimonadales; family Gemmatimonadaceae; genus DASRDS01. The sequence goes on from DASRDS010000004.1 coordinate 9,886, forward strand.
TCCAAGAATTGCGCGGGCACGTCGCCCATCCGCAGGCCGAACAGATCCTTGATCTCGCCGGAAAAAATGATGACGGCGATGCCGCTCGTGAATCCGGTGATGATGGGGAAGGGGATGAACCGCATCGTCGACCCGAGACGCAGCACGCCGAGGACGACGAGGATCGCACCCGCCATGATGGTGGCGACCGTCAAGCCATCGATGCCGTATCGTTGCACGATGGCGTAGACGATGACCACGAACGCGCCGGTCGGCCCGCCGATCTGGACCCGCGATCCCCCGAGCGCGGAGATCAGGAAGCCGGCAATGATCGCGGTGTAAAGGCCCCGGTCGGGTGTGACCCCGCTGGCGATGGCGAACGCGATCGCGAGTGGGAGCGCGACGATGCCGACGACAACGCCCGCGCCCAGGTCGGACAGGAACTGCGCGCGCGTATAGCCGCGCAGTGTCGTGAGGAGTTTCGGCGCGAAGGTCGGGGCTGCCACCGCGCAACTATATGGTGGCAGTCGCCCGACTGTTGTCAGGAATTCCCTGACGCCGATGTCATCGGCATACCGGCGTAATGTTCCCGTTGCGGGCCGACGATTCATTCAACGGGATCGGCATCGCCGCGGTGTGGAGGTCACCTCCAAATGGCGCCCAGGTCGTCAGCGCCGTCGTCGTCAGACCGTAGTTGCGAATCGCGATGAGATGATCGCCCGTTTCGGAGAGCAACGACACCTGAAGCTCGCGCAGCAAGAAATCGCGTGCGTCGACATAGTCAGCGGGCACGGATTGGGCCGGTACGCCACCAGCCTGCGTGCGAACGGTGTTGATCACCGTGATTGCCGACGCATACTGTCCGAGTCCGATCTCCGCCTCGGCCAGCAACAGATGTAATTGCACGTTGCGCACGATGGGCAGCACACCGCCAAGGCCGAAGGCCTCGGGCTGGGTCCCCGCGCCATACTGCCAGTCTGATCCCAGAGAGTCGGCCGGCACCTGGCCACCATCGTATCCGGTCGTCGGGAGCCCGCCGTGCCCGAACTTGACCAGGAACCGTTGATCGTTCAGCGTGTCGATATCGGCCACCGCGCCCAGCAGCGCGAAGTAACCAGGCGCAGACTGGCCCAGTGGATTCTCGAGGTCACCCGAGGACGTGCTGAATTGCAGATACACGCCAGGATCCGCGCCGATTGCCCCGAGTGGACTGAGCCTCGCGTCGCTATAGAGGAGACCGTGCGTCGCGACCGCGTTCAGATCGGCGAGCGCGGAGTCGAGCTGCGCGACGTCGGGGGAGCCCGCGCTCGCCGGGGTTGGCGCGCCGGCACCGGTGCCGCTCGCTCCGCGCGCCAATGCGTACGCGTACTCGATGCGGGCCTTGCCACGGAGCGCCAACGTCAGATCGAGCCAGTGCGTCGCGTTGTCGCTCACGAGCGAGTAGCCAGACGGGAAGAGACCCGCGACGAGCGGCGTCTGGGCCGGTACCCCGTTGAGACGCGTGACCGAAGAATCCAGCATGGCGACGACTTGAGCCCACACGGACGGCAGGCACAGAATCGGCGCGACCGCGCTCGCGGAGGTCGGTCCACCGACGGCGTTGATGGGTACACCCGCGGTGTCACGCGTCTCCGCGAGGTACATGTAGTCGAGAGCCTTGAGGGTCTCCAATTGCGCCCACAGCGCCGAGACCGTGTCGGCGCTCAGGGACTGCCCGTTGGTCAGCGAAGGCAGCACCGCTTGCGTGGTATCAATGCCCTTGATCGTCGAGAAGATGTTGTCCCACACGGCGGCGCCGAAGTTGTCGGTCTGGAGCGGCTGCTCGCCGGTGAGCTCGGTGACGAAGCGAGGCTCGGACGCCGTGAAGTAGGCCGCTTCGCGCGCCATCGACGCCATGTCCTGCGTGTAGGTCGCGATATCGCCACGGATGCTCGCGCCGGCTGCCCCCGTGAACGCCGACTGCAAGCCCGCGTAGGTCTTGGGATATTGCGTGGGCGCATTGACGTCGGGAATCACGCTTTCGTTGCACGCGCTCACGGCCAGCAGGGCCGCGCCGAGACCGAGTAGTGATCGCATCATAGAGGTCAGAAGCCCAGATCGAGGGAAACGAAGTAACTACGAGTCGGCGGATATGGCGTGACGTCGTCACTGCGCCCGATCTGTTGCGCGCCGAAGTTGCTGACCTCGGGATCGAGACCTGGGTAGCGCGTCCACGTGACGAGATTCCGTCCGGACACACTCAGTTGCGCGGTGCGGATCCACCCGCGTCCGAGTGCACGGACGGCCGTGGCGGGAACGTCATACGACAGCGTGAGCTCGCGCAGCTTGAGGTACGATGCCGGCTGCGTATACGCGGTCAACCCGTTGTTGTAGGCCGTGAGCCGCCGTCGTGTGGCCGCCGTGTCCTGCAGATTCCCGAAGTCATCGAAATAGACGAAGGTGCCGTCGATGACCGACTGCCCGTAGTTCCACTCGAAGAAACCGCGCAGGTGCAGCGGGCCGTACCCGAGATTGTTGGCGAACCCCATCGTGAACGCCGGCGCCGCGTTGCCCACCGGGACCAGCGACCCGCCCGCGGTCTTGTACCCCCAGATGGCCGTAATCGAATTTCCCCGCTCGACGTAAAATCCGCCTTGGCCATAGCCAAAGAAGTTGCCCGACGAGAACGGCGCGGTGGGCAGCCGATCGACGCGCGAGTAATTGCGGCTGTAGGTCGTCTGCGTCGTCCAGGAAAACGGCCCGGCGGCCACCGGTTGCGCATCGAGACTGAGCTCGATCCCCGCGTTGGTGAACTGTCCGCCGTTGATCCACCGCACGTCCGCGCCGGTGGCGGGCGGCGCGCCCGCGAGGAGGAGCAGATTGCTGATGCGTTTCTGATAGACCGTGGCCGACAGCGCGGCGCGACCCTTCCAGAACGAGGCATCGAAACCGGTCTCGATATCGGTGCTGGTTTCGGGGCGAACGGTCGGATCACCGAGGGTGTCGCCGTAGGTGACGCCCGCGTGTCCGCCGAACAGTGTCTGGCGGTTCTGCGTGTAGCGTATGCCGAATGTTGGCGTGTTCCCCGACTGGCCGAAAGCCAACCGCGGCTTGAGCTCGTCCAGCCATCCCGTCACGTGCGCGAACCGATAGGAAATCGAGGCCTTCGGAAACGGGTAGAACGCATTCACGGTGCCATTATTCGTCGATCGCTCGGCGTTGACGCCGCCCGTGATCGTCAGACGTTGATCGAGCAACTGCAGCTGCTCCTGGCCATAAAACCCTGAGTTGTCGACCTCCTGCTGCGCCAGTTGCACGGAGTGATCGAGCGCATAGGGCACACTGGGTGCGCTGGGCGCGATCCCAGCGCCGCCGGCGAACGGCTGATACGAGAGATGTTTGTCGCGGGTGTATCCGATCGACGACGTCGCGGTCATCCAGGATAACCCGGTCCACGTGTGCACGAGACTGATCGAGTAGTTGATGAGACGGCCGTACGGCGAGAGGTACGTCGCGACACCGGGCACCGGCGCGGCCACGCGTTCGACCTGGAGGTCCGGCGGCGCGTAAAATTCCGTCCGCTCGTTGACCACGTCGGCGCCGCCCTGGAACACCGCTTCCAACGCGTTGCCGCGCGTGCTCAACGCCTTGTACGTGACATTGAGGCCGCCGGTGAACCGGTTTACCTCGTCGGGTGTCCGGATCTCATGGGCGTCGGCGAGCGCGTTGGCCGTGCCGAACGGATTGGTGACATACGATCCGTCCGGATTGTGCGCGGCCATGTCGAACCACGACGGCGTATAGGAGATAATGTCGTAGCCGGCGATCCCGTAGTTGTCATTGCCGTTGACACCGACCCGTGTCAGCGATGACGTGTAGGCGAGCGTGACCGAGGCGCTCACGGTGCTCGAGAGCGTCGTGCTCACGTTCGCCCGGATCGCCTGCTTGTTGTATCCGGTGTTGATCTGCGCCCCGTTGTCGTACTTCGTGAGACCGGAGACGTAGTACGTCGCGGTGTTCGAGCCCCCGCGCACGTTCACATCGGTCTCGTACGAGAGCTCACCGCCACCGTAGAGCTGCTTCTGAAAATCGCAGAACCCGTGGCATGCGTCATAATTCGCGCGCACCGCCGTCGAATCGAGTCCGACCGCGGCACCGCCGGCGTATGCCTCGGCTAGCGAGTAGTGACGGACATCGATCTCGTTCGCCAGATTGAACGTACCGAACCGTTGTGTCGCCGCGAACTGCGGCGCTCCCGGTCGGCCTTTTTTCGTCGTGATGACGATGACGCCGGCCGCCGCCTTGTCGCCATAGATCGATGACGCCGCCGCCCCCTCGAGAACCTGAATGCTCTCGATGTCGGCCGGGTTGATATCGGCGATGCGATTGGGTGACTGGTCTTGGTTCGAAGTGCCGAGTGACGCCGCCGCGCCCGAGACGGAGGTCAACCCGGAGTTGTAGGTGTCGTTGTCCGCGATGATCCCGTCGATCACATAGAGCGGTTGCGCGTTGACGTTGATCGACGAGACGCCGCGCACTTGCACTTGGAGTCCACCGCCCGGCGCGCCGGAGTTCGCCTGAATCAGTGCGCCGGGCACTTTGCCCTGGAGCGCGTTCTCGAGGGTCGGGGCCGGAGCGCCGACGAGCTGGTCGGCGGTCACGGTGGGATCGTAGGTGGCGGCGTTTTTGGATGAAATCGATGTCGCGACGCCGGTCACGACCTGCGTCTCCAACTCGAGGACGTCCTTCGTCAGCTCGACGGTGTAGTCGGTGACGTCGGCCGCCAGGAGGATCGCGCGCTCGTGATATCCGATACGTCGGGCCGCCAGGCTTCTCGTTCCGGCGGGGACGCGTAGTGAGAACGATCCGCTGTCGGTCGTGCTCGTCCCGATGGTGCCCCCAGGCACGAGCACCGATACGGCGGGTATCGGCGCCCGCGTGGCGGCGTCGATGACGTGCCCCGTGATGCGCCGGTGACCATCGCCTTGCGCCCTCAGTGGCGCACCAACAGCCAGTGCGACGACGGCGATCAATCGCCATCGAATGTTTCCCATGACCACGAGCGATTCCTGTCGAAAATGTGGGAGGAGCGCGCGCGAAAAAGCCCGTTCCGAGAGACGGAGCGGGCTCGTGAGGCGCGAAACGCCGAAGCGTGTTTATCGAGCGATCATCCGGTTTTCACGGATACCGCCGCGCCACCGCGACCACTCCGAAGGGAGCGGGCACAGATCAGTCGACAACAGGCGAGTCCTGTCAGGTGGCGCATCGGCGACAATGATACAGCGCTGAAATAATTGGTGTCAAGGCGGGGGTTCGTGACGATGCCATCATCGCCGCCTGATGATGGCCGCGGCCGCGAGCAGCAGTCCCGCGGTGACGAACCAGTGGCGGCGTCGATAGAGGTATTGCTCGCTGCTCCACGTTCGCGAGCGGTTATCGAATCGGCCATGCGCGCCCCACGAACCGGGCGCCGGTTCCCAGAGGTTCGCCGGCGCGTTGGGATCCGCCAGATCGTGCGTCTCCTGGGCGGCATAGCCATGCGCGGCCAGGTAGCGATCCCCGAGGCCGGGCGCGACCTTGTTCCCGTAGACGGCCATGATCGTCGGCCAGCCGACGTTCAGCTCACGTCCGACATCGTGCTGCGCCGCATAGTACACCGCCTCGGCCCCGACCTCGGGCTGGAAGATCGGTG
>DASRDS010000005.1:0-2166 GCA_035652495.1 Gemmatimonadaceae bacterium
GAAGCTGATCGACGTGTATCCCGATGGCCGCGCGTACAATCTCGACGAGACGATTCAGCGTATGCGGTATCGCGAGGGCTACAATAAGAAAGTGTGGATGGAGCCGGGAAAGGTGTACAAGGTCACCCTCGGACCTATGAACACGTCGAACTACTTCGATACCGGCCACAAGCTCCGCATCGAGGTCTCGAGCTCCAACTTCCCGCGCTTCGATCGGAATTTGAATACGGGCGGGAATAACTACGACGAGACGCAGCCGCTCGTAGCGCACAACGTCGTGCATCACTCGAAGCAGTATCCCTCTTCGGTTACGGTGACGGTGGTGAATCACTCGGCCGAGACGGCGCAGGTTCAGTAGCGCTTACATAGCCCGGGGGCGTCAGGTCAGTCAATTCGACCATAAGACGTCGAGCAGACAGTAGGGTGACGCTCCCGCGGCACTCTCCAGGTTCCTCGAGACTGGAGAGAGTCATGGTCACACGATCGTTGTTATATGGATTTGCCACGCTCTGCGCCCTGATATCGAGTCGGCAGGACTGGACGGCCAACGGCGCGACCGCGTGCGAGAAGTATCTCACCCCTGAGGTCGTCTCCACCATCATGGACGGCCCGGCAGAGCAACCGAAGCGGGACGCCGCGAACTCGTGCCACCGCGGCAGTCTCTATATTACCCTCTCCCTGAGGACCAGGGATGTCGAGGAATTCCGAAGGGAGATACCGAGGATCGCCGATGCGCACCCCCTGAGCGGGGTCGGCGACGCCGCGTATTGGAACGGGGGAGGCGCGACCACCGCGGTCAAAGGCCGTCGCGAGTGCGTGATCAGCGTCCTCGTTCCACAATTCGCCAAAATTCACAACGCCGAACTGGGTCAGAAGTTCGGCGAGATCTGCAACACGTTGTTGGCGTTGCCGTGAGCGGCCCTACGGCGTGAGCATGAGCTTTTGCACTCGCCAGTTGAGCAACTCGGCCACATACAGCTCGCGCTCCGAAGGACACGCGAGCGCGTGTATCCAGCCGAACTTCTTCAGTGTTCTGCCTGATTCCCCGAGCCAGCCGAGGACTTTTCCGTCGAGGCTCAGCTTGTAGATGCGACCGGGAAAGGCGTCGGACACAAAGAGAACCTGGTTGGGCCCAGGTGTGATGCACACGGTCCAAGGCGCGCCGGGCGCCATGGTGCCGGTCGTCGATGTTGGCTTGTTGCCAATCGCCGGCCGCGCGTCCGCGGGCGCCGGCACGTCGATGGTGATCTGCCTCAAGAATTTGCCGTCGGTATCCAACACCTGGATGCGCCGATTGCCGCGGTCGGCGACGTAGATGTTGTCGTGCGCATCGACCGCGATGTTGTGCGGCGTATTGAACTGCCCGGGTCCGCTCCCAGGCTCGCCCCATGACGCGAGCCAGTTGCCGTTCTTGTCGACCTTGGCGATGCGTGAGTTGATGTAGCCGTCGCTGATGTACGTGTTGCCGGCGGCATCCCATGCCATATCGGTGACTTGCCGGAACATGCCGTCGACCGGCGGCAATGGAGGCGTCGGGTGTTTGAGGGGTGCGGTCCCCTCGTCCGACGCTTCTTGTTTCCGCCCAAACACCATGGCCACCCGACCGGCCGGATTGAACTCGATGACCATGTCCGAGCCCTTGTCGGCCACCCAGATGTTATCCTGCCGGTCCACGCGCACCGAGTGCGCGAACGACCACGCGTAGAGATTGTGCCCGATCTCGCGAAGGAACTTCCCGTCGGGCCCGAACTCGAGGAGCTGGGCGGCGGCGGCGCCGTAGGCGGGCCCGGTCGTATTGCCCCGCGAGAACACGAAAATGTGCCCCTTGGAGTTGGTCGCGACGCCCGCGACCTCCCCGAGGTAGAGATCGGCCGGCATCTGGAGAAAGTCCGGTACTGAACGATAGGCGATCTCCGGCGGTCCCGACTCTTGGGCACGGAGGGCAAGCGGAAGCAGCACGAAGACCACAGCTAGAGCCAGTCGCCGCATGGATGTCTCCTCTTTGAAACAGCGCCCCGCAAACCTACGTTATAGTCGTTTCCACCCCCCGAGGATTGTGTCGATGTCTCTGGTACGCAAGGCGACCGTTCTTTCGCTCCTGACCACGATGGCGTGCGCGCATTCGAGCGCGACGCGGCCGAGCGATGAGCCGGCGCCGAATCCCGA
>DASRDS010000006.1:0-9946 GCA_035652495.1 Gemmatimonadaceae bacterium
CAGCCCCGCGAACACGCGCCTCATGATCAGGAAGCCGACTGGGTCGCGGCCGTACGCGCGGGCGATCGGGCGGCGTTCGAGGCCATCTTCGACGCGTACGCGGAGCCGCTCCTCGCCTTCGCGTACGCTCGCGTGCGGCCACGTGAGGCGGCCGAAGAGCTGATTCAGGATCTGTTCCTGAGCTTGTGGGAGCGCCGCGCGGGATGGGTCGTCACCCGCTCCCTCAAAACATATCTGTTTCAGGCGGTTCACAACCGAATCCTGAACCATCGCCGGGATGCGCGCCCCGCGACGGATGTCCCGCTCGAGGCATTCCCATCGCGCGAGGCCGCGGATGCGGCGGTGCGTCAGGCCGATCTTCGCTGGGCGATCGATCGCGCGGTGGCCTTGCTCCCCGAGCGCAATCGCCTCGTGTTCCTGCTGGTTCGGCAGCATCAACTGACGTATCGCGAGGTCGCGGACATCTTCGGCATCACCGAAAAGACCGTCGAGTCCCACATGCTGCGCGCCTTCAACGCCCTGCGCGCGGCCCTCGCCGAATGGAAGGACGGCAGCGCCTGACTTGGGTTGCAGGGGTCAGGCCTGAAGTTGTGTCATAGCCCGCAATGTCACCGGAATCCGAGTCCATCGACTCGGCGGCTTTGCTGCGCTTTCTCTCCGGCCTCGCGTCCGCCGACGAAGCGGAGCGCGTGCGCCGTTGGGCGGCGAGTGACCCCGTTCACGCCGCGGAGCTCGAGCGGCTGAAAAGCGCCTGGGAGCTCACGGCGGCTCCCACGCTGCCCGCGGGTAGCACCAAGTCGGTCTGGCAACGGATAGCCGATCGACTCCCCGATGCGCCGCCGGAACCGGCCGTGCGGCCGTTGCGGATCATGGCCTTCCCGGAGACCCGGCGCCGCCGCACACGCATCATGGCGTTCCTTGCGGCGGCGGCCGCGGTGGCACTCATCGCGATGCTCGGCCGCTGGACCCGAACGCCACCGGCGATGCGGGAGGTCGCGACGAAGCGCGGGGAGCGCGAACAGCTCCGCCTCGCCGACGGCACACGTATTGTCCTCGGTCCCGCCACGACGCTCAAGATCGCGGGACGGGATGTCTACCTCGAGGGCGAAGGGTACTTCGAGGTCGCCCACGACTCCGCGCACCCATTTACCGTCCACACCGCACGCGGTGATGCTCGCGCTTTGGGCACGCGCTTCTCGGTCCGCGTCTACGCGGAAGACCCGGACCTCGAGGTCGTCGTTCGGGATGGTGTGGTCGGCGTCGGCGCCGCGCGCCTGCGGGCGGGAGATGTCGGATCCCTCGATCGCGACGGTCGCGCGCGCATCGTGCACCCGACCTCGGTGTCCACCGCCTTCGACTGGACGCAAGGCGTCATCCACTTCGACGATGTCGCGCTCGGCGACGCGATCCCGCGGCTCGAACGACAGTACGATCTCGTTATCCACGTCGCCTCGCCCGATCTGGCCCGACACCGTATCACCGCGACGTTTACCGATCAAAATCTCTCTGAAGTCTTGAGTGGCTTGGCCTTTCTCGTCGATGCCCATGTACGCGTCGACGGACGCGTTGTGACGATCACGCGCAAGGAGAAGTGAATTGACCATCACCCATGCAATGCTCATGGCGGCTCTCGCGACGGTCGCCACCGGCCTTCGGTCGCAACAGTGGACCCCGGCCGTGAACACGGTCGCCCAGGCGCCGGTGTTGCAACGCACGATCGACATCGACCTCCGCGACGCGCCGCTCCGCAACGCGTTGCGCGTCATCGCCGACCAGACGGATGGTCAGCTCATCTACGATGGCACGGTCACCGCCATCGGCAAGCGCATCACGATTCAGGCGCGCACGGCGACGGTCAATGATGTTCTGCGCGACGTCCTCGCTGGCACGCCGGTCAAGATTTTCGTGTCCAGCTCGGGCCAACTCGTCCTTCTCAAGCGCGTTGACGCCAAGGCGCAGACGGGCACGATTTACGGCACGGTCACCGACGCCAAAACCGCCGAGCCGCTCCCTGAAGTGCAGGTGGGAATCCCCGGCACGCACCACGTCTATCAGACGGGACCCGACGGCAAGTACACGCTCGCAGGCATCGAGCCGGGAACCGTCACCGTGCGCGCGCAGCGCATCGGCTATACCGCGCTCGAGCGTCCAACCACGGTGACTGAAGGCGCGCCGGTCCAAGTCGATTTCGCGTTGACCCGAACGGCCGTCTCGTTGGATCAGGTCGTCGTCACCGCCGCCGGCGACGAGCAGCGGCGCGCGCAGGGCAACAGCATGAGCACCGTCTCCTTCGACGAGATCAAGAACGCGCCGGTGAACAACCCACAGGATCTCCTCGACGCGCGGGTGCCCGGCCTGACCATGCTGAGCAACGGTGGTCAGCCCGGGTCGGGCGGCACGATCCGGCTGCGCGGTGTGAACAGCGTGAGCTTGGACAACACGCCGATCATCTATGTCGACGGCGTTCGCATCTACAGTCCGCTCGTGCCCGCGGGCCCGACGCTCGCCGGCGGATCCGGCGGCAACCAGGGGTATCTGCCGCTCAACGATATCAACGCCGCGGACATCGACCACGTGGATGTGGTGAGCGGACCCGCGGCGACTACGCTCTACGGGACTGAGGCCTCCGGCGGCGTCATTCGCATCTTCACGAAGCACGGATCGAATGGGCCGACCATCTGGGACGCGCAGGTGACGGGTGGCCTCAACAACCTGGGTCACGTGGGGCTGAGCAGCGATCCGACCGGCGAGGGACTCAATCAGTGCCGGGGACCGAACTTGATCAGCTCCGCGGGGCAGCGCTGGGTCGACCCATCATGTCCGGCGAGTGGCTCGTGGCTGCACACGGGCGATGTCGGCCGCTATTCGGCGTCGGTGCGGGGTGGCGCCGAACGCATGAATTACTTCGTGTCGGGGAGCTACAACACGGAGTTCGGAGTCCTCGCGACGGGACACAACGAGGACGGCGGGATCCGCACGAACTTCTCCTTCCTGCCGACCGACCGCGCGACGATCAGCCTGACCGCCGCGTTCGTCACTCGCAAAACGCGGTGGGGTCCCGATGGTGACAACAGCCAGGGTCTCCTGCTCAATGCCTCGCGCGGGCCCGCCGGCAACTTCGTTGGCGGCAATGGGACCACCGACTGCCAGGGCGTTCCCTCGAGTGATGTCTGCGTCGTCAACGGCTACTCGTTTCAGAGTCAGAACTACTCCTACGAGAACCATTTCACCTCGGGCCTGACCCTCGAGTATCGGCAGAGCGCCGCGATCACGCACCATTTCACGCTCGGATACGACTTCAACGCCAACAATCACTCGACCGGCGTCCCGTGGGGATTCCCCGGGGTTGAGGTCGGCCAACTCTGGATCGATCAGCGCCAGCATTACAAGCTGACGGCCGAGTATTCCGGCACGTGGACGGTTCCGATTGGTCACTCGCTGTCGTCCGCATTCTCGTGGGGCGGGCAGGCGTTCCGCGACGTTGACCAATGGTCGGAGACGTTCGGGACGAACTTCGCCGGACCGGGCACGCCCATCATCACGAACGCCGGCAGCATCCAAGTGTTGGGCGACAGCAACCCCAGTGTCGTCAACGCCGGTCTTTTTGTGCAGGAGGTCCTCGGTATCGCCGATCGCCTCTTCGTGACCGGTGGACTGCGCGTCGACGGGAACAGCGCCTTCGGCTCGAAGTTCGGCCTCCAACCCTACCCGAAAGTGGCCGCGGCGTACAATCTCACCAAGGGCATCAAGCTCCGGGCCGCGTTGGGGGAATCCGGTCGGGCGCCGGGACCATTCGATAAGCTCCAGACCTACACCGTCGTGGCGGCCGAATCGCTCCACGCCGGCTTCGTTCCGTCGCAGCTCGGCAATCCGGACCTCGGGCCCGAGCGCACCACGGAGTATGAAGGTGGCTTCGACATCAACGCCATCGATGGCCGCCTTGGGGTCGAAGTCACGGCCTACCGCGACCGCACCACGAATGCGCTCGTCGGCATCACCCAAGCGCCATCGCTCGGGTTTCAGAACACGCAGCTCGAGAATGTCGGCACGCTGCAGAACCAAGGGCTCGAGACGCACCTGACCGGCGGCATCATCCGCACACGCGATGTGAGCTGGGATGGACGGCTCAACCTGTCGTGGTTGAACAGTCGCGCCATCGACCTGCACGGGCAGTCCATCTATACGTTCTTCCGAACGTACGCCCAGGTGGGTTATCCCGTCCCCACGTACTTCGGCTACGCAGTATTGAACGCCAACGCCCACGCCGATCCGATCATCAGCGACTCGCCGGACCACTCGCTCGGATCACAGTACCCCGACCGGCTGTTCGGCGCGGGCACAACCATCACGCTCTTTCGCCATCTGTCCGTCGATGCGCTCGTGGAAGCCCAATATGGCGGCCATCTCGAGAACGATGTGGCGTATCGGAACGAGTTCCGGCGCGTCTGGCGACCCTGCTATGCCGAGCAGCAGGCGGCCGACCGTGCGGCGGCGGGCGATCCGGCGGCTCTCGCGCCGTTCACCGCATTGCAGCGCGCGGAATGCTCGACCGATGCCGCGATCGCGGATCGGAGCTGGTGGACGCAGAAGACGGATTTCATCAAGCTCCGCAGCGTGTCGATCACCTACGACATTCCGCATGCGCTGTTGGGCCGGACGTTGCGGGGCGCCAGCGTGTCCCTCCAGGGCCGGAATCTCTGGATGTGGACCAAGTATCAGGGAGCGGACCCGGAAATTCAGGATGTGGTCGACGCGGGCGCCGGCGCCCTCGGTCGCTACGACTATTACAACTTCCCGACGTACCGGACGTGGCTCGCCACGGTCCGCGTCACGTTTTGAATGGGAGACCGTGCTATGATCACCTCAAGGCGTTCGCGCGTGGCCGCGGTGCTGCTCGTCGTGCCCGCGCTCGCGGCGTGCTCCGACCTGTTCAAGGTTTCGAACCCCGGCCCCATTCCGTCGTCGTCACTCGGGACATCCGCGGCCGCGGCCGGCATCGTGACGGGCATTTCCGCCGAGTTGTCGACTGGCATCGGTCGAACCTATCTCGAGGGCGCGGTGGTGGCCCGCGAGATCTTTTTCGCCAACAGCAACAACGCGTACGACAACGGCGGAACCGTCACGCCCGACGATGATGATGGGACCTGGAGCGACGCGCAGACGGCCCGTTGGGTGGCCGAGCACGGGGTGCTCCGCTTGCAGTCGGCGTTGGGCTCCGACTACAACAAAAATCCGCTCGCCGCGCGGGCCAACTTGCTGGCGGGGTTCGCGAACCGCATGATCGGCGAGAACTTCTGTCAAACGGTGATCGACGGCGGTCCCGCCCAGGACCGGACCGTCTCCTTTCAGCGCGCCGAAGCGTATTTCACCGAAGCGCTGGCCATCGAGTCAGCGGCTGGGGACAATTCGTACGCGACGGCCGCCTATGGTGGTCGCGCATCCGTCGAGGCGTGGCTCGGCGAGAGCGCCAAGGCGGCGGCCGATGCGCAACAGGTCCCGATCGACTATGAGTACGACGCCATCTACAACACCGCCAACAATCTCCTGAACACGTTTGGCGCGAACACGTGGGATGCCCAGGAGATCTCGGTCTACGGGTCGTTGTTCCAAGCGGACTCGCTCGATCCCCGCACGCCGTCGACCCTGACCGGTGGCCAGAGTCAGGACGGCAAAACGCCGTTCCAGGCGCAAGAAAAGTATCTCTCCGACTCGTCGTACCTGCCGTTGACCAAGGGGACCGAAATGCTCACGCTCCGCGCGGAGCTGGCTTTGGGCGGCGGCGACATCACCACCGAGATGCAGCTGCTGAACCAAGTCCGCGCGTTCTACGGCATTGCTCCGCTCGCGACTCCCGCCGATGTGGGGACGGCCTGGGCCGATCTCCGCTTCGAGCGTGGCCACACGCTGTGGCTCGAAGGCCGGCGGTACTGGGATCTGCAGCGCTGGTTCGCGGCGACCGGATCGGCGCACGATACCACGCTGACCAATCGCGCCAAATGCCTGCCGATCGGTCGGACGGAGCTCCAGACCAACCCGAATTTGCACGGGCACTGACGTATGGTGATCCGGCTCATTCTCCTGCTGCTCGCGGTCCATCCGAAAGGGACGCTCTTCATCGTGGGCGGTGGCCCGCAGCCACCCGCACTCGTCAAGCACTTCGTCGAGCTGGCGGGAGGCACGCACGCGCGGATCGTCGTCTTCGGCATGGCGAGCTCCGACGGCGTGACGACCGGCGTGGAGAAAGCGCAGGAGCTGCATTCGTATGGTGCCGAGGCCTTCAATCTCTTTATCACGCCGGCGGAGGCGAACACCGATTCGGTGATTCGTCAGCTGTCCACGATCACGGGCGTCTGGTTCTCCGGCGGCGACCAGGTGAAGCTTATGGCCGCGCTGCGCGGCACCCGCGTCGACTCGCTGATCCACGCGAAGTACCGCGCGGGCGCTGTTATCGCCGGTACCTCGGCTGGTGCGGCGGTCATGTCGACCCCGATGATCACCGGTGACGAGCGCCGCCGCGGTGGGGACCGTCCGCCGACCGATAGCAACGACATCTTCATGACGATTGCCCGGGGCAACATCGTGACGGCGTCGGGATTCGGGCTCATTGAGGGCGCGGTCGTGGATCAGCACTTCATTCGCCGCCGCCGCAACAACCGGCTCTTGAGCGTGGTCCTCGAAGGACCCGTGCATCTGGGCGTCGGTATCGACGAGTCGACCGCGCTCATCGTGCATCCCGACGGGAGATGGTCCGTAGAAGGCGCCAGTGCCGCGGTCATCTACGATGCCCGGCATGCGCGGATCAACGCCAGTGACGCGACCGCGCTGGGCGCCGCCGGCGTCGTCGTGGATGTGCTGCCGGCGGGCAGCACATTCGATCCTTCAACAGGCCGGGTACTCGTGCTCGGCAAGGGATGACGCTTTTCCGTCCCGAAACGCGCATAGCGGGGGGAGACAGCCACAGGAGCTAGGACCGTGAAGGCGTTCGTTCAGGCCGTGCTGTGCCTCCTCACTCCCGGCGTGCTACCGGCGCAACAGCCGTTTCAGTTCAACACATACTATATGTGTGGCACCGCCGGCCGGGTATCGGTCGCGTCGTGCATCGACAAGAGCGACAAGCCTTACAACGATTGCATCGTCCAGTACTGGGACAAGCCGCGGATGGCCAATGGCATGCCGCGGGGCGCATCTATCGGCTATCGCCAGTTGGCCACGGTTCTTCCCCGATGCCGGATGCTGGGACCGGTCACGGCCCAGGCGCGGCAAGCGCGCCAAACACCATTTTTCCCGGCGGCGATAGGACGGTCCAGCCCGACGCTGCCGGCCAATAACGCACTCTTGATCCTGCTGCTGCTCACGCTCGTAGGATACTGGGCGTATAAGAAAATCTATTTCTCACGCTTCCTGATCGTCCGCCGCAGCAACAAGCAGGCGATCCAAGCGTTCGGCACCGAGCGAACCGGGCGCGAACGAGCCATCATCGATGCGTTCGACTCCAACAACTTCACCTTCAAGCTCCGCGGCGAAAATCGTACGAAGCGGGTCATGATGTGGTTCGAGCTCTGGCGCGACGTCCGCACGTTCCGGCGCCACGACCTCGAATCGCTGCGCTTCGCCTACTTCGCGTACAACCGCGGCTTGCTGGATGAGGAGAAGTTCTACACGTATCGCATTACCGCGATGTATCAGCAGGGCCAAACGGATCCCTCGCACTACGGCTACCTCGGCTGGCTGGCTTTCTGGCGCAGGATGAAAACGCAGGGCGAGATCGGCCGCGCGCGAGCCGCCGTCGCCGGGTTCGCGCAGTCGAATACCACGCCCAACCTGCACAACCAGACGCTGGCGGCGATCCAGCGACTCTGCGAGCAGTATCCGCAGGACGAATTCTTCGCCGACATGAAGCGCCGCTTCATGGAAGGCGCACGCTGGCTCGGCGTCGGCGACATCAAGCGGTCCGCCTTCCGCGCACCCGAACAGCCAACCTCGTTCGCGCTCAACTTCGGCGTGCTCGACGGCACGAATGTCCCGCTCAAGTACTCGGGCGACGGCTCGATGCTCACGGTCGCGCCGCCGGGATCGGGCAAGACCACCTGCAATGTCGTGCCGAACCTGCTGCGTTGGCCGGGCGCGGCCGTGGTGCTCGACGTGAAGGGCGAGATCTACGATCTCACGAGCCGGTACCGCAGCACGCTTGGACCCATCATCCGGTTCAGTCCTCTCGAGCCGGACCGCAGTCAGTGCTACAACCCGTTGACGTTCGTGCGTCGCGAAACCATGTACGTGCTGGAAGACGCGGCGACCGCGGCCAACATGATGCTGGTGCCCGGCAAGGACAGCAAAAACCAGTTCTTCGAGAACAGCGCCCGCGACCTGCTCACCGCGATCATCGCCGATCTCGCCTTCTGGGAACGGCCCGAGGATCGGCCGATGAGCAAAGTGCTGGCGCTGCTCAACCGGAACGGTTGGGACGAGTTCCTCGAGCGCCTGCGGTTGAACCCGGACCTCGAGGACCTACGCAACACGGGAATGGCGCTCGCCAATGAAGATCCGGAGACCCTCGCGAATATTCTGTCCTTCGCGCGCATGGGCATGACCTCGTGGCGCGGCGAGCGCATTGCCCGCACGACGAAGCGCTCGGACTGGCATCCGCTCGATCTCCGCACGGCGCACCCGACGATCTACATCTGCATCAGCCCACAGGAGATTCAGACCTACGCGTCGCTCCTGCGCGTCTTCATCGCGCAGCACATCAACTGGCTGATGTCGGGACCCGTCCCCGCGCACGGCGCCGAGCCGATCCTGTTCCTGCTCGACGAGTTCCCGCAGCTCGGCGGCATGAAGCCGATCGAGACCGCGCTCGAGGTCGGCCGCGGCTATGGCCTCAGGCTCTGGCTCTTCGCGCAGAACTTCAAGCAAATCGAAGCCGCGTATCCCGATGCGACGCTCATGGAAAACTGCCTCGTGCGCTCGTTCCTCAAGCCGACGCCCGAGATGGCGGCGCGCATCGCCGAGGAAATCGGCAAGGCCGGCATGGCCATGGGCGCGGACGCCGACTCCAGCGTCAGCCCACAGGAGTTGTCCGGCCCGAACTTCGAGCACCTCCAGGTTGTGCTCGGCGCCAGCAGCAAGCCCGCGAAAACGCGTAAGGTACCATACTTCAAGGATCCCGAGCTGACGCCGCGCATCGGCGCCTACGATCAGGGCACGGCGCGATCGGTTGCTCCGTCAGCCGAGCTTCGCGTATGAGCGACAAACGCCAAGACGACGGCGATACGCTGAGCGCGCTCATGGCGGCGGCGCAGACGAAGTACAACGAAGCGAGCGCCGAAGCGCGCAAGATCGTCGATGCGGCGCAGCAGTCGTTCAACCAGGGTATGCAGAAAGCGGATCAAATGGCCGATGCGGCGAGGGTCAAGTTCAACGAAGGCATGGACGCCGCGCGGCAGCTCGCGAACGATACGAAAGCCAAGTTCGAAGCGGGTGTGAAAGCCGCGGGAGACATGGCGGCGGACGCGAAAGTCAAACTCGAGAAGGGGATCGCGGACGCGAAAACCCAGATCCAGAATGCGAGTCTCAGCAACCTGGGCGAGAAGACGATCGCCTTAGAGGCCGGCAAGCAGGCTGTTCAGGCAGGCGCGCAAGCAATGGGCTATGGATCGTCCGCGCTCAGTGGACTGCCCGGCAGTCAAGACGTTGCCAAGGCCTGGCAGAACTTTCAGGACGCCGGCGGCATGCCCGTCGCGAAGATGGTCGGGGAGCAAAAGCTGGAGGACCTCGGCATCCGGAAGACTGATGCGACCGTCAACAAGATGGTCGACCAGTCGAACGCCGAGCAGTCGAAATTTCTGCCGGACAATGATATGAACCGCTTGAACAAAGCGGTCGAGCAGGATGCGAAGCTCGGCAAAGGACCGGACGACACGAAGCAACCGGAGGCACCGAAGACGGC
>DASRDS010000007.1:0-5189 GCA_035652495.1 Gemmatimonadaceae bacterium
GATGCTATGGAAGACGAGCCCCGCGGCGACGGAGCTCGAGCAACTCACGCTCGACTGGCTCCGTCAGCTTGTCGGCCTACGCCAAAGTTGGTTCGGGATTATTACTGACACGGCATCGATCTCATCGATGCTCGCGATCGCCGCCGCACGCGAGCGTCGACCGGAGCTCGAGATCCGTCAGCGCGGCATGGCCGGCCGAGTCGATCTCCCGACAATGCGCGTTTACTGCTCTGAGCACGCGCACTCTTCTATTGATAAGGGGGCGATCGCGCTCGGGCTTGGCGCCGAGAACGTCGTGCATGTCGGGGCGGATGCCGACTATCGGATGCGGCCCGACGCGTTGTCGAGCGCGATCGAGGCGGATCTCGCGCGGGGGATGTTGCCACTCGCTGTCGTCGCGACGGTTGGCACGACCAGCACTACGAGCATCGATCCCGTTCCAGAGATCGTCCAGGTGTGCCGGCGACATGACGTCTGGCTCCATGTCGATGCCGCATACGGTGGCGTCGCCGCGGTCGTGCCGGAGTTGCGGTTTATCATGGATGGCGTCGACGAGGCGGATTCTTTGGTGATGAATCCCCACAAGTGGCTGCTCACGCCGATGGACTGCTCAGCGCTCTACACGCGGCATCCTCAAGTTTTGAAGCGCGCGTTTGCGCTGGTGCCCGATTACCTCGTGACATCGGTCGGCGACGAGGCTGTCGATTTTATGAATTATGGGGTCCAGCTCGGACATCGGTTCCGCGCGCTCAAGCTTTGGGCGGTAATGCGATCGTTCGGTGCTGACGGTTTGGCGTCAGTTATACGACAGCATTGCGCACTGGCGACTCAGTTCGAGGGCTGGATCAGGTCGAACGATCAGTGGGAGGTGGTCGCGCCGACCACTCTGTCGGTCGTGTGCTTTCGGTACAAGGCGTCGGACGCGGTGAATATGGCGATCTTGGATCGGGTGAACTGCAGCGGCCGGGTCTATTTATCTCACACTAAGCTGCACGGGCGGGTCGTGTTGCGACTCGCGATCGGTAATGCTCGCACGGACGAGCGGCATGTGGGCGAGGCTTGGCGCTTGTTGCAACAAGAAGCACAGCAAGCCGCCAGCAATGAGCCAGCTGCGCCGGCGCGCGGATAAGTACGACCTCAAGTGGATTCGAGGTGGAGCGAGCGGAGGCACGAATTGCCTTTTGCTTACGGAATGGCTCGCCGAGGAATGAGTCTAGAGGCCATTATGCAGGTGCTGGACTTGCCGCTGAAATCCGCACGACGGCGTTAGGACACTGAGCTTAGGGACCCATCTATCCCTCTTGTTGTTTCACGTGGAACCCTGGCTCTGCTTATCTTTCCGGCCGATTCCCGAGGGAGATTGAGGTGGCAAGAGTTCTCGCGATAGCCAACCAAAAGGGCGGTGTCGGCAAAACGACCACCGCCATCAACCTAGCCGCCAGCTTCGCGGTCGCAGAGCAGCGCACACTGCTCGTCGACGGCGACCCACAGGCAAACGCGACCAGCGGCATGGGCATACCCCGCGACCAAGTGCGTCTCACGACCTACGACGCCATGATCAACGGTACCCCAGTCGCCGAAGCTCGTCTGGAACAGGTCCTGTTCAGACACCTGGATGTCCTGCCGGCCACCCCAGATCTCGCGGGCGCCGAAGTCGAGTTGATCGAGCACCCACACCGAGAAGCCGCCATGCGGGTGGCGCTCGACGCCGTGCGCGACGACTACGACTTCATCCTCATCGATTGCCCGCCGTCCCTCGGACTCATCACACTGAATATGCTCGCCGCCGCGGACTCGCTGCTCATTCCGCTCCAATGCGAGTACTACGCGCTAGAGGGCCTCTCCCAGCTCATGCACACAGTCGACCTGGTGCAGCGCGGCATGAACCCGAGGCTCACGGTCGACGCCGTCCTCCTGACCATGTACGACACGCGCCTCAATCTCTCGCGCCAGGTCGCGATCGACGCCCGCGAGTATTTCGGCGACCGGGTCCTCAACTCGGTCATCCCCCGCAATATCCGACTCGCCGAAGCGCCAAGTTTTGGTAAGCCCATTATTCAATACGATGTCAGCTCTCTGGGCGCCCAGTCTTATGTTAGCGCAGCGAAAGAGCTCCTCGGTCGCTACGCCGTCGACATCCCACCCACCACGACCACCGAGATCCTGACTTGAAACAAGAAGGCCGCCGACTGGGTCGAGGGCTGGAAGCGCTCCTCGGTCGCCACGATGCCCCAGCTGGTACAGCTCCAACTCCAACCACGCCCACTTTCGACTCACCGCTGCGCGAAATCGCGGTCGCCGATATCCGCCCCAACCCCTATCAGCCGCGCACCGAGTTCCGGTCCGAAGACATCGACGAGCTCAAAGAAAGCCTCGCGCAAAACGGCCTGCTCCAACCAATCACCGTAAGACCCGCGGGCGCTGGCTTCGAGCTGATCGCCGGCGAGCGCCGCCTCCGCGCCGCAATGGCGCTCGGCTGGCAACAGATTAGCGCCATTGTTAAATCGATCGACGACAAAGCAGCCCTCACATTCGCGCTCGTCGAGAATCTCCAACGCGCCGACCTCAACCCTATAGAAGAGGCCGAGGGCTATCAGCGGCTCGCCGACGATTTCCACCTTTCGCACGGTGAGATCGCCCAGGCCGTCGGCAAGGCGCGCACGACGATCGTGAACTCGCTTCGACTGCTGGGTCTTCCCGAGCGAGTCCAGGTCCTCATGCGCACCAAGGGCATCTCGGCCGGCCACGGCCGCGCCATTCTCGGGCTACCTGGAGAAGAAGAGCGAATCTCGGCCGCTCTTACCGTGGTCTCGAAACAACTTAGCGTCCGCGGCATTGAGGAATACGTGAAGCAGCGGACCGCGGAGCTAAAGGAGGCCGAGAGAGAAGTCGAGAGACAAGCCGCGGCACCCGAGCTGCTCGATGCTGACGCCCCCCGCCACACCGACCTCCGACATGCTCAGGTTCGACGAATCGAGGACAAATTGAGGGCGTATCTTCAGACGGACGTGCGCGTCGATTTGAGCGGACCGGAGAGTGGCCATGTCTCCATCCGCTTCTACTCCAGCGACGACCTCGATCGAGTCCTGGAGCGCATCGTGGGACCCCTGGATTCTGTAGACTCTGTAGATTCTGACGAGGCGCGCTAAATGTCCGACCCCTCTCGCGAATTCAACCCGCGAGCACACGGCAATATCTACACGCCGCACGCGGGCCAGATGGTCATCCATGTTGCGCGCGAGAGTGGGCTCCAAAGTCGCACCTTCGTCCTGAGCCCGGGGCAGGTTCGCCTGCTCCGCTTCCTGTTCCGATCACGAGCGAGTCGCATCGGCGGCATCATGGCCGCCGTGCTCCTCGTGCTCGTCGTCATTCAGGCCGCGCGCGTGCCGGTGCTCAACTATCGCATCCAGCACATGCAGCACGATGCGGCGCGCCTCGATACGCTCGAGCGCTCGCTCGGCGAGCTGCAGAAGCGCTACGACCAAGTGCAGAAGATGCTCGGCGCGAGCTCGACGCCGACCGAGTCGTTTCCCTCGTTGGCCGGCGACACCCTGCATCACTCGAGATCGGCTCGTGGACCGAGGGCCGTAGCGGCCGCCGCCGCTCCAACAGACTCCGTCACCGGGAAGACCGACTCGACTCTCACGCCCGTGCCATCGAAGTCGGCCGACCCGATGGATTAGCGAGACGGCGGCGATAGATTGATCGTCAACCCATCGCGCGATCAGTCGATTCTCAAAATCCCGAGCTACCCGCCATGGCCATGTTCACGAAAGACTCCCCGGACAAGTCCGACTCGAAGCAATCCGCGGCCGCGCCGAACGAAGCGGCGCTCTCGATCATCGCCTACGGCATGAGAGTCCACGGCGACATCGACACGACCGGCGTCCTCAAAGTCGAGGGCACGATCGAAGGCACGATCCGCGGCGCGCGCCAAGTGCTCGTCGGACGACAGGGCGAGATCAAAGGCGACGTCCACGCCAAAGAAGTCGTGATCGGCGGCAAAGTGGACGGGACCGTGCACGCCGGAGACCGTGTCGAGATCCAGGGCACGTCGAGCGTGAACGGCGACATCTACACGAAGTCGATCGTCGTGCTCGAGGGCGGAAAGATCAACGGGACCGTGCGCATGGACGAAGCAACCAAGTCCAATCCGGTCCGAACGGACACGAAACCCCTACCGGTATCGCCGGTCGCCGTCGTTCGATGACCGCGGCGACGGCCGCGCGCCTTACTGTCGCGATCACTGGCGCTCTACTGGCGCTCGCCTGCGGCGAAGCGCCCGATGCGCATTCGCATAAAACGGCATCCGAACGCATCGCCGACACGAAATCGGGGCCATTCAAAGTCGCACTGCTTACGCCTGGCCCGATCTCGGACCAGGCCTGGAACGCCGGCGCCTACAACGGCCTCCTGAGAATTCGCGATAGCCTCGGCGCCGAGATCAGCAACGTCCAGACGAAAACCCCGGCTGAATTCGAGGAGAACTTCCGGCAGTACGCGAACAAGGGATATGCGCTCGTCGTCGGCCACGGCTTCGAATTCCAAGACGCCGCCGCACGCGTCGCACCCGATTTCCCTCAGACCGTTTTCATCATCACGTCCGGCGACCACAACGGGCCCAACTACGCCGGCATCAACTTCGCCTTCCAAGATGGCGCCTATCTCGCCGGGATAGCCGCCGGCGCGGTCACGCGCAGCAACACCATCGGCGTGATCGGGGGCACGGAGCTGCCACCGGTGAAGACCAGCTTCGATGCGTTCGCTCAGGGAGCAAAGGCGGTCAACCCGAACGTCAAAGTGCTCACATCCTACATCGGGAATTGGGAAGACGTGAGCGCGGGTCGCGAGCAGGCGTTGGCGCAGATTGGGCAAGGCGCCGACGTGATCTTCCAGAATGCCGACGCCGCGGGACTCGGCGTCTTCCAGGCCGTCAAAGAACAGCCGTCCAGCAACGTGTTCATCATCGGCGCCAACTCGGATCAAAACGGGCTCGCGCCGAACGTGACCCTGGGCAGCGTCGTCATCGACCTCCCGCATGCCCTGCTCATGATCGCGCGCGAAGTGAAAAATGGGCTCTTCATCTCGCGCCCCATCACGTATGGCGCGAAGGACGACGTGGTAAAGCTCGTCCTCAACCCGGCGCTCATGAACCGGATCCCAGACCGCGCCCTCGTCGCGATCGACTC
>DASRDS010000008.1:0-6820 GCA_035652495.1 Gemmatimonadaceae bacterium
TCGTCTGCCCGCGATCGTCTGTCCGCGATCGTCTGTCCGCGATCGTCTGCCCGCGATCGTCTGCCCGCGATCGTCTGCCCGCGATCGTCTGTCCGCGATCGTCTGTCCGCGATCGTCTGTCCGCGATCGTCTGTCCGCGTCCGCCTGCCCGCGTCCGCCTGCCCGCGTCCGAAAATCAGCAACCGCCGTGCTAACCCATACCGTCCAGAGTTCGATCGTCCACACGGCACACGATGGGTGAGCGAGGCGAAGCGAGCCTTGTTGAAGTGAGTCGTGGTGCGCGAAGCGAAGCGAGCGCCTTGATGCACGAAGGGCGCAGCTCGAAAGCCGCGCCCCACGCATAATCCCGGCGAACGCCGGAATTACATCTTGCTCTTGCCTTTCTTCTTCTTGCCAGTGTCGGCAGCCATACCCTTCATGGCGGTGTCCTTCTTCATGCCGGTGTCAGCCGACATCGACTTCATACTCGTGTCCTTCTTCATGCCGGTATCCGCCGCGGGCGCGGGCGCCATCGCAGGCGCGGGCGCAGCCGTGGCCGACGAATCCGCGGTCGTCGAACCGGTGTCTTTTGCCTTACACGCGACGGCGACGAGCGCGAATGCAGCAGCGACAAGGGCCAGGCGCTTCATTACACAAATCTCCTGATCAGGGGGTCGGAAATATGGGCGTGGCCTGCACGCATCCGCATTCCGTACGAAGCAAACGCTCGGAATCGGCAGGAAGTTACTGGCTACAATGGCATAGTCAAGACCAGTCCGCTAGTGCAAGTGCCAGCCGGGCGCTACTTTCGAGAGAATGACCACAATCGTTCGCGGCGCGTGCCCCCACGACTGCCCGGACACCTGTGCGACGTTGACGACGGTCGAAAACGGCCGGGCCATCTCGATCGCGGGCGATCCCAATCACCCGTTCACCCAGGGTTTTTTGTGCGCCAAGGTGAATCGGTACGTCGAGCGTACGTATCACGCCGACCGGCTGAAAACCCCGCTTCGGCGTAACGGCCCGAAAGGCAGCGGCCAATTCGTCCCGCTTTCATGGGATGAAGCGCTGGACGAGATCGCTACACGTCTCAACGCTGTCGCGCAATCGAGCGATGGCCCGCAAGCCATACTGCCGTATTCATATGCGGGCACCATGGGGCTCGTGCAGGGGAGCTCGATCGACCATCGATTCTTTCACCTCCTCGGCGCGTCCAAGCTCGACCGCACCATCTGCTCGGAAGCCGGCAGACAAGGCATGATCATGACGGTCGGCGCCAACCTTGGCGCTGACGCTGAGGGGATCCCCGACAGCGATCTCATCCTACTGTGGGGCACGAATACTCTCACGTCGAATCCCCACCTGTGGCCCTTCGTGCTGGAGGCCAAGCGTCGTGGGGCGCCGGTTATTTGCATAGATCCAATTAAGACGCGCACGGCCGCACAGTCGGACGAATGGCTGGCGATCCGCCCCGGCACCGACGCGGCACTGGCCCTCGGCATCATGCACGTGGTCTTCTGCCTCGGACTCGAGGACCGGGATTACATCGATCGCTATACCATTGGTGGCGCGCAAGTTCGTGAACGCGCCATGGAGTATCCGCCCGAGCGAGTGGCCGAGATTACGGGGCTCAGCGCGGATGTCATTCGGAGCCTCGGCGAGCGATACGGGCGGGCGAAAGCGGCGTTCATTCGGGTGAATTACGGGTTGCAGCGGCACTATGGCGGCGGCATGGCCGTGCGCACGATCGCATGCCTGCCCGCCATTACGGGTCACTGGCGTCGCGCGGGTGGCGGCGTGCAGCTGTCAACGAGCGCGGGATTCAAGTTCGACCGCCAGATGCTCGAGCGGCCGGATCTGTCGCCGCCGACCAGAACGATCAACATGATCCGGCTCGGCGAAGCACTCACAAAGCCCGACGCCGGTGTCGGCGGCCCGCCCGTGCGTGCGCTCATGGTGTACAACTCCAATCCCGCGTCCGTCGCGCCCGATCGGAACAACGTGCTGGAAGGGCTCCGCCGAGAGGATCTGTTCACCGTCGTGCTGGAGCATTTCCAGACGGATACCGCGGACTACGCGGACATTGTGCTCCCAGCCACGACGCAGCTCGAGCACTGGGATGTGCATCTCGCATACGGTCATTTCTACGCGACGCTCAATCGCCCGGCGATCGAGCCAATCGGCGAGAGCAAGCCGAACAGCGAGATCTTCCGGTTGATCGGAGCCCGGATGGGCATGACGCACCCGTGTCTCGCGGACGACGATCTGACGCTCATTCGTCAGGCCCTGTCATCGGGGCACCAACGCATGGGCGGCGTGACGTTCGAGGGCCTGATGGAACACGGCTGGACGCGGCTGAATGTGCCACGGCCATATTTGCCGTATGCCAACGGGGGATTCTCGACCCCCAGCGGAAAGTGCGAACTGTACTCGGAGCGGCTCGCGGAACTGGGATTCGATCCCGTGCCTACCTACACGCCACCACGCGAGTCGCCGGAAGAAGCGCCGGACCTCGCGGCGCGGTATCCGTTGACCCTGATCTCGTCACCCCGGCACCAGTTCTTGAACTCGACGTTCGTCAACGTACCATCCTTGCGTCGTGGGGCCGAACCGGAGTGCCATTTGCATGTATCGGACGCCGAGCCGCGGGGTATACAGGATGGGGACCGAGTGACCATTCACAACGATCGGGGACGGTTCGTGGCCACCGCGCGCGTCGTCGATGCGCTGAGGCCCGGCGTCGTCTGGGCGCCGTCGATCTGGTGGGGGAAGTTCACGCCGGATGGACAGAATCCAAACGCGACGACCTCCCAGCTCGAAACAGACCTCGGCCACGCCCCGGTGTTCTACGACAACCTCGTCGAGGTGTCACACGCATTCGTGGAGAGTTGATTTGTCGCTACTGCCTGAAACGCTCGGCGCTCTCAAAGCCTCCCCGTTCGGCGCGCCCGAACGGGCGCTGCGATCGGTCAAGGATGAGCTGCGAGCGAACCTGATCGCCCGGCTCGCCTGCGACGGGCCGTTATTCCCTGGTGTCATCGGCTATGACGAGACCGTCATGCCGCAAATGGTGAACGCGATTCTGTCGCGTCACAATTTTATTTTGCTCGGTCTCCGTGGACAGGCCAAGTCCCGGATTCTTCGTGCCCTCACCTCCTTACTCGACGACGCACTCCCGATCATCGCCGGCAGCGAGGTGAACGACAACCCGTTCGCGCCGATCTCGAAATACGGCCGAACGTTACTGGCGGAAGCCGGTGATGACACGCCGATCGCCTGGCTCGATCGCTCCGCGCGCTACGTCGAGAAATTGGCCACGCCTGATGTCACGATCGCCGACATCATCGGCGATGTCGATCCGATCAAAGCCGCGCGCGGCGGTCACCTGCTCTCCGATGAGCTCACGATCCATTACGGCATGCTGCCTCGCGCGAATCGAGGCATCTTCGCCCTGAATGAGTTGCCGGATCTCGCGGGGAAAGTCCAAGTGGGACTGTTCAATATCATGCAAGAGGGCGATGTCCAGATCAAAGGATATCCGGTACGGCTCCCACTCGATGTCGAATTGTGCTTCACCGCGAATCCGGAAGACTACACGGCGCGCGGCAAGATCATCACGCCGCTCAAAGATCGTATCGGCAGTGAGATAATCACGCACTATCCGGAGACCGTGAACCTTGGCATGGAGATCACGGCCCAGGAAGCCTGGGTGAATCGGGGTCTCAGAGTGCGAGTACCGGATTTTATCGCCGAGGTCATCGAGCGCATTGCCTTTGAGGCGCGCGTCGACAAGCGAATCGATAGACGCTCGGGCGTGTCGCAGCGCATGCCGATCTCCGTGTTGGAGAACGTCGTATCCAATGCGGAACGGCGAGCGCTGGAGATGAGCGAGAGCGAGATCGTCCCGCGCATCGCCGATATCTATGCGGCGCTCCCAGCGATCACCGGGAAGATCGAGTTGGAGTACGAGGGGGAGCTGATCGGTGGGCAGGCCATCGCGCGGGAACTCATCCGACGGGCGTCGGACGCCACGTTCAAAGAACGCGCGGGCAACGTGAACACCGATGAGATCGTGATGTGGTTCGACTCGGGCGGCGCGCTGCAGGTATCCGATGACGTCTCGACCGATGCGATGCACAAGGGCTTCGAGACCGTGCCCGGTCTGCTGAGAGTGGTCCGAGACGTGGGACTCGCGCCGCGCAATGATCTGCCGTTGGCGACGGCCGCCTGCGAGCTCGTCCTGGAGGCGCTGGTCGCGCGTCGCAAGATCTCGCGGTCCGACACGGGTCAGTACGGCCGTGCCGTACAGGAGCAACGTCGGCGCCCTGGTCAGGATATGTTCGGTGGCGGCCTCTCCGCCTAAGCCCGCGGCGCCGAGCGTGACGGTGCGGCGGGCGACGGTGCGCGACCTCGACGCCGTCGTCGCGCTCCGTCTCTCCCTGTTGCGCGAGCACGCCTCGAACCCCATCTATCGCCGCCTGGCGAGCGATGTGACGACGCGCGCGCGTCGCCTGTTCGCGCGGCAGCTCGAGTCGCCGGGCGAGATCACGTTGTTGGCCGAGCGGGATGGCACGATTGTCGGCATCCTGCGCTGCGTCGAGTCGAGCGGCTCGCCCCTCCTCTGCCCCGAGCAGTACGCCTACGTGTCGTCCGTGTTCGTGGACCCATCGGTGCGACGCATGGGCGTGTTGCGGGCGTTGCTCGAGCGCGCCGAAGCGTGGGCACGCAGCGTCGGGCTCGACGAGTTTCGGCTGCACAGTGTCGCCGACGGCGAGGCCGCCAATCGGGCGTGGGACGCCCTCGGATTCGAGATCGTCGAGCATTTGCGGGTCCGACCCGTCGACCGCTAGCGGCGACCATGCCGACCATCACGATCTCGCGCCTCTTCGGGTCCGGCGGCTCCGATGTCGCGGCGCGAGTCGCCGCGCTGCTGGGCTGGTCGTTGCTCGACAACCAGATCGTGAACGAAGTCGCGGCGCGATCGGGCATGCCGGTCGACGAGGTGCAAGCGCGTGAGGAGCGCGTGCCGTCCCTCGCCGCCCGCATTGGCGATGCGCTGGCGTTGAGCACGCCGGAGGTCCAACCGGTCACGGGCGAGTACACCCTGCCGGCGACCGAGCGATTGATCGCCGTCACGCGGCGCGTCATCGAAGAGTACGTCGCGCGAGGACCGGTCGTGATCGTCGGACGTGGCGCGCAGGCCACGTTGGCCGAGCGCCAGGATGCGATCCATGTCTTCTGCTATGCGCCCAAGGCGGCGCTCGTGCAGCGGGTGATGTCGCGTGAGCATCTGACGCAGGCGCAGGCCGAGAAGCGTGTCGATGAGGTGAATGCGCAGCGCGCGCAGTCGGTGAAGCGCTTCTATGATCGCGACTGGCGCGCGCCGGAGAATTATCACATCTGCGTCAACACCGACTTCCTCGGCATCGAGGGCGCCGCGCAGATGGTGGCCCGGGCGGCGCGCGGCGTGTTTCCCGCGGTCACACCCGAGCGGTTCACACCCGCTTACAATCGCCGAATCGCGGACGATATCGAAAAGGCGTAGTACGCGTAGGCGAGCATGACGGCCGCGAAGCCGCCGATCGCCCAGTCCACGCCGACCGCATTGGCGACGGCGCCCGCGATAAACGACCCGACGACCTGTGAGACGCCGACCGCGATCAGTGAGTAGACGGACATCAGTCGTCCGCGCAGCGTGTCGGGAACGATCGATTGCAGCAGCCCGTTGAGCAGCGCGCCGTTCAAGATCATCATGAACCCGCAGCCGAGGAGCACGACACGGGACAGCCACTCGGAGCGCGACAGGGAGAACGCGATCAACAGCAGCGCGAATCCGAACGTCGAGAATGCCAGGAGGTGGCCACGACGGAACCGACCGCCAAAGGACGCCAGAAAGAGCGCTCCAGCCAATCCGCCGATACCGACGCAGGCCAGCAGCACGCCGTACCCGGCGGCGCCAGCGTGCAGGAGATCGCGGGCAACGACCGGCATCAGCGTCAGATATGGGATGCCGCAGATGGCCGATACGGTGATGAGCCGAATGAGCGCCGCGATCACCGGAGTCTTCGCCATATAGCGCAGGCCTTCCCGCATGCCGTCGATCGGCGACGGATGTGGCATGGCGATCCAGGGTGGGAGGCGGATCATGAAGAGGCCGGCGAGGACCGCGAGATAACTCACGGCATTGAGCAGGAAGCACGCGGCAATCCCGAACGCCGCAATGACGACGGCCCCTGTGGCGGGGCCAATGATACGCGCCAGGTTGAATCCGCTCGAGTTGAGCGCGATCGCATCGTGCAGGTCGTCGCGACCGACGAGCTCGATCATCAGCGACTGACGAGCGGGGATTTCGAACGCGCTGGCTATGCCATTGAACGCGGCCAGGCCGAGCAGCAGCGGGATCGTGATCCGGTGCGTCGCCGTGAGCGCCCAGAGGGCCGCCGCCTCCAGCAGCAGGCACGCCTGGCAGATGGTGACGAGCGTCAGCTTGTTGACGCGATCGGTCACTACGCCCGCTGGCAGCGAGAGCGCCAGGACCGGCAGGGCGCCGATCGTACTGACCAGGCCGACGATGAATGCGCTGTTCGAGAGTTGAAGTGCCAACCAGCCCTGGGCCATCGTCTGCATCCACGTGCCCATGAGCGACAGGGTCTGGCCGATCCAGAAGATCCGAAAGTTGCGGTGCTTAATGAGGGTTCGGAACGGATTCAGAGATCGAGCAGTCGACGGCATTATATTAGGGAATGCGCTTCCACACGTATCAGAAGTTCAGTCCGGAGTCGGCGGACGCGATCGACCTGCAAGCGCTGCTGGATAAGTTAGCAGACTTTCTTCTGCAGTC
>DASRDS010000009.1:0-25750 GCA_035652495.1 Gemmatimonadaceae bacterium
TCGACATTTGCGCGATGTGATCGTCAAGCCTTTGTTCGGGTCTATGGGGCTCGGGCTGGTTCGCGTGAGTGACGAGGATACTGCGTGGCGAGTTTTACGAGCCATCGAGCAGGTTCGCGGCATTTTTTATCTGCAGCGCTACATCGATCACGACGGGCGCGACATACGTGCCTTCGTGATTGGCGGGAAGGTCTTTGGCGCGATCGAACGATCATCACCAACATGGCGTACCAACGTGTCACGCGGTGGAGCGGCAAAGCCGATCACGCTCTCGACTGAGCAGACCGACATGGCATTGCGCGCGGCGGCCGCCGTGGATGCTGGCTACGCCGGAGTGGATTTGCTACCCGGCAACGATGGAAAGCTCTACGCGCTCGAGGTGAACGGGATACCCGGGTGGCGTGGGTTGCACGAGGCGACCGGTCTTGACGTAGCAGCCGGCATCGTGGATTTCGCTCTCGGCAGCGTGTGACGACTGTCGCGTGACTAACGACTACATCGCCGGCACCGCCCAGCTCGCCTGCCTGCTCGAGGCCAGTGCCCCGAAGCCGGGCAATGTTTCACGGGGAAAGCACTTTCCCGACGCACGCTACGAAGACTTTCTCGCGAGCGCGGTAGCCATCGGACCGGCCTTCACCTCCGACCTGCCGCTCGGCGAGATGATCCACGCGGCCATCCGCGCGACCAGCCAGTGGACTCGTTCGAACACGAACCTCGGCATCGTGCTGCTTCTGGCGCCGCTCGCCCGCGCGGCCCGACTGCATCGTTCCCTGCATTACGTGCTCGAGAATACCACGCTCGACGACGCGCGCGAGGTCTACGCGGCCATCAGACTGGCACGACCAGGAGGCCTCGGAACGGCAGCCCACGAAGATGTGGCGGCTGAGCCGACTGTGACGTTGACCGAGGCGATGCGACTGGCGGCGGACCGGGATACGATCGCATCGGAGTACGTGACGGATTATCGGATTACGTTCGAGATCGGCGCGCCGACGTTGGTCGACACGATTCAGTATGGGTGGGAAGAAGCGACTGTCAGGACGTATTTGACATTGCTGAGCGAGGTGCCCGACACTCTTATAAAGAGAAAACACGGCGCCGGGATAGCCGAAGAGGTCAGTCGAAACGCGAAAAAAGTCCTGGGCGGAGGGCCGGAGGATCGCGTAGTCTTCGACCGTCAGCTGAGGGCCGACGGTCTGAACCCGGGCACGACGGCGGACCTCACGGCGGCGGCGCTGTATGTTGGGCTTCTCTCGAGGCTTTGGTGACGACTTTTCGAGTGCAGGTCAGCAAGGATTACCTGACGTTCGCGGCGGCGCACTTTATCACGTTCGCCGGGCACCGCTGCGAGTCATTGCATGGCCACAACTATCGCGTGAGCGTGGCGCTGGAAGGCCCGCTCGACCCGGAGAGCTGGTACGTCCTCAACTTCGTCGACCTCAAACAGGTGATGAAGAAGCTGTGTGATGAGATCGACCATCGGGTGCTGCTGCCGCTCGAAAATCCCAAAATCCGGATCGGCGAGCAATCCGATTCGATTACCGTCGCGTATCTGGACCGGCCTCGCTATGTCTTCCCTCGGGAAGATTGCGTCCTGCTGCCGATTCCCAATACGACGGCGGAGATGCTGGCCCAATATCTCGCCGGCCGGCTGAAAGCTGAGCTGGGTGCGAGCGCCGACCGGCTCGCGTCTATCGAAATGGAAGTAGAAGAAAGCTTCGGTCAGTCCGCCGTCTACCGCGACACTTTATCGCGATCGCGCTCGCCGGATTTGCGCACCGGCATGGGCTCGGGCTGATCAACCTCGTGCTCGACGTGGGACACGCGACCACGCGTGATCACCTTCGGTTCATCGTCGGGCTGCCGTGGCGCGGACGGTCGAGCTTTCTTCGGGTCGCCGGAAAGATTGGAGGGCATAGACATTACCTCTCAAAGAAAGGTGCTAGCCCCCAAATTAGCGCAAACTTTATACCGAGAGCAAATCTCGATACAGTGCGGGATCAACGTTACCCCCGCTGACGACGCAACAAACCCGACGATCGCGGAATCGTGTCGGGGCCGCGAGCAGTGCACCTGTCGTCAGTCCACCAGTGGGCTCTGACTTCAAATTCGCCAGTGTAAATAAGAGTCGGACCGCCTCGCGAATTTGCTCCTCGGAAACCTCGACGATCGTTTCCACGCCTTCCTTGATGATCGCCCAGTTGTGCTTTCCGAGACTCATCGTGCGCGCGCCGTCGGCGATCGTCTGGATTTCGTGATCGCTGGCGACGATCCGTCCCTCTCGTAGCGACTGCGCCGCGTCGTTGGCCAACAGGGGCTCGGCACCGATCACCGGCGTCGTATCGCCGGTCTGTCTCAGCCCCTGAATGATGCCCGACAGCAACCCGCCACCTCCGACGGGCGCGACGATCACATCGAACCGCGTCGCGATCGCCGAAAGCTCCTGTCCCAGCGAGGCGTTGCCTGCAATCACGAGTGGGTCATCGTACGCGGACGCGACATAAGCCTCGGGATCCTTCGACGCGAGCTCGCGGACGCGGTCCGCGCGCGACACCTGGGTCGTGTCGACGAGATCCACCGTCGCCCCGAACGCGCGCACGGCCTCGACTTTGACCCGCACCGAGTTCACCGGCATGACGACCGTGCATCGCTTGCCGGCGAGCTTGCAGGCATACGCCATCGCCTGGCCGAAGTTGCCCGATGAGGCGGTAATGATCGATGGGTTGGGGACGTTCACAACCACATTGTTGGCCGCTCTGAACTTGAAGCTGCCGGTAAATTGGAACGTCTCAGCCGCGAGAGTAACATTCGCGCAGAGGCGCTCGGAGAGGCGTGGCGCCTCGATGAGTGTCGTGGGACGCGGTGTCGTTCGCATTCCATCAAATCTATCCCTTACACACTCAGCCACCCAACACGATCGGTCAATCCTGCCAATAGGGACTGCTCGCACGTCGCCAAACTCGTCGGCACCTGGCACACGCATCCATATCGGGCCGACACGGCCAACAAACCTGGCGCGCGTCGTCGTCACATCGCGTTGAACGCGCCCTCATCGTACGCTTCCGCGAACGCCTCGAAGTCGGACTTCACCGTCTCGCGATAGCGCCGCGCGAACGCCAGCGTCTCGCGGCCCCACCATCGTTCACCACCGAACGTCACGAGATCGTCGGCGATCGCTGAGCCCTGGCGGCCGCTCGCGCGGAGGTGGCTCCAGCCGAGGACGTGGCCCATCGTCGTCATGATGAGCGCGAGGTCCTCGGCGGACGTGGACTCGTCGATCGTCAGTCGATCGATGAGTGGCTGCAGCTCCTTGAGGACAAACGAGGATTTGCCGATCATGATGACGTGCAGGAGCGCGGGCGCGATGGCTTCCGCGCGACGTTGGATGCCGACAACTCGACTGGCCTCGTTTGGCCAGTTGGGCTGGGGCGCCGCGGCGTAGGGCGCCAACGCCGAGATGCGGGCCTCTTTGACGTCGAGGACAAAGTTGCCATCGGGGCTGCCGCGTCCCTCGACGAGCACCGCGAACCGGCGGACGCCGAGGCTGCCCGTGCCCGCGACGCGTCGGACGACGTCGAGGACGCGCATGAAATTGCCCGAAAATTCTTCGGGGCAGTGCTCACTGGCCGCGAACGCCTTGAGGCTCGCGACGACCGCCGCGCGATCGGCGCGCGACGCGACGAGGCGATGCCCGGCATCGAGCGCGAACTTGCGACCCTTGTGGCGGCCGGTCGTCGCTTCGTCGAGCAGTTGTCGCCGCGTCCGCCGCTTCACTCGGCGAAGGAGCTGTCGCACCAGGCCTTCGGCGGTCGACCGCTCCACCCAGCGCGGTTTGCCGTCGTTGAGCGCGGTCCCGTACGCATCGAGAAATCCCGCCGCGAGAGCGCGCGCGTCCGCGTCGCCGAGCTTGAGCGTCTCGGCGGCCAGATAGAGACTCGTCGTGAAGCGCGCGAGATCCCATGTCGCGGGCGCGAGATACGCCTCGTCGAAGTCGTTGAGGTCGAAGTAACCGAGTCGGTTGTCGCCTTTGTAGCTGCCGAAGTTCTCGAGGTGCAGGTCGCCCGAGAGCCACGCGAGTGGGGCGGCATCGAGCGGGCCGCCTTTGACCCAGTCTTCATAGAACAGGTGGGCGGTGCCGCGGAAGAACGCGAAGGCGTTGACGCGCATGCGCTGATACTTGAGCGCGAGACGCTCCGGTTCGCGATCCGCGTTGAATTCCCGTATGCGGTCGATTACCGACGTCATCGCTCGATCCATACCCGCGCCCCCGTGTGGCTGAATGGTCCTTCGTAGACGGCGCCATCGCTTTCGGGCAACGCGGCGCGGACGCGCTGGGCGAGCGCGATGCCGGTGGCCTCGTCGCCTACGATACCATATACGGCGGGCCCCCAGGAGCTTTGGCCGACACCGGCCGCGCCCCAATCGCGCATCTGCGCGATGAGCGCGGCGCCGACGCCGGGCGCAAATGCGCCGCCCTGCGCCGGGGCGAACCAGCGACCGGTTACGTACTGGACCTCGGTCAGGGCCGCGCCAAATGTGCTCAGGTCGCCTTCGACCAGGGCCGGCAGCAAAGACATGAGCACGACGTGGGCTACGTGCTCGACATCTCGGAGCGGCGGCTCCGGTAGCGACGCAAACGCCGCGACCTCGGCGTCGCCGCTCACGCCTAGCGCGGCGCGCGGCACGGCGATCACGCAGCGCCATTGGGGCGGGATTGGGAGGCGCGCGAGCAGGGGCGCCGGTTGGTCCGGCGCATCGCCCGCGCCCGAGCGTCGGCCGCCCTCCAGGACGAATCCGCCGTGGGCAAAGGTCCAGGTGCCTATGGCCGAGCGTCTCGCTCGTCCTACCGCCGTCGCTAGCCCGGCTGGGTCATCGTCGAGTGCGTATAGCTCGGCCATCGAGCGCGCGATGGCTAGCGCTAGCTGGGTGCCCGAGCCTAGGCCATTGTGTTTCGGGATGGCGCGGTGCACGCAGAAGTGCGCGCCGCGGCCTTCTATGCCGTAGTGGTCGACGAAGCGATGCGCGAAGCGGATGGCTCGCTCGGCTTCCGGGCCTTCGGCGGTGATTCGTTCTCTGGGTTCCGCCGATATCAGCAAGGAAGGCGTCGGTACTGCCGCGCCTATGCCTCCGAACCTTCTTCCTAGCGTGCCTGCTAGGTCTAGCATGCCAAAGTGTAGGCGTGCCGGGGCTTCTACGAACACCGTCATGAGAGTCGTTCTCTCACATACTCACTCACCAGCTTCCATCCCTCCTGCTCTCGGTCTCCTGCTGTCTTATCTACCAAAACTTTTAACGCGTCAATCTGGCGGCGTATTTCATCATGCGGGATGAGATGCAATCGCGTGGCCAGTATCGTGGCTTCGAGTACCGCATGCCTCGCGCGGTTGAATCCGAGAAATTCATGGCGAGAACCACTGTGGACTACTCTTCCTTCTATGCGTGATCTCGGCGGCGTGGCGTCAATAGTTGTGACTTCTATTTCTCGCCAGGAGCATGCAGCCTCCAACACCACACCATGGATCTTCGCCGCGGGAATCGTTGGTGATTGGGCGTTGAACAGCGCGGCGTTGACAAAAATGCGCACATCGTCCGTGAGATTCACGACCGCAACTTTCGTATCGCGCAGATTGCGAAACGTCGTCGTGTCCAGAAATGGTTTGACGACCAGTACATCATCACCCCACTCAACACCCATCGGCGCGACATTGAGCACCCCGTTGGGATCGAGCGTCGTGACAATGGTTTCGATGATCACGCTTCATGCCCGATCATGACTCACGCTCGATTTGCACGGCCGCCGCGTACGCACCCATGACCGCCGTCGTGATAGGCCCAGGAACCTTCAACCCTCGCCCGTCGACGGTATCAACCGGCGCGATCTCGCGAACGGAGCTCGTCAAGAATACCTCGTCGGCCTGAGCCAATTCGGCCGGCGAAACGGGATCGTCGGAAAGCGCGACACGCATGCCCTCGAGCAGCTCGAGAACCACGGATCGCGTGATGCCAGGGAACGCGCCGCAAGAGACTGGCGGAGTCCGAACCACGCCATTCTTGACGAGAAACACGTTGCTGGCGGTGGCCTCCGACACGTGCCCCTCCGTGTCGAGAAAAATCGCGTCCTCGGCCCCATTCGCCGAGGCCTCGAGCAAGGCCAGTACGCCGTCCGTGTAGGACAGCGTCTTCACGCCCGCACTCATGGCGAACTCGTTGCGCCGCCCGCTGGCGGTGCGGACGCTGATCGAGGTCTTGAATACCGCGACTTCTTGGGCGAAGAGGACGACCGTCGGAGTTTCGCCGCGGGTCGGCATGAGTCCGTGGCGGCCGGTGCCGCGGGTCACCGTGAGGCGGATGACCGCGTCGGCACGGATCGAACGCAGATCGCGGAGGGCGTGCTGCAGCGTGGGCAGCAAGTTCGCCGGGCGCGGCAGGCCGAGTCGCTCGGCGCCGCGCGAGAGGCGGGCCATGTGGTCGTCGTACCGGAAGATCGCGCCATTGTACGATCGCATGGTTTCGAAGATACCGTCCGCGAGCGTGAACCCGCGATCGGTCACGTAGATCTGCGCGCTCGCCGGGTCGACGCGCTCGCCATCGACCCAGCAAGCTGGGAGTACGGTCACCGCACGAGCTCCACCGGAGGAGGGATAAAGTCGGCGGGCTCGCGGCGGCTGAACGCGCCATCTGCTCGATCTGGCAATTCTGCGCCTGACTGGCTGGAATGCCGACCCAGGAAAGTCGCGAGCATCCGATAGCCGTACTCGGTCAGAGCGGATTCGGGATGGAATTGGACACCGGTCGTGGGATACTCGCGGTGTTGCACCGCCATGATCTCACCACGGTCGGTTTGTGCCGTCACACGCAACTCGCTCGGGAGTGAGTCCGGCGCGATGACCAACGAGTGATATCGCGTGACGTGGATTGGTGACGGGAGGCCGGTGAATACACTGGATCCATCATGTGTGACTGCCGACACTTTGCCATGCATTGGTCTTGCCGCTCTCACGATCTGGCCACCAAATGCCTCGCCTATGCATTGGTGTCCCAGGCAAACGCCGAGTATGGGGATCGTCGGCGCGAAGTGACGCACGACATCTGTCGAGATGCCTGCTTCGGTCGGTGTACAGGGACCCGGCGACAGGATTATGTGCGATGGATTGAGTGAGGCGATGTCGGCGAGCGAAATAGCGTCATGACGATGAACGACAGTGTCATAGCCTAGCTCGCGAACATAGCGCGCCAGGTTATAGACAAACGAGTCGTAATTGTCGATGAGTAATATCACGGACGTAGCGCGGCGATGAGCGCGCGGGCCTTGTCGAGCGTCTCCTCGTACTCCGCGGCCGGATCGGAGTCGGCAACGATACCACCGCCGACGGAAAAGTACACCCGGCGCTCCAGCGCCAGGTAGGTCCGGATGACGATACTGGTATCGAGCGCACCGGTCACGCTGAGGTACCCGATAGACCCGCAGTACACCCCGCGCCGCGAGGGCTCGAGCTCGGCGATGATCTCCATCGCCCGAACCTTGGGCGCGCCGGTAATCGAGCCGCCGGGGAAGCTTGCCCTTACGAGGTCGACAGCATCGGCCTCGGGGGCGAGGGTGCCGACGACCGTCGAGACGAGGTGGTGGACCGTCGGGTAGTTCTCGAGGTGGAACAGCTCCGGCACGCGCACGGTGCCGGGGGCGCAGACTCGCGAAAGATCGTTTCGGAGCAGATCGACGATCATGAGATTCTCGGCGCGGTTCTTTTCGCTCTCGACGAGCGCTTGGCCGAGGGCGGCGTCGTGCTCGGGGCTGATGCCGCGCGGGCTCGTGCCTTTGATCGGGCGCGTCTCGACCGTTTTGTCCGCCGCGACGCGTAAGAATCGCTCCGGAGACGCGCTGATGATCGTCGCGCCGTCGGCCTCGATGTATGCGGCGAATGGGGCCGGGTTGATCGTACGAAGGCGCTTGTACAGGTCCCAGGGCGCCTCGTTGAGCGGCGCTTCTAAGCGCTGAGAGAGATTCGCCTGGAATATGTCGCCGGCGAAGATGTATTCGCGGACACGTTCGACTGCTTTCAGGTACGCTTCGCGTGAGAATGACGAGCGCAGGTCGAGTGCGCCCGCTACGTCTGGCGATACGGGGAATGATGGCGCGCGCGGAGGACGTGGCCAGGGGGCGACATCGGGCGTGTCGCTCGATGCGCCGCGACCCTGGAGCAACGCGTGGACTTCGCGGAGTCGGGCGGCGCTGAGGGCGATGATCCATGCCCGACCCGCTTGGTGGTCCCACGCGATGACCCAATCGTAGAGTCCGAGCTCGATGTCGGGAATGCCGAGGTCATCGTAGCGCGCGGACGGAATGCGCTCGAGACGGCGGCCGAAGTCGTAGCTGATGTAGCCCACCGCGCCGCACTGAAATGGCGGCAGCCCCGGGATCGGCTCGTACCGCCGAAACCAGTCGCGGGCCATCCCCAACGGGTCATCGCCACCGCAGATGACCGCCACCGGGTTGGCGACGACGAACGAGTAGCGGCCGAGCCGTTGCGGATCGCTCGCGCTGTCGAGCAGCATGCGACAGGGCAAACCGGCCGTGCGCTCGAACGTCTCGATCACATCCGGCGCCGGTATGAGCTCCTCGGCGAACGGCGTCACGACGGTTCGCGCTCGCGCTTGGCCGTCACGCGGAGGTGTTCTTTGATCGGGTCATCGGGTGGCGTCAGATAACCCCACGCCAACTGGCCCTCTTGGCGATACGTCTTGCCTAGGCTGATCGCGAGTTTTGCTTTCGCCAGCTCTTTGCCGAGATAGAACGCGTGTGTGTGCTCGGTGACGCCTAGTTGATCGAATATTTCCTGGATGTCGGTGCCTCGGACAAGCTTGTCGGCGTTGAGCACCGTGATCGTGTCGCGATCCGTGAATATGCGAAAGTTGGCGTCTTTGATCGACGACTGCAGTTGCTTGAGTTCCTCTTCAGAGTAGCTCAAGATCTTTGGATCTTTTACCGTGACCAGGCGATCATCAATGTTCTTGGGCAAGGATCGCTTGGTGATGGCATAGTGCATCAGTCTCCGCGCGATGTCTATCTCTCGCACTGACCCACGCGCCCATGGAATGACTTCCGTGGTCAATACCGCTCTCACGCCGAGTTCCTGGGCGATAGCAATGAGGACGGCATTCACACCCGTTGTGTCTGCCGCTGTCAATTCAGTGAGATTGCCTATACCCATGAAGAGCGGCGCATCTGGATAACGGCGATGCGCTTCTGCGTATCGCTCTATGGACGCGGCGAAGCCATAGCCAATCGGTTCGATGACCGGGTCGATGAAATATTGAATATTCGAACGTTCGAGGGCTTGGAGCGTTGCATCGAGCGTTTCCAGACCGGCGCTGAAGTCAGGGATCGCGACGACATGCGCTGAGGAGCCGGCGAGCGTGTTGATGACATCGCGATTGGAGCCATTGACGCTGAGGACCAATGAGGCACCGGCATCGACCGCCGTGTGTATCTCGTCCGGGTCGAAACTATCTACGCTGACTCGCGATCCCGCACGGACCAGTTCACGCACGGTCGACGCGAGATCGGGATATGGGCGCCCAGGAGTCAAGCCAAGGTCAATGACATCGGCACCACAATCGCGATAATAGCGGGCTTGAGTGAGAATTTGAGAGAGAGATAGCCGAGGGGCATTGTTGATCTCGGCACAGATCTCGATGTCCCACGCGCCGTACTCGCGCCCGACGGCCTCGTGTCCAAACCACGCGGGAATCTCGCGCAGATCCTTCGGACCTTTGATGACGCGAACGCCGAGCTTGGACGCGATAACTTCGGGATCGCCCTCGCAGAGCCCGGGAATCATGACGAGATCCGTCCCCGCCGGAATCTCGATGAACTTCGCGATCCACGGCGTGGTCATGAGCGCCGCCACGGTGATCTTGAGCGCAACGACATGATACGCGAACCCCGGATCGGCCCCCTGCATCCCCCGGAGCGTCTCGTTCAACGCGGGCTCGGCCAGCCGCCCGGTGACGAACGCGATCGTAGCTATCGCCGCTCCCCGCTCTGCACCCACTTGCTCGGCGTGCCCTCGAGCGCGCCGCCCGGCGTCGGACGCCAGAGCGCGACCTCTTCGATCTTCTTCGCGAGATCGAAGTCCTTGCCGGTGATGCCGCCGGCCGAGTGCGTCGAGAGCTTCACGCCGACGCGGGCCCAGGTCACGCTGAGATCCGGGTGATGGTTCGCGGCCTCGGCTAAGAACGCGATCGTGTTGACCAGCATGAGCGTCGAACGCCATCCATCCGTCTTGTAGTAGCGCCGGATCCAGCCATCCTCGAAGTACCAACCCGGTAGATCACCGAGCTTGGTCGTGATCTCGTCGCCCGTGAACGTCGGCTCTTTGGTGCTCACATTACGACTCCTCCATTAATAAGAATCGCCTGCCCCGTGAGAAATGCGGCGGCCGGCGATGCGAGATAGACCGCGGCGCCCGCGACGTCTTCCGGCGTGCCATAGCGATGCAGCGGCGTGGAATCGATCACGGTTTGTCGACGCGCGGCATCCAAGCCACCCGAGAATGCCGTGTCGATCCATCCCGGCGCGAGCACGTTCACGCGCACCTTCGGCGCGACGGATCGCGCGAGGGATTTGCTGAAGCTCAGGATGCCGCCTTTGACGGCCGAAAACATCTCGGGATTCTTGCCTTCCATGCCGGCGAGCACGTGATCCCAGCTCATATTGATGATCACGCCACCCGTCTCCTGCGCTCCCATGAGATCCGCCGCGGCCCACGATGCCAAGATCGTTCCTTTGAGATCGACCGTGAGCAATCGATCCAGTTTATCAAACAACGGCGCGCTCGATGCCGGGCCGGTGAGAATATCCGCGCCGGCGTTGTTGATCCACGCATCGATACGTCCAAATGCCTCTTTGGCGGATGAGGCCAATCGGATAATTGAAGCCGAATCGGCCAGGTCGAGCGGCAACACGCAGACGCGTCGATTGACGCCGCGAATCGCATCCGCTACGGACTCGGCCT
Source organism: Gemmatimonadaceae bacterium (assembly GCA_035652495.1). Taxonomy (GTDB): domain Bacteria; phylum Gemmatimonadota; class Gemmatimonadetes; order Gemmatimonadales; family Gemmatimonadaceae; genus DASRDS01. The sequence goes on from DASRDS010000009.1 coordinate 11,016, forward strand.
TCGCGCGCTCATGCCAGTAGGTGATGATCAGGTCGGCGCCCTCGTGCGCGCACGCGAGCGCGATGGCGCGGCCGATCCCGCTCGACGCGCCGGTCACGAGTACCACCCGATCGGTCAGCGGCATAAGTTGACGTAAACTACAATGAAGCTTCTTGTCAGTGTGGCTGACGCCGCCGACGCGACCGCGGCGATTGATGGTGGGGCCGATATCATCGACGCCAAAGACCCTTCCCGCGGACCGCTCGGCCCGGTCGCGCCCGACGCGCTGGCCGCGATTGTCGCTCGCGTCGCCGGCCGCCGCCCGGTGAGCGCCGCGCTCGACGATACCCCAGGAGATTTGCCACGCCTGGCGTTTGCCAAACTGACGCGGCCACGGTCAGTGCCTGGCTGCGCGATTGTTCTGGCGGCGTTCGCTGATCGGTGTTGGGAGCATGTTATCGAAGTGGCAACCCGAAACCGAGCCCATGGCGTGTTGCTCGACACCAGCGACAAGAACGGCCTGGGTCTTTTTGGTTTGGTGAGCGAAGACGCGCTCCGCCGATGGGTGGAGCGTGCGCACGAAGCGGGGCTCACGGTAGCGCTCGCGGGAAAGCTGACGGTGGACGACTTATCAAAGGCAGCGGCGCTTGGCGCGGATATCGCCGGCGTGCGCGGGGCGGCGTGCGATGGCGGGCGTGGCGGACGCGTGAGCGCCGAACGCGTGCGAGCGCTAGCGGGTGTCGCGGCTAGCGCTGCTCGGCAAGGAACTTCTCCCATGCCGGCTTTCCTCTGAGCCGCGTAAACGAAATATCCGTCTTCGCCGTCTCCATCGAAAACCCGCTCTGCAACTTGAGCAACCGCTTGATGTGCACGATGGCCGAATCCGCCTCGCCCATCGAGCCGAAGATCTGCGCGATCTGCTCCTCGAGATTCCCGCGCTGCGGGTCGTCGGGGGTCATGTGCGTCAGGGACTCCTCGACCAGCGCGATCTGCTTGAACGCATCGGCCGGCCGACCCGTCGTCCCATAGGCCGCCGCGAGCACCGTGTGGCGCCAATTTTCGAGCGGCCCGGTGAATCGGGGGCTGTCCGCGATCTTGATCAGCGAGTCGCTGTAGGCCCTCACCAAGGCCGTCTTCCCCTGTGCGAAATAGACGCCGCGCTTACTCGCATAGTACTCGCTGCTGTCGATGAACTGCGATGCGTGCACGCTGTCCAAGGTCAGCGTCTCGAGCTTGGCGAACCCCGCGGGCCCCAGATTCGAGTACTGCGACGCCAACTCCACCGACCATCGCACACCACGCGAAACCGCGTTCTCGAGCGTCTGCCGCGCGGCCGCCGTATCGCCGCGACCATCGATCTCACAGTTGATCTTCCAGTTGTATCCGACCGGCGACGTCGGCGCGAGCGCGATGTACTGGTTCGCGTAGTGCTCCGCCTCGGCGTATTGGCGCGCGTTGTAGAACTCGCGCGCGGCCCGCTGCACCGCGTCGGGGTTCCGCGGGTTCAGTTTCACGGCCTTCCTGACGTTGGCCAAGCCTTCCGCGGTGTTCCCGTGCACGATCTGCGCGTGGCCCAGGTCGCCCAGAAGCGTCGCATCGTTGGGCTTGAGCTTGTACGCCGCCTGCAGCTCGATGTACGCTCGCTCGCCATCGCCCTTGAAGAGACGGAGGAAGTGCGCATGCGCGATATGCGCTTCGGCCAGATCGGGCTGGAGCGCGAGCGCCGAATCGATCGACCGGCGCGCGGCCGTGACGCGCGCGGTATCCGACAGATCGAGGAGCCCCCACAAAATTTGATCGGCCCCTAACCGCGCGAACGCCAACGCGAACTTGGGGTCCAGCCGGGTCGCCTCCGCGTACGCGTCGATCGCGCTCCGAATGACGTCGGGCTTGAGGCCCTCCTGCTTGTCGTCGTACGTCTGCCCGAGCAGGTACGCGTACGACGCGGCCGAATCCGAGGTCGGCCGCGAGCTCATGATCTTTTCCTCGTCGCCATTGAGCGCCACGTTCAACGCGTCAGCGACTTTGGTCGCGACCTCGGACTGCACACGGAACACATCGGCGGGCGAGACGAGATACGGGCCGCCGGCGGGCTTGGTCGTCAGGTTCGCGACGTCGACGATCGCGGGCGAGATCTGCACTTGCCGCTTGCCGTGCTCGTCGGTCGCCCACTGGACGCTCCCCTGCAACAGGTACTGCACGCCGAGCTCGCGACCGATCTGCTTCGGGGTTTTCGTGGTGCCCTTGTACTGCGCCGCGCTCCGGCTGTCGATGACGCCGAGGCCATGGAGACTGGCGAGCCGATTGGTGATCGCATCGGTGAGTCCGTCCGCGAAATACTGATCGGCGGCCGGACCCTGATTGTCGAACGGCAGGACCGCGATCATCGTCGGCGCATCAGCCGCGGCGGCGGCCGCCGCTTCCCGTTTGTTCTGTTGACGCGTGACGAACAGTGCCGCGCCGCCGACGACGACCAGCGCGCCCAGCGCGGCGCCGACGAGCCACCCTCGGGAGCGCCGGGACGCCACGGATGTGGCTCGAATCGCGCCCGTGGATGTCGGCAAATTGTCGAGCACGCGCACGATCTCATCGGCCGTCTGTGGCCGATCGCTTGGCCGCTTTTCCAGACACCGCATGATGAGGGACGCCAGCGCTTCCGGCACGGCGGGCCGGCGTCGCGTGATCTGCTCGGGCGTCTCGACGGCATGCGCGGCGAGCATGGCCTGGGCCGGACGTCCCGCGAATGGCGTCTCGCCGGTCAGCAGCTCGTACGCCATCGCGCCGAACGCGTAGATGTCCGCCCTATGGTCGGTCGCGGGATCGGCCGCTGCTTGCTCCGGCGCCATGTACGCTGGTGTGCCGAGGGCGACGCCTAGTTGCGTCAGCGTCGCCCCGCGCGAGGCGGTCGCCGCGTCGGACACGGCCTTGGCGACGCCGAAGTCCATGACCATCGCCGAGCCGCCGGAGATCATGACGTTGTCCGGCTTGATGTCGCGATGGACGACGCCATTGGCGTGGGCGTAGGCCAGGGCCGCCGCTACTTCGCGCAGCACCCGGACGGCATCGCTGACCGGCAGCTCGCCGCGCGCTCTGAGACGATCGCGCAGCGACTCGCCCTGGATGAACGGCATCGTGAAGTACGGCAGCTTGCCGACTTCGCCCGCCGTAAGCAGCGGCACGATGTGGGGATGCTGCAAGCGCGCCGCGAGCTGGATCTCGCGACGGAATCGCTCGACGTTCAGTGCCTCGGTGAGGTCCGGCGAGAGCACTTTCACGACGACCGTGCGGCCCAGGGCATTTTCGCACGCGACAAAGACCCGCGACATGCCGCCGCCACCGAGCTCGCGCTCGATGGTGTACGCTCCCAGCGTCGACTCCAACTGGTCGCGAAGCGGATCGGTCGGAGCGGTCATTGCAACAAGCGTTGGAATGCGGGGGAGTTGCGCACGGGGTCGAACGTCGGATCGAGTCGCACGGAGAATTTCGAGAATCCGCCGGGCAATCGGAAGGCCTGCGCGACGTATACGGCGGCCGAGTCGGCGTCGCCGAGGATGGCGAACGTGGCGGCCATGTTCTGGATGCGCTGCGAAGAGTCCGACGGCGTGACGCCTTTGTCGGCCGCCAACTCGGCGTGCACCCGGGTCAGCGCGCGCATGGCCTGGAGGCGATCGCCCTTCGCGGCGTAGCCGAATGCCTGGATGGATGACCGGAACCAGGCGAGCGGTCCCGTGAGCATCGGCGAGCGCGCCGTGCGGAGGATCGAGTCGGCGTACGCCTGGGCCAATGCGGGCTGGACGCGCTGGTACAGCGCGCGCTTGCCGAAGTAGAAGTTCAGGGTGTCGAACGCGCTCCCCGCGCCGATGTCGGCGAGCGTCATGTGCTCGAATCGGGTGCGGTACCCGCCGCCGATCAGTGGCATTTGCTGCGACAGGCTGGCGCCGATACGGACGCCGCGCGCGATCAAGCTGTCCATCGTATGGGCGGCCGCCACGGTGTCGCCGCGACCGTCCAGCTCATCGTTGATCTTGGTGTCGTACGCCGCACCCAAGGTCGGATCCAGCGCGATCAACCGATCGGCGTATGCCTCGGACTCCGCATATCGCCGATACGCGTAGGTGAGCCCGGCCGCCGTCGTGAGAGCGTCCGTGGACCGCGGATCGAGGCGTACCGCTTTCGCGAGATTCGCGAATCCCTCATCCGGGCGGCCCCGCGCGATCTCGGCCGCGGCGATCTGGGCCGAGAGATCGGCGTTGTTCGGTTGGCCCGCCTGCGCGCGGATCAGTTCTTCGTACGACGCATCGGTCTTGTGCTCGAAGAGGCTCAAGTAAAACGCGCGCGACTCGTGGAGCTCGGGCAGGTCAGGTGAGAGCACGGCCGCCGTATCGAGCGCGTGCTTCGCCGCGGTCAGCCGTGTGGTGTCGGACGGATTGTAGAGCGAGTACACCATCCGCGCGAACGCGAGTCGCGCCCACGCCTGCGCGAATTTGGGATCGCGGGTGACGGCGACCTGGTACTGCGTGAGGGCGGTATCGAGCGCGCCGGTCGCGGACAGATCGTGCACGTGCTTGAACGCTTGCTCGGCGCGAGTGAACGCGTTCCATGCGGCCGTGTCCTGCGTCGGCCGCGCCGTGAGGGCCTGTTGGTCGGCGCCGGTCAGCGTGACGTTGAGGGCGTCGGCGACCTTCGTGGCGACATCGGTCTGCACCTGGAACACATCCGATGGCACGACGAGATAGGGGCCGCCGACGGGCTTTGACGTGAGATCCGACACGGTCACCAACGCCGGCGAGATCTGCACCTTGCGTGTGCCCTTCTCGTCCGTCGCCCAGCGGACGGTGCCCTCGAGGATGTACTGTACACCCAGCTCGCGGCCGATCTGCTTTGGTGTCTTGGTCGTGGTCTTGTACTGCTCCGCGCTTCGACGGTCGATCACGCCGAGGTTGTGCAGGGAGGCCAGTCGATTCGTGATCGCCTCGGTGAGTCCGTCGGCGAAGTACGCGTCGGCTGACGGGCCTTCGTTCTCGAACGGCAGCACCGCGAGCATGACGGGACCGCTCGCCGGGTGGGAGGCGCCCAAGCGCCGCTGCAGCAGCGGCACAGAGACGGCGAGCGCCAGAACCACGGCCGCGGCTATGAGTATCGTCCGCTTGCCACGGCTCGCGCTTCGTTTCGCGGGAAGCGCGCCGGTCGGTGTCCATCCGCCGCTCGACGTTTGCACGCCATCGAGCGCGCGCATGATCTGGTCGGCGGTCTGCGGGCGGTCCGCGGGTCGCTTCTCGAGGCAGTGCATGATGAGCGCGGCGAGCGGTTCCGGCGTCGCCGGGCGGCGGCGCGAGATGGGCTCCGGCTGCTCGACCGCATGCGCGGCCAATAGCGCCTGCGCGGGGCGGCCCGCGAACGGCGTCGAGCCGGTGAGAAGCTCGTAGGCCATCACGCCAAAGGCGTAGATATCGGCGCGCTGGTCGGTGGTCGGGTCGGCCGCGGCCTGCTCGGGCGCCATGTAGGCTGGCGTGCCGAGGGCGACACCGAACTGCGTCAGCTGGGCGCCGCCCGTGTTCGCGGCGTCTTTCAGGGCTTTGGCGACACCGAAGTCGGTGACCATCGCGGCGCCGCCCGAGATCAGGATGTTCTCGGGCTTGATGTCGCGATGGACGACGCCGGCGGCGTGGGCGTAGGCGAGGGCTGACGCGACTTCTCGTAGGACCCGCACCGCCTCGCTGACGGGGAACTCTCCGCTCGTGATGAGGCGCTGCCGCAGCGATTCGCCCTGGATGAAAGGCATCGTGAAGTACGGCAGGCCGCCGGATTCGCCGGCGGTCAGGAGCGGCACGATATGCGGGTGCTGCAGGCGCGCCGCGACCTGGATCTCGCGGCGGAAGCGTTCGACGTTCAGGCCTTCCGAGAGCTCCGGCGACAGCAGCTTGATCACGACCGTCCGGCTCAAGACCGTCTCCTCGGCGACGAACACGCGCGACATGCCGCCGCCGCCGAGCTCGCGGTCCAGGCGGTAGGCGGCGCCGAGCGTCTTTTGGAGCTGGTCGCGGATCGAGTCTTGGCTCACAGACGTGAAAGATTATGCCAGGCCGGCGGCGTGGCGAGCGCGGTCACCGCGAGTATGCGGACATCCAGGTCGCCTCTTACGCAGTCGAAATATCGATCCACGAGATCATCGGCTCGGTCCACGGGCTTCACGAGGAGGAGTCGCTTGACGCCGATGGCATGTGCGACCCAAGCCGCGATACTGTCACTGGTTACGTCCCACGAATGTGGCAGCGGGTCGGTTTGACGGAGCCACTGATATGGCGCCAATATCGACAGCTCGCCAGATACGCCTTCGGTTGGATCGGTGATAACTCGCGCGTGCGCGAGCGCGGCGAGCGCATACGCAAATTGATCCATCGCGAGTACCGCGGCCCAGTGAGCGGCATCATCGCCAATGTGATATTGGGCGTCGACCGCGCGCACCGCATCAGCAAACGGGCCGCCTCCCGGCACGATCAGCGCGCGACCATAGCGGCCGAGCGAGGCGAGCATGGAGCTGTCCAGCCCGAGTGTGGCTCCGCCAGCTTTGATAACGACGTCGATCACGCGCGCGCCAGCAGCAGGGCGACCGCCGCGGCCGGCGCGCACTCGGCGGCGGCGGCGCCGAGCAGCTCGGCCAGCGGCGTGACGCGGAGGCCGGCGCGTTGGCAGGCGGCGTCCGCGATGAAGGCGCCGAGTCCGGCGGTCACGGCGGTTTCGATGTGAGGGTGTCGCTCGCGGACGCGTCGGATCGCCTCGGCCGTCCGCGCGATCTGCGCGTCGGACACGTAGGCCGCGATGGCGTCGAGGGCGGCGGTGTCCAGCATCTCGCGATCGGCGCAGACCACGCGGGCGAGGCGCTCGCCGGCATAGGGTCGGCTGATGGGTCGGCCGTCGGGGGTAGGCACGGAGTACTGCTCGGTGAGCAGCCGACCGTTCCAAATGTGCACATCGCCAGCGATGGCGAATGCCTCGGCGCTCACCCCGGCCCAGCCGGACTCGAGCGGCACGGAGTGCACGATGGCCTCGACCGGCGTGCGGACGGCGCCGAGGTAGAGGAGCTCGCCCGACAGAAGCCGGGCCGGGTCGGTGCGGCCGATGGCGGCCACGCGGCCGTTGTCCACCGGAATGACGTCGGTCGTGGTCGTGCCGATGTCGACCAGGATCGCGTCGCGCACGTGGGCGGCGACGGCCTGAGCCGCAGCGACCCAGTTAGCGGCCGCGACAGCCAGGGGTTGTTCGCGGGCCGATTCGACGGTCATCCAGCGGCCGTCGGTGGCGTAGACGGCTATCCTGGAGCCCGGAAAGGCCGCTGACACGCCGTCCAAGACGAAGCCGACGCCTTCGCGTTTGGTGCGGAAGGCCTGGCTCAGCTCGGCTGTCATGGTGACGGCATGGGCGTCATCTGGCGTCGCGCCGACCTCGGTCGCCAGTGACGTCAGGATGTCGGGGAGCCCGTTCAGGTCCCGTTGTATTTCATACGGACGAGACCGGACGGCGACCACTCCCTCTTCGGCGCCCACCCGGGAGACCTTAGTGTTCACCCCCCCGATGTCCCAACCGATGACCATGCGACTCATTGGTGTGATTGATCTCGCCGGTGGCCGCGCCGTGCATGCCCGAGGCGGTCACCGCGAGGCGTACGCGCCCGTGCGGTCGGCGCTCTTGGGACCCGGTGAGGAGGGAGATCCCATCGCGCTGGCTCGGGCGTATCTACGGTATCCGGTGCCGGAAATATATGTGGCGGATTTGGACGCCATTAACGGCGCTCCGCTTTCGCCGATCATAGGACACCTCGCCGCGCTCGGTGCTCCACTCTGGGTGGACGCGGGTCGGGTGGCTACACCGCCCGGGGTTCGCCGTATTGTGGGCTTAGAGACTATGCTCGACTGGGGAGAAGTCTCCGGAGCTGCTTTCAGTTTGGATATGCGAGCTGGCGTTCCGTTGAGCGGCAGGCAATCGCCGGTCGAGTTGGCCCGGATGGCGGTTGAAGCCGGAGCGACGGCCGTGATCCTGCTGGATCTGGCGAGAGTTGGATCCAAGACCGGGCTGGACTGGGTAACGGTGGAGGCTGTCCGCGCGTCGACCTTAGGAGTGGAACTCGTCGTGGGGGGAGGCGTACGGGACAAGAGCGACATCGCGCGGCTGGCAAGCCTTGGCTGTGACGGCGCGCTGGTAGCCACCGCTCTCCATGAAAGTCGGCACGAAGCTTTCTAACGGGTACGAGTGATGAGACGAATGGGGGGGTTGCTCGCCGTCGCGCTTCTTGCTGCGGTCTGCGCGACGGCGCCGGCAGGCGCGCAGGCGGTACGGCTAGGCGTCGTCATGGATGGGCCGCGGAAGCAGCTGGTCGAATCCTGGGATGAAGTGAACCCCAAGCAACTCGAGCGCGCGTACTGCGTCGTCGATTGGTCATACGGCGTCTATCACGTGTCGAAGACGCCGCCGCTTCAGGACGACACCGTCTTCCGCGTGTTCGCGATCAAGAACGTGGACGTGACGAACGCCACGCCGATCTCGGCCGATTTCGAGTGCCCCGAGGGCAGCCCCGAGCTGCACATTCACACGCCGACGACCTGCATGGGCGACGACGTGACCACCTGCAAGATGGGTGGGCTCAATGCCTATAGTTGTCAGCCGAGTCGTGACGACTATGAGAAGCTCGTACGGCGTCATGATCCGTTCGGCGTGATTCAGTGCGACAAGCGATCGTTCCGGTTTTACTATCCGGCCGAGTACGGGCCAGAAGGCGCGGTCGCATCGAAGCAGCCGCCGGATCCACTCACCCAGGTCGCGAAGCAGAAAGCGGGGAATTTGACGCCCGCTATGAAACCCGGCTATGAGCGCGTGCCACAGCCAGGTGGAGGCGGCGACCAGCAACCGTAATCGGTCGCCGCTCCACGATCCGATACGCGGTTAGTGCGCGGTCGTATCGGAGGCCTTATGATGTCTCCGGCCTGACATCTTCTTCATGTTCGTATCCGGCGGCGGCGTCATATGCGACGTTGTATCCGTCGTGCTCGGCGGCGTGGCCGGCTGCGTGCTGGGCGCCGGAGTCGTGCTCGGGGTCGTGGTCGGGCTCATCTGGCCGGCGCTCGTGTCGGTCGTGGTCGGCGGTGAGCCGTTCGGGTTGTTCGCGTTCTCTTTGTTCCCACCGCAGGCGGCCGCGAGAAAAAGAGCGATCACGGCGAGTGGCGTAAACTTCATGATCTCGGTCTCCCTTTACTACATGGTTGAGGCCGCGACGGCGGCTTTTGAGTATCCGGTTTTGTGGCGCAAGACCCGGACCTTTACCTTGTAATTCATGGACAGGCGCGTCTTTTTGGCCGCAAGTGCGTCGAGCATTGCCGGACTCATGCTGCGACGTCACAGTGGGCCCGATGATGATGAGCCGACTGAGGCTGTTAAAGCCGTGTTCAAGTCGCGTTTTGGCGATCGCGCGATGACCAAGGCGCATGTGCAATTTGATATTCCCGAGAACGCGCCGGATGGCCGGTTCGTGCCGATCTTTCTCGAGACCGATCTGCCGCAGAGCGCCGATCGATATGTGAAGGCATTTCACGTCATCGTCGATCACAATCCCGACATCTACGTGTGCGGGTTCACGCTGTCGGCCGCGATGGGTGCGGCATCGATTGATACGCGCATCAAGATGCGGCGGACGTCGTATGTGCGGGCGATCGCCGAGATGAATACCGGTGAGCTGTATGTGTCGAACAAGAAAGTGTTCGTCACGCTGAACGGGTGTGGGTGATGGCGACCGGCGATGCGCGGGTTTTGCTGCCGCAATCGGTCAAGCGCGGCGACGTGATTTACGTGCGGGCGATTATCGAGCATCCGATGGATACCGGGTTCTTTCGCACGGCGGAAGGGCAGCCGATTCCGGCGTTTTTTATTCACGACGTCAGCGTGATGTATGGCGATGAGCCAATCGCGCACTTCGAGTGGACATCCGGCGTGAGTCGCGATCCATCGGTGACGTTTCCCGTGCGAGCGACGAAAGAGGCTCCGGTCACGGTCACCTGGAAGGACAATAAAGGCGGCGTGTACCATCAGACGGTGGACGTGAGATTTACACAGCAATAGTCGCGCTGCTCTTATTTTTTGCGCCGCCGGCTGCTTATCGTGTCGTTCCGGTTGCGCCGCGCATCTATGTCGTGCCTGGGGACACGGGCCGCGGGTCGGAAGGGCGGGCGAACGCTGGATTCGTCGTGACGGACAGTGGCGTCGCGGTCATCGACGCTGGCGGGAGTCCGTATCAGGCCAAGCGCATGTTGGCTGGGATTCGCACCGTGACGCGGGAGCCGGTGCGGTGGCTCATTCTCACCCACCATCACCCAGATCACTCGTTCGGCGCGATCGTGTTCAAGCGGCTCGGCGCTCAGGTCATCGCGCATCCCGATCGGACCATGTTGGTGGCCGAGGGAGGGGACGATGCGCTTGTTGCGTCATGGGACGGCGTGGTCGGGCCGCGGGAGCTCACCGGGTTTGAGTTTGCGGATACGCCTGATATTCCCATCACGCACGATACGACGTTGACGCTCGGTGGGCGGCGCATCGATCTGCTGCATCCTCCGAATGCGCATACGGTCGGCGATCTGGCGGTTTGGGTGCCGGATGCCGGAGTGGTGTTCGCCGGGGACCTCGTCGTCGAGGATGGCGTGACTATGGTCGTCGATGGGAGCTCATCCGGCGCGCTGCGCGCCTTGGATATGCTCGCGTCGCTTCGCTCGCGTGTGTTCGTGCCTGGTCATGGACGAATCGATCGGGATCCGAATGCGCAATTGACGCTGACACGGACATACCTCGATTCGGCCAGAACAGCCATCGGGCAGGCTTTGGATCGTGGTACGCCTTTGAGTCGCGTGCTGTCTCATATGCCTCCACCGGATTCCGGGCGACCGGTGTCGTTGGCATCTCGGCGTCAGCGAAATGCCGTGACGATTTATGCCGAGATGGAGAAGGCACTGATTTCTTCGCCGACCGGGCTTATCTCGACGGACGCGCTGGCGAACCTGAAAGGGGTCACGGTCATCGATGTGCGAAGCGACATATCATTGTATCTCGCTGGCCACATCCCTGGCGCTATCTCTCTCAACGTCGAGACGCTGCGCTCGTTTGACCATGGCGTGCCGAATTTATTGCTGTCGGGTGAGAGCTATGTGTCGTTGTTCACCCGACTGGGCATTCGAGAGGGCCGGCCAGTCGTGGTGTATAGCGCGGGGGACACGCGCAATACCGACGCGACGTACGTGGCGTGGATTCTCGGGGGATTTGGCGTGCGGGCGTCGGTGCTCGACGGTGGATGGCAGAAATGGGATCTCGAGCAGCGACCAACCGAGCGCGCGTACCCCGCGGCGATCGCGGGGGAGTTTTCGAAGAGAGAGTTTCGTCCCGATCGCGCCACGCTCGATGATGTGGTGCATCGAGGCGCGAATACGGTCTTGGTCGACGCCCGGAACCCGGATCAGTACTCGGGTAAGGCCGGAGCCCAGATGCGGCGCGGCCACATTCCCGGCGCGATCAATCACTATTGGACGGGCGATCTGGAATCAGGCTTATCGCACGTGTTCAAGCACGCCGATACGCTGCGAGCCTCGTACGCCGCTCAGGGCATCACACCAGACAAAGACGTGATCGCCTACTGTAATGGCGGACTCGAGTCCAGCCACATCTATTTCGTGCTCCACGCGCTCCTCGGCTACCCGCACGTGCGCGTCTACGACGGCTCATGGACGGAGTACGCCGCACACCCGGAGCTGCCCATCGAGCCGACGATCAGCCCGGCGGCGGCGCCGTAGGATGGCCGGCGGGAATCAGTAGCGGCGCGTAGGGCCGCTCGCCGACTTTGATCGTCATCTTCACTTTCTTGTGCACGACGTCGATGACGGAGATCTGATTCGAGCGCCCGTCGGCCGAGTAGAGGGTGGTGCCGTCGGGAGTCAACGCGACGCCCCAGGGGCGTTGGCCGACTGGGATCGTGTCGACGATCTTCATCGCCGCCGGACTGAAGACCGAGATCCGGTTGGCCTTCCCATTCGCGAAGTAGACGGTCGCGCCGTCGGGCGAGATCGCGATCCCGGTCGGGCGCGTGCTGTCGCCGACGGAGACGGTCTGGAGGACTTTGTTCACCGGCGCGTCGACGACGGTGATCTTGCCGCCGGCTTCGGCGGTCACATAGGCGCGGCCGCCGCGGCGGTCGAAGGCCGCGAAGCGGGGACGGGCGCCCGTTCTAAAGACGGCGAGTTGTTTGCCGGTGTGCGTGTCGAGCACCGAGACCTCGCTGTCGCTCTCGGCCGTGATGTAGACGCGATTGCCGAATGGGGCGACGGCGACGCCCTCGGGCTCTTTGCCGACCGGGACGGACCAGATGATTTTCTTGGTCGCGAGGTCGATCGCGCTCGCGGCCGCGGCGTCTTCGTTGGAGACGAAGGCGAGTTTGCCGTCGTTGCTGAGCGCGACTTGCTCTGGGTCTTTGTTCGCCGGGATGACGTCGATCACCGTGTCCTTGTCGACGTCGATCACCGCCAGTGCGTCGTCGCGGCCCAGGGTGACGTAGACGCGTTTGCCGTCCGGGGTGATCGCCATGCCGCGTGGGCGATTGCCGACGGGGAAGGTCTTGATGACCGTGTTCGTCTTGAGGTCGACATCGGTGATCGTGTTGCCGCCTTCGTTGCTCGCATATAGGCGCTGCGCGCCGGCAATGGCCGGCATGAGCACGGTGATCGACGCTAGAGCTTTCAGGAGATTCATGGGTGGTCTAGTATGGCCTGGTCGGTGTTCAACGCCTTTGTCCAGCCGATCATGCTATCGCGCCCACGCGCGCCGTGAAAGATAGCGGCATTGACATCAGCGTTTGCGACATCGGCTCGCGTCAACGTGGCGTTGGTGAGATTGGTGCGGACGAGTCGCGCGTGCTGCAAATTCGCGCCCGTCAGGTCGGCACCCGTGAGATCCGCGCCGGTGAGATCCGTGCGCATGAGGCCCATCGGCTGATTGCGCATGTCGGCGCCGCCTTTGAGATCGACGAGCTTGGCGTTTACGAGCTTGGCATCGCCCATCGCCCCGATGAGTCGGGCATCGGTGAGATCCGCGCCCGAGAGATCGGCGCCGAGCATGATGACGGCGTAGACGCTCGCGCCGCGGAACGAGGCTTGGGTGAGGTCGGTGCCGCGGAATACGCCAACGTCGAGTGTGGCGCCATCGAAATTGGCGCCGTGCGCGTGCGCGCCGGAGAGGTCGGCGGCGAACATCGTGTCGCGCGTGAATTTCGTGTTGACGAGCGTGCTGTTCACGAACTTGACGCGCGAGAGATTGAGACCGGTCAGGTCGAGACCTGAGAGATCGCGGCCGGAGAAGTCCGGTGCATGATCCGGATTTCCAGCGGCGGCCGCGACGGCCTGCGCGACCGCCTGGCGTGTCATCGGCTGCGCGGCGAGCGCCTCGGCGGCGACGGCGACGAGCACGAGCGCGAGGCGGAGCACGAGGTCAGCCTCTCGAGGTCAGCCCTTGACGAACGGCGGGACGAAGAGCGTGTCCTGGCCCTGCGCCGGAGGGAACGCGGTCGAGTCTTTGCTCGCGCCCGCGATAACGTGCGGGCGGCCCGGCGCGAGGTGTCCGCAGCAGCGCGCGCGGAGGTAGTTCCAGATGTCTTCCTTCTGCTCGGGCGTGAGCAGATTGCCCCAGGTGGGCATGCCCTTGCCGGGGCGGCCGTTCGTGACGGTCAGCCAGAAGGCCTTGTGGTCGATGCTGCCGTCGGGGCCGACGGAATGCTTGAGCGCCGGCGCGAAGCTCGAGCCGACTGCGTCTTCGCCATGGCAGCGGGTACAGTAGACCTCGAACATCTTCCAACCTTGATACGTGACGTTGTTGACGCCGAGGCTGTCTTTGACCGCCGCTTGCGCGCTTTGCGCACGAGCGCCGGGCGCGATCGCGCTTGCCGCACAGACGAGTAACGCAATCAGACGATGGCTCATGTAGTCAATATCCCCCTAGTGCCCCGTGGTTCCGTTGCCGGCAATTGGCACGCCGTAGTCATTGAGAATCGCCATGATATCGGGCTTTCGGCGATCGAGGATGTCGTTCAACTTCGCGAGTAGGTCGCGATCGCTGCGGCGAACGCCGAGCGCTTGATCGAATGCGAATTGCTTGCCGGTGATCGCGTCGCTGTCTGGGAGCAGCGTGATGTCGAGCGGGACGGACGCCCGCTTGGCGTAGTAGCCGCCGATTGGGCCCCAGACGACGGCGACATCTACGGACTTCGTGGCTACGGCGTTGACGATATCACCGGGGTGGTGTTCATCGTCGTAGAACGTCGTGAACCAGACGAGGTTCGACGAGATGCCGCGGCTCGAGAGCGCGTCGGCTGGCGGCGTTTGCGTGTAGTTATCGCCGATCGAGTTCACGCCGATTTTCAGCGTCTTGAGGCGCGGATCATCCAGGCCTGTGAGCGCGAGATGGTCGGCTTTGCGCGTGACGAACACGTACGTTGAGCGATAGTACGGTTTCGTCGTGGCTACCAGTTCATATTGCGCCGGAACATCGAGGACGACATCGCAGCTGGACGCTCGCAGCGTGTTGCGAATGTAGCCGCGGCGGCTGGGCCACCACGTGTACGTGACCGTGTCGCCGAGGTCTTTCGCGATCAGGTCCGCGATTTTGTTCGCGTAGCCTTCCCGCTTTTCGTCGGACGCGGGCATGTCGTTCGGGTCCGCGCAGACTCGCAGTACGCCCGT
>DASRDS010000010.1:0-27102 GCA_035652495.1 Gemmatimonadaceae bacterium
GTCTTCTGGTGGGAATCGCCCGACGGCTCGCGCGTGTTGGCGGGGCGCATCTACAACGACTACGACGGCGATCCGAAGAACATCGTCGCGCGATACGATGGGCGGAAGGATCGCACCATCAATAACGCCGAAGACTTTTTCCAGCCCGGACTGGATCACGCGATGTTCTGGTTCGGCGTGGGCGACCACGGCGGCGGGCCGACGAAGCAGAATATCCAGACCATCCTGGAGTTGAAGAACAATCCCGCGCTGCCGTCGTTGCAATTCAGTACGCTGCGTGAGTTCTTCGCCGCCGTCGAGCAATCACCCGGGGCCGCACAGCTTCCGGTCGTCCGCACCGAGCTTCAGCACCATTCACGCGGCTGTTACTCGGCCGCTGGCGACGTCAAGGCGCTGAATCGGCGCGCCGAGCAGTGGCTGGTGCGCGCCGAGTCGATCGCGGCAATCGCGCTGATGGCACAGCAGCATCCGTATCCTGCGGCCGATTTCGCCGAATCTTGGTGGAAAGTGTGCTTCTGCCAGTTCCATGACCTCATGGCCGGCACGGCACTCTACACGGATTACCAGGATCACCGCGATGCTTTGGGCTACGCCTGCGAGGTCGCGAGTACGGCGCGCATCGAAGCGCTGCAGACATTGGCGCGCGTCGTCGATACCTCGAGCGTCGAAGAAGGGTGCGTCTTCGTGTTCAATCCGCTGCCATGGGCGCGGACCGCGACGCTCGAGTTCCATACGGACAACAACCCCTCCGGATCGGCTCCGATCACCCACCTAGCGGCGCACGACGGAACGAAAACGGCGATCCAGTGGCGCCCCGCCGACAGCATGACCCAGTTCCTGCCACGCCTCTCGGCTCGCGTCGACCTGCCCGCGTGTGGGTACAGGGTGTTCTCCCTCGCGCACGGCGACACACCGACTGCAGCCGCAACGATGCCGAGCAACGTGACCATCGCCGAGCGCGATATCGGACTCATAATGCCGCTGCTGCTCAAGACGCCAATTGGCCTCGTCGTCATCGACGACCGTAGCGACACATGGGCGCACGACGTCACGAGCTTCCGGTCCGTCATCGGCCGCCCCAGCTGGATCACGACGACCGTGGTCGAAGATGGCCCACTCGTCAAAGTCACCCGCCAGATCGCCGGCTGGCGGTCGTCGACGATCAACCTGGATATCATCGAACGCGCCGGCCTCGACGCGATCGAGCTCAAGTTCGTCATCGACTGGCATGAGCACGAACAGATCTTGAAGCTCGAGATCCCGACCGCGATCTCCGAGGCTCAAGTCTTCGCCCAAGTGCCCGGCGCGACGATCTCCCGGACTGCCACCGGCACCGAGGAGACCGCGCACGATTACGTCGCTATCCAAGGCAAGCTCGGCGGCCAGGTGGTCTCGCTCGGCGTCTTGAACGCCCAGACATACAGCTACGATGTCCTCGCGAACACCGACGGCGCGCTCTTCCGCACCATCCTGATTCGCTCGGCGCCCTACGCGCGGCATCGGCCCGCCACGGTACCGGCGAACGACACGAACGCGTGGCTGGATCAAGGACGGCAGGAGCGCACATTCTGGCTCGTGCGCGGAGTCGGCGACTACAAGTCGCTGAACCTCGATCGCCGTGCGCAGGAGCTCCAGACACCGGCCGAGTACGTCGTGGACTCACGGCATCCGGGGACGCAGCCGTGGGAGATGTCGTTCTTGAGCGTCGCGCCCGCTAACATCGTCGCCACCGCGATCAAGCGCGCCGAGGACGACGATCGGCTCATCGTACGCCTCCAAGAAACCGCCGGCCAAGCGACACACGCAACCCTCGCGAGCGAGCGGTTCAAGTGGTCGCACCCCATCTCCCTCGGCGCATGGGAGATCAAGACACTCGCCATCCGCGGATCGGCGATATCCGAGGTCAACTTGCTGGAGCAGGCTTAATTGCGAAAACTCGCGGTCTTACTCGTGGCGCTTACGGCATGTCAGCCGGCCGCGCCAAAAGGCAAACGCATCGGCGTCACGCTCCTCACCACGGAGCACGAATTCTATCGCCAGCTGGAGACGGGACTGCGCGAGGCCGCGCAACAGCATGGGTACACGCTACTCGTGACGTCCGGCGACTTCGATCTGGCGAAGCAACAATCCGAGATCGACAACTTCGTGGTCCAGCGCGTCGACGCGATCATCGCCTGCCCCGTCGACTCGCGTGGCATCGCACCGGCGATCGCACGCGCGCAAGCAGCAGGCATCCCCGTATTTACGTCGGACATCAGAGCTGTCGGCGCGCACGTGATCTCGCACATCGCTTCGAACAGCTATGAGGGCGGACGACTGGCGGCCGAGTTTATGGCTAAGACACTGCACGATACCGGCACGGTCGCGCTCATCGGACAACCCGAGGTCCAATCCGGCGCCGACCGGGCGCAAGGGTTCATCGAGACGCTCCATTGGTCGCATCCCCGCATGCAGCTCGTGAGCGTCCTGAATGGCGGCGGCGTTCGAGACCGCGCCCTCAAAGCGGCCGACGACCTGCTGCAGGCCCACCCGACGGTCGATGGCATCTTTGCCATCAACGACGAGAGCGCGCTTGGCGCCTTGTCCTCAGCGACCTCCCACGGCAAAACCGCCGCGAACTTCACGATCGTCGGGTATGACGCCACGAGCGAGGCAGTGAAGGCGATCCACGGGCATACACCGCTCAAGGCCGACATCGCGCAACAGCCCAAACTGATCGGAGCCCGAACGATCGACGCGATCGCGGAATACTTCGCGAAACAAACTCCAGACTCCGTGATCGCGGTGCCCCTGGCGGTCGTCGATTCGAAAACGCCGTGATGTGCTAGCGACGTTCTTCTCGCTCGCCAATCTCGTCAACGTCGCACTCTCGGTCGCCATCGTCGGCATCATGTCGGTCGGGACGACCGCGGTCATCCTCACCGGCGGCATCGATCTGTCGGTTGGATCCGTGGTCGCGCTCTCCGGAGTCCTGGCCGCCCTCGCCGCCCACGCGCTCGAGCCGACGCTCGGAGGCATTGGGGCGACGCTCGTGGCCACCGGCATCGCGATCATTGTGGGAGTCGCAACCGGCGGCATCACCGCTACCGCCGTCGCCTGGCTCCGCATCCCATCATTCCTCGTAACACTGGCCCTGCTCACGATCTGCCGCGGGCTGGCCTTCCTCTTGAGCGACGGCCGATCAATCGGCGATCTGCCAACGCAATTCGGTTGGCTGGGCCAAGGGAAACTCCTCGGACTGCCAATCCCGATCCTCGTCATGCTGATGACCGTGGCCACCGGCTGGCTCGTGCTCACTGGCACGACCTGGGGCCGCTGGGTCTACGCGGTCGGCGGCAACGAGCAAGCCGCATGGCTGGCCGGCGTGCCGACACGCGCGGTCACCGCGTGCGTCTACATCACCAACGGCGCCCTCGTGGGCATCGCCGGCATCGTCTTGGCCTCCCGACTCGGCGCCGGCGTGCCGAACGCGGGACTACAATACGAGCTCGACGTAATCGCCGCGGTCGTCATCGGCGGTACCGCGCTGACCGGCGGCCGCGGGAGCGTCCTCGGCTCCCTCATCGGCGCGGTATGTATCGGCGCACTCTCCAACGCCATGAACCTGGCCGACATCGACCCCGCAATGCAACGCGTAGTGAGCGGTGTCGTAATCATGGGCGCCGTCATTGCCGAACGGGCTCGTACGCTGATCGCCGCCCAACACTGACGCGGCACGAGTCAGCAAGTACGAGAGCCCACCAGCTTCCCGAATCGCGCTCGCCGTCATCCCCGTGAGCCGCTTGACCAGATGCCGCAGCGTCGAGCTGGACGGAAATCCCAGCTGATCGGCCACCTGCTCCACCGTCACATCCGGCGCATCCAACCGCGCGGCCGCATGCAGGATCCGCAGCCAGTGGATGCATCGCGCAACGGTCGGCAGACCCGCGCGACGGAAGCGGTTGAACAGTGTGCGCCGAGAGACACCGGTGTACTGCGCCACGTCAGCCACATGGAGCGGCCGCGCGGCATTGCGGGCCATGAAGGCCAGCGTGTCCGTGAGACCCGGCGCCGACGTGCGGTCGAACAATGCGAGGATCCGGCTCGTCGCGCCCGACTCGCGGGCGCCGAGGACGGCCTGCATGATCGTGAGCGGCAGGTCGTCGATCCCACGAATGATCACCGCATGCGGCGATATGGTCGACGCCAGCCCGAGCGCCTCGCGCACGTCGGCGCCGACGAGCGAGAGGTAGAATAGAACGGTCACGAACGGGAAGCGACGACGGATCGATTGCGCGGCAGGCGCAAGGCTTTCGCCGCGCTCGTTGTGGAGGCCCACGATGACCGCGTCCACCCGACCGTTCGTGATCTGTTGGATTATCTCGGCGGCGGTGTCGCCGAACTGTACCGTAATGTTGCGCGGCAGGCCGTTCGCGAACCGCACGCGTTCCGACGCACTGCGAATCAACGCCGCCACGACGATCGGCGCTTCGGCCACGGGGGCCACGACTCTATCCGCGGAGGTAGACGTCATCGGACGACGGACAGACCGAACGCTCAAAGGTAAAGACACCTGTCCAGTCTATCGAAGCCGATAGGACGACCGAAACCCGTCCGGGCGGACAGAGTTGCGCCATTGGGACAATGTTGCGTGAAGAGGTCAAGCATGATTGACGCGTGACCGCCGATGATGCGAGGAGTGACGAGTTTAGTGCGAGTTGTTGCGAACAATGGCACGCTCCGCGATATCGAGCGCGGCCTCGAACCCGCCAGCGTCGCGTAGCTCCAGCGGAGCGAGTCCGAGGTACCGGCGCATGAGACGTCCGACCGCGCTCGGACCGCCGAGCCCGCGCAGTTCCTGAACGCGACGCGCCGAGCGACGGCCTACGGTCATTAACCATACGGCATCAAGTGCGCGAAAAGTCTGCAACACCACACTCGGCGGTTGCCAGCCCGCGGACGCGAGGCGGCGCGCGAGCGTGCGGCGCGTGATCCCGCTCCACTGCGCGAGGTGCTCGAGGCCACGACCCGACGGTGCCTTGAGCGCGGCGACCGCGATGAAGACATGCAACGATGGGGGCGCGAGCGGCAGGAATCGCTCCAGCAGAATGGGCGCCACCGTCGGTGGCAGGGCCGCCGAGAGCGCGCGACGCACCGTCGTGCCGAGCGGCTCGCGATCGCGGAGGACGAACTCGATCCGGAGCCCCGGCACGAGAATCTCCCCGAGGCGATCGATCGCCGGACGGTTCAAGACATCGTACAGCACGATCGGCAGCGACGGCGCGCGCGCCACGAGCTCGACGATCAACGGCGCGACCGAGCGGCCCACCTCATCGTTCAACTCGGTGATCACCGCGGCGATCGGGCGCTCGACTACCGTTTGGACGAGCGCCGAGGCGCTGTTCACGAACTCCACGTCGGCGACGCGAGCGAGCTGGCGCGCGACCGAATCCTGCGTCGCGAAGTCGCGAACGAGTGCCCCGACTGTCGGCATCGTCAGCCGGGCATCATCGCCGTCGCCCCACTCGCGGCACTAGCTGGTCCAAGTGATCAATCCGGCCTCCTGCCACAGGAGCAGCAGACGGCCGGCATCACGCACCAACTCACCCCGGCGCCGATCGGACGGGTGACTCAATCCGCCGACCAGCGCCGGAAACGTGGGCTGACTGGCCAACAGGGCCCAGATCCGCCTGCCCATCGCATTCAACACGCAGCGCGATCCGCTGATCGTATTCACGAGGAGATGCTGGCTTCCCATATTCTCGAGTACCACGCCCTGCGCGGGCGTGAGCCGCGTCGCAGCGAATCGGACCTGTGGCATCCTACACCTCGGCTGCTTTCCTTCGCTACAAGAGTTTGTACGAGCCGGGCGTAAGATTCACCTTCACAGGACGTAGACTCTACTCCGCCACGGGCGGAATGGTGAAGCGACGTGGGAGGCGAGTTTGCGTCATCGCCTCGGGATGGGCGGTGGCGTCGTGGAGAACGAAGCCTAGTGTCGCGCGGTCGGCGGCAGGACGTTGTTCAGGCGCAGATAGATCGCCATCGCCGCATAGTGATCTTCCCAATCGCCGGCGACATCAACGATCGTCCGCGCCCGCGTCATCGAGTCACTCGGAAACCGCGCCACGATCTCGTCGAGATGCTCGTCGGTCAGCCCCAGCACGGGCCGCTTCGGTGACTTCACGCCTCCAACAATCCCGCAGCCCCAGTCATTCGACTCCGCGACGTGCCGCATAGCGGAGGCGACCGGGTTCGGAGTCCCGAATATCATGGCAAGCATGAGATGACGCATAGTGAGGCCAACGTAGTTGGGGCCACCCGTGGCGCGGAATCGGTCATGCAGCGAACGGCACGAACACGCGGCGAATGGTCACACGACCGCTGGCGACGGTCGTCGGATCACCATTGTGAGGCTTTGAGAATGTCGGTCGCGCGGTCACACGCGTGCGCCGCCGATCGCGTCGGCGACATGCTGCCGGCCGAGCAGCCCCGGTAGAGAAACGGGCCACAGTCTAGCGGTTCGCGCTGAGTCCCTCCAGCACCGCCATCGCGTCCGCCGCGCGATCGGATGGGACGAGCAGGTGATCGTGGTGATACGCGGCGATCGGGTTGACGCTGATGCCGGCCGCGGCGAGCGCCGATGTGATGCGCGCCACAAATCCGATTGCGTCGAGCGACGAATGCACCGTCAGCGTGATGAGGCGGCAGGGGTATATGTACGCCAGACCAACACGCGTCGCGTCGGAGTGCTCGAGGACCATGCTCAAGCCCTCCGTCTCCATGAAGGTGGCGAGCGGAATCGTGCCACTCCGGGAGAGCTCGGCGAGGGTGTCGAGTGACGTGCAAGCGAAAACGAGCTCGCGCGGGTCGAGCTCCGGACGCATCACGGCGAGAAGGTGAGCGAGATCACGAGACGCGTGCATTTGGTGAGTATAGCCAGTGAATGTGTGATAGCAGTGAGCGATGAGCGAAATGTGCACAGGTGGTCGATAGGTGTTCGAGACGTGACGTGCCTTTTGAGGGCTCGTCGACCCAATAGATGCATGAGGAGAGAGTAAGACGATGCGATACGCTGACGCGACACACGGCTTCCGACGGACGATCGACCGCATGCGGGGTGCGGTCGTCGTCGGGTTGCTCGTGGTCGCGTCGCTCGCGATCGGCGCATCGGTCGGCGCGTCAAAGGTCAGCGCGCAGGTCATGCGATATGGCGTCGTCATGGACGGCGCGCGGAACGCGCTCGCGGCGCAGTGGACGGACGAGCCGAAGCAGGTCGAGCGCGCGTACTGCGTGACGCAGTGGTGGTCGACCGCCTCACGGAAGGCGCACGTGCGGGCATCGAACGACACGGCCACGGTGCAGAAGCCTGATGGGCGCGATGCGGATACAGTTTTTCGCGTCACGGAGATCAAGCCCATCGAAGCGCAGGACGCCACGCCAAACGGGGCAACCTTCGCTTGCCCGGCGGGCGTGCCCGAGGTTCACACGCATCCGCCCGCTACCTGCTACGGCGACCGGACGGATCAGTGCTACTCAGGCGGGGCCGACGCGTACTCGTGTCAGCCGAGTCGCGAGGACGTGCACAAGCTCATGGAGCGCGGGGATCCGTTCGCGATTATCCAGTGCGACAAGCACGCGTTCGTGTTCTACTACTCGACGAAAGAGTGAACGAACGCACCCAGTGAGGGGGCGACCGCGCTGGGGGCATCGGCGACCCAGGAGCGCGCGTCGATATACGGGCCCACGCCGCGCCCGCCCTCGAAGAGCTCGACGAATCCTGGCAGCGCCATCGGGATACGGTCGAGTCCGGTGTCGCCGAACCGGCCGACCCACCGGCCGATGTCGACTCTTATGATATAGGTGCCGGCGAGCGCGCGGCGCATGCCCGGGTCATCGAAGCTGTGGTCGACGAGGAAGCATCGGCGACTCAGGTCGGACGTGAGCTCGAGAAACGGGGCGAGACCATGCGATTCGGCGACCGACACCTCCTGGACGATCTCATCGCGGAGCGTCTGTTGGGGGCGCGGCCGGATCTCAACGATCGCAAAGTTGGCTTCTGGCGTAGGTGCCTTGGATACGTGCTGCCCAGCGCAGCCAAGCCCTAGACTGCCGAAAGAAAGGCCTAACGCCAGCGTCGCCCGAACGTCCATAGTCCCTCCTGTCACGTATCAGTCACGCTGTGTAACGCAATGGTCACACAATACAACATTCAGGAGGTAAAAAAAAGCGCCCCGCTGGTGCGAGGCGCCGGATTTTTTTGGGCAGAACCGACTTATACGGCGTCGCGCTGAGCGGCCGGTGTATGCGCGACCTGCGCGAAGGCTCCCGCCGAGCTGACGCTCAGGTATTTCGGGATGGACCGCCGGGCCTGAACGACTCGGCGAGCCAAGGTCGGCGGCAAGGCAATCGCGCCGCGGGCATGCGCTTCCCAAATCAAACGGAGCACGGTCGCGTGCTCGGAGAGAGCGAGCAAGGCACCTGCTGACTCGCTGTCGGTGAGGCCACCGGCCAGGGAGGTAATGTCGCCACCGAGCGAAGCGAGTCCGCCGGCGGATGGGGTAAGACTTGAAGTCAGGTCGCACGGGCTTTCCGCCTCTTGAGATGGCAGAAGGAGCTCGCGCGGGAATGATGGCATGGGTACGTCCTCGAGGAGTGCGCTGAGGATGAAACGAAGATCTGTGTCTCTAGAAGTCGAGCACAGCAGGCGAAGTCGGCGCGCCGCGCCGGGTTCAAATCCCATCGGAAAATGGGAGCGAAAAGGTAAGGAAATAGACGGAAATTGCTACTGAGCCGTGACAGGGCGGCGTAACCTTATACACGGCCGCTCCTTTCGCGTTTGTTGCACACGCAGTATTGTGATACACGGTGGTTCAGGGCGCCTGTGCTCCACGCTGCGGAGATTGAATGACGCCGATTTCGCCGACCAAGGCCGAGACGCATGCCAATCCCGGTCCGCCGGGCGTTGTCAGCGCGCTTGATGGTCATTGGGCGGTCACTGCGATCGACGCCCACGAACGCGCGCGTGCGTTGAGCGCCGCGCAACGCTTGTGGTCCGCGAAACACGGCCCCGCCAATCCCAACGACGAAGACATCCCCGCGGTGAGCGTACTCGCCACCGCCTACGACGTCGCCGCGCTCGACTGGCTCGATCCGTACGTGCGCACGTTCAGCGGCAATGGCACACCACTGAGCGTGATTCCACCGAATGCCGACACGCTCCGTCCCGCGCTCGTGGCGGTCGCGGCGCGAACGTTCCAGCTCCATCGGGTGATGCCACTCCGCGGACGCGGCGAACCAGGACTCATCGGACTCCTGCATGTCGCCTCGCTCGCGACCGTCGGTGATCGACGCGCCGACCTCGGAGACTGGCTGCGCGCGGGTGATCCACTCGCGCCGCTCAAAGCCGATCCCGATGCCGACTGGGCCACGGTCCTCATCGATCGCCTCGCGCACGTGTGGATCGATCTCCTCGCCCCCGCGCGCGCCACGGCCTACCGCCGCGCCGTGACTCGACTCGGCGCCATTCGAGAAGAGCGCGAAACCGGAGAGAGCGTATTGCTCGCGGGTCTCACGTCCGATGAGGCCGCGGCCGTCCGCTTCCGTCTCTTCACGCTCTACCACATCGCCGACGCGGCCGCCGCGCTGATCACCTACCTCACGCGCTCCGAACCGGTCGACATCCTGCGGCAACTGTCCCTGCACTTCACTGTCGCCCGCGCGGCAGCTTCGGGCAACGCGACGGTCGATGTCGCACTGTCCTGGCTCCACGGCGCGGCCGTCATGCTCGCCCAACGGCGCACGGAACAACTCGCGCTGCCCGGGCTCGCGCAGTAAAGAAAATGAGATCCTCACCGGGGCCCGAACGGCCCCGGACGCGACGGCGTAACTCATGTCGGGTTACGCCGAGATGTCAGACGATCGCGCTCGGCTCGCGGCGACGACGAGTCGCGGAGCCGCTCGCTTGACCGCATGCCGGAAACCGACAATGCAGCCCTGGCCGACACGGAAGACAATCGGCCGACGCACAATACCTACACGGGGTACGGGATTTGAGACGAGCGGCGTCGACGAAACGAGCTCGACGGTTTCAATCCCATCATCGAGGGTGAACCAAGCGACCCCAGCCGCTGTCGTGCAACGCGCATAATACCGGTCATCGTCGGCCCAGAACCCTTCCCACTGTTCCGTCGACGTGTCCTGTCGCAGCGCCGTATGAGGCGCTTCATCGAGGACGCCAGCCGGCGCGTCACACGCAACAAGATTCATCCCCAGTACCCCTCGAATCCCGTGTGTCTTTTCGCGCACGTTGCGCGAGTGCGAGAGGTATACGATGTCCTGGGCCCGAACGCAACGGCTCGTGACAGTGTAAGTCATTGAGCCGCATGTAGATAACGTGGATAACTCGATGTGGAGAACACTTGACGCGCTCGCTAAGTCACATCACAACCGTGATTAGCGTGCCCTCTCTGTTGTGGATATCCCACCGCGGGTTGGGGATGCCACAATCGTAACAAACCCCGGCCTAGTGTCACGTTGAGCACGGCCGAATGGTCACACGGACGCCATCCGAAGGCACTTGCGAAGACGTATGTTCCTGCTACCGAAGGGCCTCGGCGAGGCGCTTCACACGGGCAGAAAATGCCGGATTAAAGCCCATTTCCGCCTGCACTCTCTCAAGGCCGTGAATCACCGTCGAGTGGTCCCGCCCGCCGAAGGCCGCCCCGATATCGGTTAGCGTCATACCGAGAATCTCACGACAGAGGTGCATGGCCACTTGGCGCGGCTCGACCACCTCCCGCGTCCGGCGCTTCGAGGCCAACGCCTCAGGTGTAACACCCCACTCAGCCGCTACGCGCTGGGTGATCAGCGTGGCGTCCGCGTTCGACTGGCTCGGCGGCGCGGGGCGCTGGGGCAGCGCCTCGCGCGCCAGGTCGAGCGTGACCGGGCGCGATTTGAGGACCGAGTACGCGAGGAGTCGCGTGAGCGCGCCCTCCATCGCGCGGACGTTCGTCGGTACCTGGTCCGCGATGAACGCGACGACGTCATCTGGGACTTTGTTCTTCGCGCCGAGCTTCACTTTTTCGCGCAGGATCGCATGGCGGTGTTCGACATCGGGGCGCGAGACATCGGCGATTTTTCCGCTCTTGAAACGGCCGACGAGCTCACTGTCGAGTCCTGACGACTGGGGGGCGCGGTCGCTCGTCATCATGATCTGGCGACCTTGGCCATAGAGCACCGCGAACGTCTCGCTGAACGCATCCTGCGCGGCGCGGCGGCCCGCGAGAATGTGAACGTCATCGATCAGCAGTAGTTCAGCGGTGTGATATCTCGCGTGGAACGGCGAGAGGTCCGCTTGCTGCATCGACGCGACCAGATCATTGGTGAATTGCTCGGCGGAGACATAGACCAGTTTGGTCTCGGGCTTTCGGCCTAGGATCTCATGGGCAACGGCCTGCATTAAATGCGTTTTGCCGAGGCCGGTCTCGCCGTAGATAAAAAGCGGGTTATACGCACGCCCCGGCCTCGCCGCCACGGCTGTGGCACTGGCGGCGGCAAGATCGTTCGATTTGCCGATTATGAAATGGGCAAATGTGTACGAGGGGTTCAGCACTAACACGAGTTTGTGCACTTCCTGTGGATAAGCACAAGGGGCTCCTCGCCGCTTCGCGTCTCGTCGCTTTGTACGGAGCGACCGGCGATCGAGTACAGACCCGGCCGCGCTCGCATGCCCGAGCCGCTCGCATGTCTAGGCCGGGTGTTAATTTCTTACCATGGCCGCTATCTGGAAGGGCGCTATCAGCTTCGGTTTGGTGAACATTCCCATCGAGCTGCGCACAGCCGTCCGCTCGGACAACGACGGAATCAGCTTCCGCCAGCTGCATGAAAAAGACCTGTCCCCGATCCACATGGACCGGATCTGCAACCTGGAAGAGAAAGCGATCCCGTACTCGGAGATCGTAAAAGGCTACGAGTACGCGAAAGGCAAGTTCGTCGTGATCACGGACGAAGAGATCAAGGCCGCCCAGCCGCAGAGCTCGAAGGCCATTGATATCCAGGATTTCGTGCAGGAAAGCGAGATCGACCCGCGGTACTTCGACACGCCGTACTTCTGCGTCCCGCAGAAAGGCGGCGAGCGGGCCTATGCGCTGCTGCGCGAGACGATCCGCAATACGAAGATGGTCGGCATTGGCAAGTTCGCCCTGCGGAATCGCGAGTCACTCGCGGCCATCAAGGTGATCGGCGATGCGATCGTGCTCGAGATGATGCGCTTCGGTACTGAGTTGATTAACCCCGAGGAATTCACGTTCCCCAGCTCGAAGGACGTGAAGCCGCAAGAGCTCAAGATGGCCGAGCAGCTGGTCGCGCAGTTCGCGACGACGTTCGATGGGTCCAAGTACACCGATGATTATCGCGCGTACATCATGCGACTCATTGATGACAAGCTGAAGGGCAAGGAGATCTCGACCGAGGAAGCCGAGGAGCCGGAAGGCACGCCGGTGCTGGATCTCATGGCGCGGCTGCGTGAGAGCCTCGAGCAGGGCCGGAAGAAGGGCGGGGCCGCCGGTGAGGAAGGGGCCGAGGAGGGCGAGGAGAAGGAGGCCGAGGCTCCGGCGGCTGAGGCCGAGGAAGAGGCCCCGAAGAAGGCCGCCAAGAAGGCGTCGCGCTCGAAGTCGAAGAAGACGGCGTAACGCATGCTGCGCCTGCTCGATGCGCTCGCGGAGGCCGTGGCGGCGCGCGACCTGGCGTACGTGTGGGCGATCGTGAACGGGCCGGGCTCGACCGCGCTGCCGCAGCGGGTGCGGGAGGAGGCATTGAGCCTGGCCGGGTTGCCGCCCGACAGCTTGCGCGCGCCCATCGCCCTGTGGGAATTTCGGCACCAGACCTGCCAATTGTTACTCGACCCGTCTCACGTCGAGGAGCCAGGCCAGCTAGAATTACCGCTCGCGACGACCCCTTAATCGAGGAATCACATAGTGCTTCGCATCGCTGCCCTTCTCGCGTTGTCTGCCGTTGGTATCGCCGCGCCCATGAAGTGGAATGCCAAGCTCGCGCCGCAAGGTGGGACGACCGTCGCCGGGACCGTCGCCATCGAGCCGGGCTCCGGTGGGTCGAGCACGAAAGCAACCGTCACCATCACCGGCGGTGAGGCCGGTGCGACGTATCCGTGGCACGTGCATTCGGGCAAGTGCGGGGATAACGGCGCCGTCGTCGGCCAGGCTCCGGCTTACACGCCGATCAAGATCGGGAAAGATGGCAAGGGGAAGGTCGACGTGACTTTGCCATTTGCTATTCCTGACAACGGCTCTTACTACGTCAACATCCACAAGTCATCGACGGATTTGGGCACGATTGTATCGTGCGGTGATTTGTCGATGGCGATGTAACAACTCGGCGCCGCGCTTCGCGCTGGCGTTTAAGCCGTTGTGAGATCGAGTTACGGCAAGACCGGTACGTGCTTCGTGATTCCCTCTTGCGCAAACGAAGCTCACGGGAAACATTGAGACTAATGACCGCCGCCGTTGCTTACTACTACGCCGCCGACCGCCGCTACTGGTTCTTTACCAGTGGGGGCACGGAGTCGCGCGCGTAGGCGTGTAAGTATCCTCGCGGCACACCGGGCCCCCGTCAGACGAGACGGGGGCTTTTTTTGTCCCCTACCCAACCCGAGCCATGCTGATCGTCACCCGCGCTGGAATCACCGATGCCGAGATCACCCATATCCGAGACCGCGTCGAATCGCTCGGACTGCGCACGCACCTCTCACGAGGGGTTGAGCGCGTGATCATCGGGTGCGTCGGCGACGAGCAAGCGCTCGCCAATGTGCCGTTGTTGGCGCTGTCCGGCGTCGAGTCCGTCACGCCCGTGCTACGGCCATATAAGCTCGCCGCACGCGGGTTCGCGTCCTCCACGACTGTGACGCTCGGCGCTGAGACGACGCGGACGCCGTGCGTCATCGGCGGGCAGGGGCTGGCGGTCATCGCCGGGCCGTGCTCGGTCGAAGGGCCCGATATGATCGTGGACACCGCCCGCGCGGTGCGCGCCGCCGGTGCTGGGGCATTGCGCGGCGGGGCGTTCAAGCCGCGGACGTCGCCGTACGCGTTTCAGGGGCTCGGGCTTCCGGCGCTCGAGATGTTGGCCGATGCGCGGGCGGAGACGGGGCTGCCGGTCGTGACCGAGGTCATGGATCCGCGGCAAGTCGAGCCCGTGGCCGAGGTCGCGGATTGTCTGCAGATCGGTGCGCGGAACATGCAGAACTTTTCGCTGCTGTCGGAGGTCGGTCGCACGAATCGACCCGTTTTGCTCAAGCGCGGTCTCTCAGCCACGATTCAAGAGCTGCTGATGGCGGCCGAGTACGTGCTGGCTCAGGGCAACCATCGCGTGATTTTATGCGAGCGTGGGATTCGGACGTACGAGACCGCGACTCGCAATACGCTCGATATCGCGGCGGTGCCGGTGCTCAAGTCAGAGACGCATCTGCCGGTTATCGTCGATCCGAGCCACGCTGGCGGCCGGGCATCTCTGGTCGCCCCGTTAGCCTATGCCGCGATTGCCGCGGGGGCTGATGGGCTCATCGTCGAGGTGCATCCTGATCCCGAGTCCGCCCGGTCTGACGGCGAACAGAGTCTGACCATTACCGCGTTCGACGCCATGATGCAGAAGTTGGCCGCGTTCGCGGAGGCAGCGGGGCGCGTGGCCGAGGAGATCGCGGTGGCGTGATCAGGGTGGCGTTCCAAGGGGAGCTTGGCGCGTTCAGCGAGCAAGCACTGAGACAAATCTGGGGCATGAATGCGGAACCGGTGCCCCAGCGCACGTTCGCCGACGTGGCTCACGCGGTCGCGCGCGGTGACGTCGAGTTTGGCATCTTGCCCGTGCACAATGCGATCGTGGGAGCCATCGAGCCGAGTGTGAGAGCGATGGAGAGTGAGGCTGACTTGAGCATCGTGAACGAGACGACGGTGATCATCAAGCCTATGCTCCTCGCCCTCCCCGGCGTGACCCTCGGCGACATCACGCGCGTCACGAGCCACCCCGCGGCATTAGGCCAGTGTCGAGGCTTTCTCGGGCAACATCCCGAGATTGAGGTGACGGAGGGATACGATACGGCGGGCGCGGCGCGCGATCTCGTGGCGAGCGGCGATCGGACGCTGGCGGTGATCGCCGGGCCGACGGCGGCCGAGCGATATGGGCTGACGGTGCTCGTCGAGCGGATCGCGGACCGCGCCGACAACCTTACCCGTTTTGTGGTCGTCGCGCGGTAATCACCGACTTGATGCCGCCGCGAATATTGAAGTCGCCCACGACTTCAATCCACGCCGGATGAACCTTATCGGCGAGATCGTCGAGAATACGATTCACCGCGCGCTCATAGAAGATTCCGTCGTTCCGATAGCTCCAAAGATAGAGCTTGAGGCTCTTGAGCTCGAGGCACAGATCCGCGGGACGGTACGTGATCAGGATCGTGCCAAAGTCCGGCGCGCCACCTTTAAGGAGATCGAGCTCGCGCGCGTCGCTCTCGATCCCGCCTAAGGGACAGAGCGACGTGAACTCCGGACACGTCATTTTGATCTCGTATCCCCGGCCCGGATACGGGTTCGGGAATGTCTCGAGCAGTTCGGGCTGAGGCACGTTGCGTCAGCCGTCGCGGAGACGGCGCGAGGCCTCGTCGAGGAGCCGCAACTCGTCGGCCGTCAGGCTGTCCATACCCTGCCGATTGATCTTATCGAGCACGAGATCGAGCTCCTCGGTCTTGCTCTTCCGCGAGGGCGCGCGGGCGACCTGCGGCGGCGCCGGCGGACGCTTGACGACCGCGGCCTTGCTGCGCGCGACGATCTCGTCGATGTCGTTCCGCTCGCGCGCGCGAGGCGCGGGGCCGGTGCGCGGGATCGCGCGCGGCGGTTCGTCGGAGACTTCGGGGACCTGCGAGACGCGCTGGCGCAGGCGGCGGATGCTGCCGCTCGTCGGGCTGTGCAGATAGAGCCAGCCGATGACGAACCCGCCCAGCTGCGCGAACTGGGCGACGGCGTTGTTGGCGTCGTTCTGCGTCAGGCCAATCACGAGACTGGCGACGACCAGGATCGCGACGAGCCACTTGATCTTCACCGGCACGGCGAAGAAGACGTAGACCTCGTCGTCCGGCCACCGCACCGCGTACGCCAGCATGACGCCGTAGATCGCGGCCGAGGCGCCGACGAGCGTGGACTGGCCCGCGAGCATCAGGTATCCGAGCCAGCCACCGAGTCCGCACAGCAGATAGTAGCGGACAAATGGCGCGGCGCCCCACGCCCGCTCCACGCGCGGGCCAAAGAAAAAGAGCACGGCCATGTTGAACAGCAACACCAAGAACTTGGCGTGCACGAACATGTACGTGACGACCGTCCACCACGACGACGTGAGGTTCTGCGTGCGGAACCCGAGGTGGTTGACGAACCCCGTCGAGCTGATCGTCAGCTCGAGGAAGAACACGACGACGTTGATGCCGATCAACCATTGAACCGCCGGGGTCACCCGGGGGGCATCGGACTCGTCGGTGAGCGAGAAGGGAGAAGGGGACGTGGAAGGCATCGCGGGATTTCTAATTATACCCAGACGGGCGACGAATCGTACCAGGCCGATGTCACCGCTCGCGTGCCAAATGCGCGATGCGGTCACACAACTCCTCGAACGCGATGCCCGCCGCTTCGGCGGCTTGCGGCACGAGGCTCGTCCCGGTCATGCCCGGGAGCGTATTGGCCTCGAGACAGTAGGGAACGTTTCCGGCATCGAGACGGAAATCGATCCTCGCGCAGCCGCTGAGCTTGAGCGCGCGAAATGCCTTGACCGCCTGATCTTGCACGTGCGCCGCCACGTCGGGCGCGAGCTTCGCGGGGAATTCTTCGCGGGCCATGCCGACCGTGTACTTACACTCGTAGTCGTAGATCTCGTGTGTTGGAAAAATCTCACCGATCGGCAGCGCGACTTCGCCCAGGACCGCGACCGTCAGCTCGCGCCCCGGAATGAAACGTTCGATGATGACCTCGTCGTCATAGCGAAACGCTTCTTCGATCGCCGCTTCGAGGTCGGTTGGTGCTTTTACGACACTGAGGCCAACCGTCGAACCTTCTTTTGAAGGTTTGACAACAACCGGCCAGCCTAGGGTTCGTTCGACGGTCGCCTTGGACGCCGGCGCCATGAGCCAGTCCGCGGTCGACACGCCGGCCGCGCGAAAGAGCGCCTTTGACAACTCCTTGTCCATCGCGAGCGCGCTGGCCAGATGTCCACTACCCGTGTACGGCAGACCAAACGCATCGAGCAGCGCCTGGATCGTCCCATCCTCGCCCTGCCCACCATGCAGGCCCAAGAAAACCACGTCCGCTTTGAGCTCGGCCAGCCGAACGAAATTGGTCGTCGAGAGTTTGGCCAGGCTTTCGCGCGACGGCGGGGCGCGTTTGACCTTGGCCTGCTGCCGCAACTCGGATTCGGTGGACTCGGACGCGGGATCGATCACACGGACGGCATGGCCGCGGGCCCTCAGCGCATCGGTGATTCGGAATCCTGAGGCCAGCGAGACGTCACGCTCGGACGAATTCCCGCCGAGCAGTACCACGATGTCCATTCAGCGAGCCATCAGAAAGTTCAGGAGATCGGAGCGCGTGACGATCCCTTCGATGCCCGCGGCGCCGCGCACGAGGACCGCCGGACTGGATTTCGACAACAGCTTGGCGACAGAATCGGTGCTCTGTCGGACATCGACCTCGGGGAACGGCGCATCCATGACGTCGCCGACGAGGCGGTCGAGGACTTTCGGGTCGGCGAGCCCGCGACCGGTCAGCGCCCATTCGCTGACCGAGCCGACATTGCTCGAGCCGTCCATGACGGGGAGCTGCGAGACGTCGTGCAGGTTCATGAGGCCGAGCGCCTGCCGTACGCCCGTGCCGGGCGCGACGTGGACGACCGACGGCGTTTTGCCGCCGCCCTTCCGGTCCAAGAGCGCGCCAAGCGTGGTGCGGTCGGCGTCGAGCATCTGGTTCTCGCGCATCCATTCGTCATTGTACAGCTTGGACAGATAACGCTCGCCAGTGTCACACAGGAACGTGACGACCAACGCGTTCGGATCATCGATCCGTCTGGCCAGCGAGAGCGCGACGTGGGCGATCAGGCCTGACGACCCGCCGACGAACAACCCTTCCTCTCGCGTGAGCCTGCGCGCCATCGCGAAACTGTCGCGATCCGAGACGGTGTGGTACTCGTCGACGACGCTCAGGTCGAGTGTTCCCGGAATCTTGTCCTGGCCGATGCCTTCGACCTTATACGGCGCACCCTCGATCTTCTCTTTGACACCCTCCTTCATTTGGTGCCAGGAGCTGGCCAGGATCGATCCAGCCGGGTCGCCAGATATGACCTTGATGTTGGGATTCTTTGATTTGAGATACCGACCGACGCCCGTGATCGTGCCGCCGGTGCCGGCCGACGCGACGAAGTGCGTGATCCGACCGCCGGTTTGCTCCCAGAGCTCGGGACCCGTGGTCGCGAAATGCGCCTCGGGATTCGCGTCGTTATAGAACTGGTTCGCGAGGATCGCGTTCGGCGTCTCGGCCGCGATCCGCCGCGCCATCACGATATAGTTGTCCGGATGGTCCGGCGCGACCGCCGTCGGCGTCACGATCACCTCGGCGCCGAAGGCCTTGAGCAACCGCACTTTCTCCTGCGACATCTTGTCGGGCATCGTGAAGATGCACTTGTAACCCTTGATCGCCGCCGCGATCGCGAGCCCGACGCCCGTGTTCCCGCTCGTGCCTTCGACAATCGTGCCGCCCGGCTTGAGCTTCCCCTCACGCTCAGCCCTCTCAATGATCGGGAGACCGATCCGATCTTTGACCGAGCCGCCGGGGTTGAAGAACTCGGCCTTGCCGTAGACCGGCGTTTTGATCCCGCGCGTCACGCGGTTGAGCCGGATCAGCGGCGTCCAGCCGACCGTGTCGAGGACCGACTCATAGGGCGTGCGATTGCGCTCGGTCACGGTTTGGTCGGCGGAATGGTCGGGAGCGGGGGCGGCGGGTTGAACTGCACGGGCAGCTTGATCGAGACCGCCATCGGGCGGCCCTGCTTCTTGGCTGGGGTAAACACGAGATCCTTCGCGCCCGACAGCGCGGCGGTGTCGAGCTGCGGATAGTGCGACTTTTGCTCCACGCGCGTCGATTCCGGGCGGACCGCGCCCAGCGTGTCGATGAAGATCCGGAGGACCACGCTGTCCTTCGCGCCGGTCGAGACTAACACGTCCGGATAGTGGAACGGGACCTTGGCGTTCTGCATGACCGGCAGCTGGTCAGGCATGGGCGCTTTCGCGTCCGACAGGGCGTCGATCGCCTTCTTGGCGTCATCTTTCGTGACGCAGGCTGTGATAGCGAGCGCGGCTACAAATGGCCAAAGGCTTGGGCGCACGGGCGATAATCTAGCTGGGTTCTAAGAGCGCACCCAGCTAGATCATCGGTGTCGGTTGGACAGGAGCTCGGCTACGCTACACTCCGCTCCTGGAACGAATAACCGGAGCATTGGCGCTCAACGGGCAATGACGCTCGCTACGCCCGCGTGAAAAATTCGGGTGAGCATGGATTGAGACCGACTAACATTGCCGGTTGCGAGCGATTCTAGGCGAGCGCGGCGAGCCTCGGTTACTTTGGCGCCATGCGATATCCCCTTGCTCTCGTATTTGCGGCTCTCGGCATTTCGAGCGTGAGTACTCCGACTATGCCAGCATCGGCTCGAGCCACGCTGATCGTCGTCAACGCCCGGATCTGGACGGGCGATGCCGCCAAACCCTGGGCGCAGGCCATAGCCGTTCGCGACGATCGGCTCGTGGCCGTCGGGACGTCGGCCGAGGCGGCGAAGTGGAAGGACGAGAGCACCAAGGTGATCGACGCCAAGGGCGCCATGGTGGTGCCTGGGCTCATCGACTCGCACGTGCACGCGATCGACGCCGGTTACGCTATCCAGTCCGTCCAGCTGCACGATGCGAGCTCGCGCGAGCAGTTCACGTCCGAGCTGGCCGAGTACGCGCGGCATGCCCCGCCTGGCCAGTGGATCCTTGGCGGCCGGTGGGACCACACGCACTGGGGCGGCGAGCTGCCGACGCGGCATTGGATTGATTCGGTGACACCGAACAACCCGGTGTGGATCCAGCGGGTCGACGGCCACATGGGGCTCGCAAACACCGTGGCGCTGACAGCCGCGCGCGTGACGCCGGCCAGTCACGTCGACGGCGGCGAGATCGTGCACGATCCCGACGGCCAGCCGTCGGGGATCCTGAAGGACAACGCGATGGGGCTGATCGACCGGGCGATTCCAGCGCCGACGACGGCGATGGAAGACCGGGCGCTCGATACCGCGACGGCGTACCTGGCTGAACGGGGCGTCACCGCGGTGACGAACATGGGATACTCGTGGCAGGACTTCGAGACGTTCCGCCGCGGGGAAGCGGCCGGCCGCCTCAAGACTCGCGTGTACGCCGTCGTCCCGCTCCACGACTGGGCTCGCCTCCGCGACACCGTCGCGAAACTCGGCCGCGGTGACGCGATGGTCCACTGGGGCGGACTCAAGGGATTCGCGGACGGATCACTTGGCTCCCACACGGCGTGGATGCTGACGCCGTTCACGGATGCGCCGAAGGACACCGGCCTCCAGGTCACGCCGCCCGCGTCGCTCTACGAGTGGGCAAAAGGCGCGGACCAGGCTGGGCTACAAGTCATGGTGCACGCGATCGGCACGAAAGCGAACCG
Source organism: Gemmatimonadaceae bacterium (assembly GCA_035652495.1). Classification (GTDB taxonomy): domain Bacteria; phylum Gemmatimonadota; class Gemmatimonadetes; order Gemmatimonadales; family Gemmatimonadaceae; genus DASRDS01. Next base: position 20,736 of record DASRDS010000010.1, read on the forward strand.
GTCGATGCTCGACATCTACGAGCGCATCGAAAAGGAGAACGGCAAGCGCGATCGTCGGTTTCGGATCGAGCACGCGCAGCATCTGACACCGGAGGATATCCCGCGATTCGGGAAGCTCGGCGTGATCGCGAGCGCGCAGCCGTATCATGCGATCGACGACGGCCGGTGGGCCGAGCGGATTATCGGGCATGAGCGGGCCAAGTCGACGTATCCGTTCCGGACGCTGCTCGACACGCATGCGCGGCTCGCGTTCGGCAGCGATTGGGACGTGGCGCCGCCGACACCGATCGAGGGAATCTATGCGGCGGTGACGCGCCGCACGCTCGACGATAAGAATCCCGACGGGTGGATTCCCGAGCAGAAGATCACGGTCGACGAGGCGCTCTCGGCGTATACGCGCGACGGCGCGTACGCGATGTTCGCCGAGAAGGATATTGGGACGCTGTCCGTGGGGAAGTTGGCAGACTTTGTGCTGATCGATAAGGATCTGTTCAAAATCCCGCCGCCCGAGATTCGTGATGCGAAAGTGCTCATGACGGTGGTCGGCGGCAAAATCGTGTACGAGAAATGACTGACACCGTATCGGTACGTGCGCCGCAGGGGCCGAAAAACGGCCACGCCATTCGCGTGACCAGCACGACGTTTCCGGCTGATGGAATGATTCCGGCCAAGGTCGCGTTCGGTGGGTGTGGCGGGCAGAACGTCTCGCCGCAGCTGGCGTGGGCGAATGCGCCGGAGGGCACGAAGAGTTTCGCGCTCATCTGCTTTGACCCGGACGCGCCGACTGGGTCCGGGTTTTACCACTGGGTCGTGGCAAACATTCCGGCGTCCGTCACGAGCATTTCCGAGAATACGGTGCCGCCCGGCGCCGTGCAGGGGTCGACGGATTACGGCGAGAGTAAGTACGGTGGGCCGTGTCCACCCACGGGTGATCCGCCGCACCGCTATCACTTCACGGTTTACGCGCTCGACATCCCTTCCATTGAGAGTGCCGGGCCGACCATGACCGGGGCGCGGCTCGTCTTCTCCATGCGCGGGCATCTGCTCGCGCAGGGGACGCTCACGGGGAAGTACGCGCGGTAGCCTCGGCGTAGACCAGACGAGAGATGTCGGCGATGAGTGATCGCGCGACTTTCTCGTCGGGAATGTTCTTCGTCAGGACGACGAGCACATAGGGACTGGCGCCTTGCGGATACACGATCGCGCCGTCGTGTAGCACGCCAGTGATCCACCCGGTCTTGTGCGCGACGCGCGTGCCGGGTGGGAGACCCGCCGGGATTTCCTGGTCGAACTCCTGGCCCAGGAGAATCTTTCGCATCGCCTCGCAACTCTTGCGCGAGGCCGCACGATTCTCGGCGATCGCGCGCATCAACGTCGCGAGATCGCGCGCGGTGGTGACGTTGTTGAGGCCCGCTTGGAAGGCCTTGTTATCCTCTACACCGCGAAGTACCCGCATATGTGTGACGCCAAGTGCGTGAGCGGCGGAGTCAACGCGCTTGGCGCCGACTAATTCAATGACGGTGTTCGTCGCGAGATTGCTCGATTTTTGGATCATGAGATCCATGAGGCGCTCGAGCGGTACACTTTTGCCTATCTCGTGATAGAGCGTGGTGTCCGAGTCATCCGCTGAGTCGGCTGAGAACAGTGAGCCGTCGACGAGGCTTTTGAACTGATTGGTGACTGGCACTCGCTGATCGAGCCTGAGCCGGCCGGCATCGATTTCATGAAACAGCTCGATCATCACCGGCACCTTCATCGTGCTTGCGGCATGGAATACCGTGTCCGCGTCGATGGCCAGGGAGTCTCCATCGGACAACCGACGATAGAACACCGCGACTTCGGCGCCCGGGACTTGGGATATTCTTTGACGGACCTGGCCCCCCAGGGAGTCAGCGACGACAAGCGCGAAAAGAATGGGCAGCATAGCTTGAAACTATGCGTCGCTTAAGTCTCCTGCTGCTCGCGCCGCTCTCGCTCGGCGCACAGGCCTCGGCACAAGCCCCGACGATCGAGGGGCTGCTCAGTGATCCCTTCCCGACGGAGCTCGTCGCGTCCCCGAACGCGAAGGCCGTCGCCTGGGTCTTCGATAGCGTCGGATCCCGGAACGTGTGGGTGGCGGAGGCGCCGGGATGGACGGCGCGCCGAGTCACGCCGTACTCGGGCGACGATGGTCAGGAGATCACAGGACTTGGCTGGCTGCCCGACGGCAGCGGCGTCGTCTACTCGCGCGGCGGCGATCCGAATCGCGCCGGCGAGCTGCCGAATCCGACGTTCGTCCCCGCGGGCGCGCAGCAAGACGTGTGGGTCGCGACGCTGAGCGGCGGCGCGCCGCGGAAGATCGGCGCGGGCAGTGAGCCCGAGGCCGGGCCGGCGGGCATCGCGTTCGTGCGTAAGAATCAGATCTGGATGAGCACGGGGACGGGCGCCGATACGGCCACGCAGCTGCTCCACACGCGTGGACAGATCAATACGCTGCGGTGGTCGCCGGATGGGACGCGGCTCGCGTTCGTGAGCCAACGCGGCGATCACGCGTTCGTCGGCGTGTACGATACGCGCGCCAAGACGCTCCGGTATCTGGCACCCGGGCTCGACGTCGATCAGGCGCCCGTATGGTCGCCGGACAGCAAATCGGTAGCGTTCGCGCGGCTGCCGGCGGTCACTCGGACGGAAGTTTTCCGCGCGCGGCGCAGCGGGCGGCCGTGGCAGATATGGGTTGCCGACGCGACATCCGGCGAGGGGCGCGCGATTTGGACATCGGCCGACGGGGTCGGGTCCGTGTTTCATCGGCTCGATGCGCGCGATCCGATATTCTGGACCGCCGGCGGTATGATCGTCTTTCCGTGGGAGCGCGACGGGTGGCAGCATCTGTATGCCGTCGCTTCCTCAGGCGGCGAGGCGAAGCTGCTGACGCCTGGCGCATTCGAGGTCGAGAATGCTTCGCTCGCGACCGACCGCGGCTCGGTGCTCATCAGCAGCAACGAGAACGACTCGCCGCGGCGTCACATCTGGCGAGTGGATCCATCGCGTAGTGGAGCGACGGCGATAACCAAGGGCGATGGCATTGAGTGGTCGCCGGTGGACGTATCCGGTGGCGTCGCGCTCTTGCATGCTGGCGCGCGCACACCGGCAAGGCCCGCCATCTGGGGCGGCACGGGCGCCTTGCACGATGTCGCCGCGATTCCGTCGAGCTTTCCGGCCGAGAAGGCGCTGGTGACGCCGACTGAGGTGACGTTTCCGGCGGCGGATGGGTTGATGCTCCACGGTCAGCTGTTCATGCCGACCGGTGGCAACGCCGAGAAGCGGCCCGCGATTGTGTTCTTCCATGGTGGATCCCGCCGGCAGATGCTGCTCGGGTTCCATTACATGGATTTTTATCACAACGCGTATTCGGTCAACCAGTATCTCGCGAGTCGCGGATACATCGTGCTCTCGGTGAACTACCGCAGTGGCATCGGTTATGGCATGGAGTTCCGCGAGGCGCTCGACTACGGCGCGACGGGCGCGAGCGAGTACAACGACGTGCAGGGCGCTGGACTCTACCTGCGCAGTCGTAGCGACGTGGACGGCAAGCGAATCGGCGTCTGGGGCGGATCGTACGGTGGATATCTCACCGCCATGGCGCTCGCGCGAAGCTCCGATCTCTTCGCGGCCGGCGTCGACTACGCCGGCGTGCATGATTGGAATCTCGAGTTTGACGCGCTCGTGCCGGGCTGGGATATCGCGAAGGACCAGCGCGCCCGCGCGATCGCGTTCGCATCATCGCCGATGGCGGATGTCGATCGGTGGCGTTCGCCCGTGTTGCTCGTGCAGGGTGACGATGATCGGAATGTCGTGTTCTCGCAGACGGTGCAGCTGGCCGAGGATTTGAGGGCGCGGCATGTGCACGTCGAGACGATGGTGTTTCCCGACGAGACGCATGATCTGCTGCTCTATGGCAGCTGGGTCGCCCTGGGGCGGGCGACGGCCGAGTTCTTTGATCGGGAGCTCAAGCCGAACCAGACCGCGAAGGCTACAGTGGGTCCATGACGATTCTCAAAATCGCTGGCAGACGAAACTGGATTCCCATGTCCACAACCTCGGGCACGTTCCGACCACCGACCTGCGCGGGTTGAAACCGCGATTGCCGAAGGCCGACGCGAACGGCGTTCTCGAACGCGGAGTTTTTCTTTGCGAGAATCGAAATTGATTGCGCGTCGACCCGGCCCGTGCTGTCGACAACGAACCGCGCCTGAACGTCGCCCTCGACGCCACCTGACCTCTGAGATTCCGGGTATTCCGGGACGCGTGTCCTCGGGATGAGGGTCGCGTTTCGCTGCACCTGAAACTTTAGGTACGCGTGCAGCGGTGGCGTATAACCCGGCATCTCGCCACGCAGCGCGGCAAAGACCACGCGGGCACTGTCGGCGGATAGCTGGATCGAGTCCCGGCGCGTGCCCTGACTGCCGTGCACCACATACGCCGACGAGTCGGATGACTGCCGCGTGAACGTGATGGCTTGGTCGTTGACCAGCGTCGGACCATCGGCGAACGCAGCCATGGTCGCGGTGTCGGCGCGAATGGTGAAGATGTCACCATTCGTTGGCTGGATCGAAAGCCAGACCGTATCGCCGACGCTTCCAACCGACACGGCGCCACCCGCGCCGTTCACGGTCCGAAGCCGCACCGCTTGCGCCGCGAGAGGCGCCGTGACGGCGAGCAGAAGGGCGATCGCGGTGTACTTCATTGGGTCAGGTTGAACGCGTACGGCTCCGTGGACGACGGTCGCGATCAATGCCGCACGCGGTAGACGGTCACCCGCACGCGTTGCCGAACCTTGTGGCCTTGCTTGAGCGCTGGCCGAAAGCTGGCGCTGCGGATCTGCTCCGAGATGAGCTGCACTTCACCTCGGTCCGCGGTGGACGTAACGTGGAACGTCTGCGGTTCAATGGCGCCGGTCGTGTCGACCACGTACTCGAAGACAATCGGATTCACACGGGACGCGCTCGTACCTTTCGGCACATCGAGCTGGTACGCCGACCAGACGAAGCCCATGACCTCCGCCTTCTGGTTGACTTCTGTCGAGTCGAACACCCGACTCCACGACTCGCCGACCGGCGGTGCGCGCATCACGTCGAACAGTCGTCGGGCGCTGTCGTAGGGCAGCGTGATGCGACCGTCGAAGCCGCCGTATCCCGTCGCCGCGAAGGCGTAAGGGGAGGCCGAGTCGGTGGTCAGGCGAATGATCGCCATGGCGATCAGCGAGGTCGCGAGACGCGCGGCCGGATACTCGGTCTCTTTCGCGCCCGCGCGCGGCCCGTGGAGCGCGGCGGCGGTGTCGGCCCACATCGCGAGCGTTATCGAGTCCAGGTCGAGCTGGAAGGCGTGGCCCGGCGTCGAGAGACGGATGGACGCCGAGTCATTGCGGAGGGTGACTTCGACGGTGCCACCGTCCGCGTGGACGGTGGCGGCGTGTTGGAGTTGGAACACCAGGAGTGTGGCCAGCATCGCGGTGTGCATGTCAGCGCCTCACGTTGAACGCGAACGGCTCTTGGATTAGCTCACGGACCTTTTGCCCTTTGAGCTCGGCAGGCTTGAATCGGAAATACGGCAGCGCCTGCAGAACCGCGCTCGTGAGCCACGGGTTGGTGCTCTTGAGGATCTTGAAGGTCGACACTTCGGCGAGACCCATCGTGTCGATGACGAACTGGCCAAGGACTTCCCCGCTCACGTTCGCGACGCGGAGCGGCTCCGGATACATGGGACTCGCGTTGTGTGACGTGGGAGTGGCCTGCTTCTGCACCTGAAAATCGAAGTACGGCGCCTCCTGAGGGTCGTGCGCCTGAGGGCTCGCGACCGTCGGCGGACCGTGCAAGAGCGCGAAGAATCGTCGTGCGCTGTCGGGACTCAGCACGACGCTGCCGCTCCATCGGCCGACGGTCGCCGTACATTGAAACGCGGGATCGGGATCGCCACTCAGTCGCGTCAGCTCCACGAGGACCGTGTCGCGGACCGAGGCATCGAAATATGAGAACCGCGCTGTCGTACGGTTCGGCATGCTCGTGACGCTGGCGCTATCCGCCCACACGCCGAGCGCCGCGGTGGGACCGTGGAAGACGAATGGGCCTTGCGGGCTCGATCCGTATACCCAGATCTGGTCGCCTCCGTACCAGAGCGCCACCGAGCCGCCGTTCATGCCCCCGACGTACGTGTACCCGGCGGAGACCAGGACCAACGCCAGACGCAATAAAAACATGTGCACAAGATGCGAGGCGAGCTCGGCCGCGCAACCCTTTGTGACGTTGGTGTGTCAGAGTGTCGCCATGGCACGAGAGGATGCTTGGACGACGACGCGTTGATCGAGCGGGTGTTGACCGGAGATCCGGTGGCG
>DASRDS010000011.1:0-7847 GCA_035652495.1 Gemmatimonadaceae bacterium
TGCTCAATGCGCAGAGTGGGCTGTGTCCCGAAGATTGCCACTATTGCACGCAGTCGAGCGTCTCGACGAGTGAGATCGAGAAGTATCCCATGCTCGCCCGCGACAAAATCCTCGCCGCGGCCGGGCGCGCGGCCGAGCTCAAGGCCGGCACGTTCTGCCTCGTCATCTCCGGTCGCTCACCCGGAGAACGCGTCTTCGGGAAAGTGCTCGATGCCGTTCGCGAGATCCGGTCGCAGTACGATCTCAAAGTGTGCGCGTGCCTGGGCCTCTTGAATGCCGACCAGACCGTTCGTCTCAAAGAAGCCGGTGTTGAAACGGTCAATCACAACCTGAACACGTCGTCACACTTCCACAATGAAGTGTGCACGACGCATACGTTCGACGATCGCGTCGCGACCGTTGAGCATGTGAAAGCGGCGGGCATCAAAACGTGCTCCGGTGGCATCATCGGCATGGGTGAGTCGGACGATGATGTCATTGACCTGGCCATGAGCCTGCGCGAGTTGGATGTGCGCAGCGTCCCGGTAAACTTCCTGTTGCCGCTGGAAGGCACGCCGTTCGCCGAGCGACGTCTGCTTGATCCGAGGCGCTGCTTAAGAGTGTTGTCGTTGTATCGCTTCCTGTTGCCATCGCAAGAAATACGCATCGCGGGTGGCCGAGAGGCCCACTTGCGTTCGTTGCAGCCGCTCGGGCTCTATCCCGCCAATTCTATTTTTATCGGCGACTATTTAACGTCGCGTGGCCAACCAGCGAGTGCTGATTACGCCATGATTCGCGACGCGGGTTTCGTATTGGAGACACCTGATGGCGAACCGTTCGAGGTGCCAGACCGTGTCGACATCGAGTATCCGCGAGCACCCCTCGAGATGCCCGCGGTTTAGCGCGGACGCAACGTAAACATGGACGCCGATCCGTTCGTTCAGTTCGAGCTCTGGTTCGCCGACGCGAAGCACGACAACGCGATGACCCTGGCGACGTCGACGCCGGACGGCATCCCGTCAGCCCGCATCGTGCTGCTCAAAGGTGTCGACGAGCACGGATTCGTGTTCTACACCGACTATCGGAGCCGCAAAGGCGGCGAGATCGAGTCGAACCCCAGAGTCGCCCTAGTATTCCATTGGCCGGCCCTCGAACGCCAGGTTCGCGTTGAGGGAACCGCGGCGCGTGTCGACCGCCTCGAGTCGCAAGCGTACTTCGACTCCCGCCCATTCGGCAGCCGAATCAGCGCCTCCGTCTCCCACCAGTCGCAGCCGGTCGACAGCCGCTCCTCGCTGGAGCAGCGGCATCACGAGCTGTCCGAGCGCTACGCCGACGGCAAAGTGCCGCTCCCATCCTACTGGGGCGGATTTCGCGTCACTCCGAGCGCGATCGAGTTCTGGCAGGGCCGTCCAGATCGGCTGCACGATCGGATCAAGTACATCCGCGATGGCGACACGTGGCGACAGGAGCGTCTGTCGCCCTAGGTCTTGGGCGCTGAGTGCTCGAGGACGATAACCGTCACTCGGTCCTTGGCGCATTCGCGTAGCCAGGCCAAGAGATCGTTGACCCGTTCCTTCGGGAAGATCTGCTTGACGCCGGACACGCGGTGGGTGAGCACCAACTCCCGCCCGTCCTGATGATACGTCGACTCGTAATGACCGAACACGCTGGTCGCGTTCACCGAGGAGGGTAACCGCGCATGCCATCCCTCGGGCAAGGTGATGCGCATTGCGTCCGAGGTCACCACCCGGCCCGTGATGCGCGCCGCATCGATGGGCTGCTGGCGCGGCAGGTGCGCCTCGATCTCGTCCGCGATGCGCGAGAAGACCTGCGAGCGGTCGTGGACATTCAGCAGATCGACATCGCCTGATTGTTGTGTCGCACGGCCATTCCGAATCACGAATGAAATGACGGGTTGGGCCTTGAAATCCTTGCCATCGAATAGCGTGAGGCTGTCGCCTTTCGCCTCAGGGTACACGCTCGACGCCAAGGTGCGGAGCATCGTCTCGCGCTGAGTCGAGTCGGGCCGGTTCTGCATGGATGCTCGCATGCCCAGCTCGAACGCCCCGCTGGCGCGCGTGGTGACGCGAGCGGAGATCGTACCGTCGGTGGCGAGCACGCCAACGAGCTGCATATCGAACCGATTCGAATCTGCCGTGACAGTGGGTGTTATCACCGGCTCGGTTTGACCGTCGGCGTGGACGACCAGAGCGAACTGGCCCGCATCAGGGCTCGGGATGGTCTCGAATCGGGAGAATTCCGACGTCGGGTCGACGTACTGATAACCCGCTCCGCGCTTGATCGCGACGATTTCGTGGTTGAACGCGCGGATTGTCGGCAGGGTCGAGTCCGGGGCCCCGCCCGCGTTGATCAACACGGGATATGCTTGCACGCCGAGTACGGACAGCGCGTCGATGAGCAAGGTCGCCTTATCCTTGCAATCGCCGAATCCCGTCGTGAGCACCGTGTCCGGGAACCGTGGTTGATAGCCGCCCTGTCCCAGGGTGACCGCGACATACCGAATGTCTTGCGCGACCCAACGGTGGACGGCATGCACCGAGTCCGCCAGCGTGGTGGCGCCGGCAACGACCCCGCGAACCGTGTCGCGCAAACGCTGGTCCGCACGCAGGCGATCGCTGGCCAGCCCCGCATACCACTTCCCGATGTCGCGCCACGAGCTCGGGCCGGCGACATCGATGTTCATGGCAAGATCATTGGAGTCAGCGGCCGGCGAGAAGGGCTCGGGCTTCACCCACGCGACATCGTGCGTGGCCCACTGATAGAGCTTCCGCGAGCCGATCACCGTGTCGCGCCGGGGAAAATCGAGATGGTGCTCGGCGATCCGAACCGCCATGTCCTTTGGCGCATCGATCACGTACCGCGAGCGGCGCACGGTGGTGCCCGCCGTCACGCGCCAAGCATCGTAGAAATCGCCGTCGCGGTAGGGCTTATAAAGCTCGATGGTCCAACTGGCATCGAGGAGCGTGCCGGGCGCGACGCCGGAGAGCGACATTCGGAGCACCTTCCGGTGCTCGTATACGGGATTCGTGCGCGCGACGGGTACGTCCGACTCTTGCGACAGCGTCGGCTTTTCGCTGATCACGTGGCCGTCCAGACCGAGCACGCGCATCGCGTTGACGGTCAGGCGCTCGTGGTCTGGACTGTATGTGAACGAGCGCTCCTGCAGACCCTGCACGGCCCGCTGCCGCAGTACCTGGATGACCTGGTGATACGTGCGGGTCTGACGGCCATCACGTTCGACCGAGACGACACCGTCGTCGAGCAGCAGCACCGTCGCCTGCTCGGAGTATTTCGCACTGTCGACCGCGAGCTTGTAGATCGAGTCGAGTGAGACTTGCGGCGCCTGCGCCGCGGCCATCGCGGCATTCCAGAGGAACCCGCTGGCCAGCAACGCTCGAATTTTCATGCCCCCATATTACACTGCGGCAGTCACCCTTGTAATACTACGATATGAGACACGCCTTCAAGACAGTAGCCGTTGTCACGCTGGCGGTCGCCATTGGCGCGGTGACCGCCATGTTCAGCGTGGTCCGCGGCGTGTTGCTTCGCCCATTGCCGGTCACCGATCAGGACCGCGTGGTCGTTGTCCGCAAATCAACGGGCACCGACAACCAGCTCGGTGCGTATACCGGCGCGGACTTGGATGATCTGCGGGCAGCCCCTGGCGTCTTCACGGCGGTTGCCGGCAATGGCTATGACGGCGCGTGGCCGCTCGTGGCCAAAGTGGGCGATCGCGTGTTCACCGTGAACACCAACATGGCGACCGCCGAATTCTTCGATGTGTTGGGCGTGCATGCCGCGGCGGGGCGGTTGTTCGTGCACGAGGATGGCGCGCGGGGTGCGCCGAGTGTCGCGGTGTTGAGCTACGAGTTCTGGAAGCGGCAGTTCGCGGCGGATCCGACGGTGATCGGGCGGCATGTCGTATTAGGCGGCGGCGATTGGACCGTCGTGGGAGTCGCCCCGGCGGGCTTCGAGTTTCCGTCTGGCGTCGAAGCGTGGGTGAACATCGCGGCGGATTCGCTGGGCATGAGCCCGCGGACGATTCCCTACGGGATCATCGCGCGACTGCGGCGAGGGGTGTCACCGCGTCAGGCCGCGAGCGCGATGCAGGCATTCATGCATCGCCCGGGCGATCTGGACCCGAACGGCACCGACCGCATGTCGAGACCCGTCGTCCTCACGCTTCGCGACGCGATCGTCGGCGACGTCCGGCCGTCGATCATCATGCTCGCGATCGCGGTCGGCCTCGTGTTTCTGATCGCGATCGTGAACGTCGCCAACCTGCTCATCATCCGCGCCGTCGCGCGCTCCCGCGAGCTTTCCATCCGCGCCGCACTCGGCGCGTCACGTCCGCGACTCGCACGGCAGCTGCTCGCCGAGAGCTTTTCGCTTGCGACGCTGAGCGCCGTGCTCGGGCTGCTGTTCGCGAAGGGCGCGATCACGGCCCTGGTCGCCTTGGCGCCGCGCGAGCTGCCGCGTGTCAACGAGATTCGCATTGACGGCGCCGCCGGCGGTGTCGCGCTCGCCGCGACGATGTTGGTCACCCTCGCGCTCGCCATTTTGGCGTGCGCGCCCATCTGGTGGTCGAAGGGCGCCGCCCTAACCCGATCGCTGCGCGTCGGCACACGCGCTGGCCGCGACAGTCGCGGCACGCGTGCTCTCAAGCAAACGCTGGTCGTCGGGCAAATCGCGCTGGCGCTCGTCGTCGCCGGCGGCGCCGCGCTCCTGACGCGCAGTCTCCTCACCTTGCAGCACGTCGACATGGGCTTCACTGCCCGCGACGTCACCATCGTCCAGATCAGCGACCCGGTGAGCGATACGTCGCTCGCGGGATACGTGAGCCTCTATGAGCGGCTCGCCGATCGTATCGGCGGCACGCCGGTCGTTCTCGGGCCGTTCTCGGGTGCCGGTGGGTGGACCATCCCGTTTGTGCCCGAAGGCCGCTCGGGCGGCACGGACACCGACCATCCGAACGTGAACTTCGAGGTTATCGAGCCGAGCTACTTCCGCACGCTCGGTGTTCCACTCATTCGCGGTCGCACGTTTGCGAGCGGGGCGTTCAATGAGGCCGTCATCAGTGAAGCCATCGCGCGCCGCTTCTGGCCCGGACAGGATCCGATCGGCAAGCGTATCCGACGCGACTATCGCGGCGCCGACATGCCATGGCTGACCGTGATCGGTGTCGCCGGCGACACCCGATACCGGGACCTGCAAACCGCGTGGCCGACGGTCTACGTGCCCATGCGGCAAGGGCTGGCGATGGGCATCTATCCACAGCGCATCGCCGTGCGCACGACAATGCGCCCGGCGGCACTACTCGGCCTCGTCGCTCAAGCGCTGCGGGACATCCATCCCGAGATCTCAGCCGTGCGCGCCGACCCGGTCGAGCAACTGGCCGGTGTGCCGCTCGCCCGTCCACGGTTCAATAGCGTGCTGCTCATGACATTCGCGGTGGTCGCGATGTTGCTCGCGGCGGTGGGGCTCTACGGCGTCCTCGCATCCACCGTGTCACAGCGCACGCACGAGCTCGGGCTCCGCATGGCACTCGGCGCGACCGGCGGCGACATCGGCCGGCTCGTGCTGCGAGAAGGGCTGTCACTTGCGCTCGTGGGCGTCGCCGTAGGCCTTGTCGGATCAGTCGTCAGCGCCGGCGCGCTACGCGGACTCCTCTACGGCATCGCGCCCACCGATCCTCTCACACTGGCCGCGGCGGCAATCGCGCTGGTCGCGATCGTCTTGCTGGCGTGCTACATCCCCGCTCGTCGCGCGATCGAGGTCAGTCCGCTGATCGCCCTGCGCTCGGAGTCGTAGCGACGGAGTCGTCGCTACGGGCGCTGGTAGATGCGCGCCCACTGATACGCCGAGTGGGCGGGCAACGTCGACGGGTTGATCCGACCTGCCCACGCGGTATCCGTCGAAAGCCACAGATTCAGCATCGGCCTGATCGCGCGCGTGGGGACCTGGGAACGATTTGCCGTGCGCGCCACGAGGATCGTGTCGGCGTACCAGCGGATTTCGTTCGGCTCCCATTCGAAGGCGTACGTATGGAAATCGGCTGTCGCATCGAATGGTACCGTTCGCAGAATCGGGAAGCCTGCGAATAGCGTCGGCGTCGCGTCCGACGAGTTATAGACGTTCGATTGGACGGCGCTCGGATGGTCTCCTAGAAACTCGACGTCGATTTCTTGCCAGGGCGGCTGGAAGTAGCCGAACCACGAAGAAATCACGGCGTTGCCTTTCGCCGCGCGCATGCGGACTTCGAATCTCCCATACTGGTACGGCTGCTTGAGCTCCAGCTCAGCGCCCGAGTATGCGCGATCTTCGACGCGATCCGGCTTTAGCGTCAATTCCAGGTGACCATGACGGACCTTCGCATTGTACGGCCTGAACTGCGCCGCGTTGCCATCGAATGTATGCGTGCCCAGCGACCAGACCGTCGTATCGATATGGTCGAACGTATAAGCGAATACGAGTCGCCAACCATCCAGCACAGGCACAGACGTGGGCGTCGGCGTCGGCGTCTCAGATGATGTCGATGACGGTCGCGCGCACGCGGTCAGAATCGCGAGCGTAGCGAGCGCGAAGAATTTCACAAAAGTTCTTGCCGCAGCCGCAAATAACTTTCGTATCGAGTAGAACTCAACTCGTGAGATGTAACCGCGGCGCGCACGGCACAATCAGGTTCAACGACATGATGACAGTCGGCGAACCGACAATGCCCGAGATGCGCGACGAACTCGGGGAAGCACCGGTCGAGCGAGTCCGGCGCGAGCCCCCAGATGCCAACCTCGCGCAGCCCGGGCGTGTCGGCGACAAAACCACCGTTAGGCAACGGATGGAGGAGAGCGCCAACCGTGGTATGCCGGCCTTTGTTGACCGACTGACTGATCGCGCCGACGCGCAAATTGAGGCCGGGGTAAAGCGCGTTGAGCAGCGATGACTTCCCCACACCGGATGGCCCGGCAAACGCCGAGGTACGCCCTTTCAGCTCGCCGGCCAACTCGTCGAGCCCGGCACGACTCACGGTGCTCGTGAAGTGCATCGGGTACCCGGCGAGCGGATAATCCGCGAACCTGGCGCGCGCCGCGTCGAAATCGACGAGATCGATCTTGTTCACGACGACATGCGCCTGCAGCTCGTTCGCCTCGGCGATCACGAGAAACCGGTCCAGCATACGCGGATGCGGCTCGGGACTCGCGGCCGCAAATACAACGACGACCTGGTCCACGTTGGCCGCGACGATGCGTTCGCCATAGGCCCCACCCGGGGACCGGCGGGCAAGCACGGAACGACGGGCCAAGATCTCGGCGATCGCCCACGCACCGCCGGCGTCCTCGAGGATGACCTCGTCGCCAACCGCCAGCTTTTCGTCCGCGATCTTGAGCCGGCCCCGGAGCGAGACCTCCCGGGTGACGCCCTCGGTGGTGCGGACAGACCACACGCCACCCGTCCCTTGGAGGACGACGCCGCGCTCCGTCATCGCGCGCGGATCAACGCGTCGAGCGTCTGCTTCACGTCGAGCAAGGATAGGCGATCGATCGCGGCGCGCACCATGGACTCATCCGTGCCGCGGACCAGATAATCCGACTCGAGATGCCCGCCGATCGCCGGCGGCTCGCCTTCCCAGCGAATGAAGAGGAGATAGCCACCGGTGTCGTCGACCGCGACGTCCACGGTGTACGCTCCCCCGTCCACGCCGGTGAACGCCGGCGGGCGCGTATGGACGGCGATATAGCCGCCCAACGTGGACTCATCCGTCACCGGTGACCGCTCACCAGCTCCCGAATCACGTTGCCGGTGATGAACGCGACATTCGCCGGACGCTCGGCGAGGCGGCGCATCAGATA
>DASRDS010000012.1:0-49000 GCA_035652495.1 Gemmatimonadaceae bacterium
GTGACGACGCGGCCGGTCGCGAAGAGACCGCCGACAATGCTGTTGTCGGGATTCTTGATCTCGGTGAAAACCTGAACCTGCCGCGTCGTGGGATCCGCGACAGGATTGATCCGAACGATCGAGCCGGCGAACGTGCGGGCGTTGTAGCCGGTGAGCACGAACGAGACCGGGTCGCCGACGTGAACCGTCGAGATTTGCGCGGCGGGAACCGTCGCTTCGAATTGCAGACGGCTCGGGTCCACGACGGTGAACGTCGGGCTGCCAGGCCCAATGACATCGCCCGCGCTCACATCGCGCTCACTGACGATCCCTGAGAACGGCGCACGAATTTCCGTGTTCGCCAGCGCCTTTCCGGCCTGCACAAAGCCCGACTTGGCATTCGCCAGCGCGGCATGCGCCTGGGCGTCCTGCTCGACGACACCCTCGTGATCGCGTTCCGATATCGCACCTGCCGCCAGCAAAGTGTCCATGCGCTTCACCTGACGGTCGGCATAGTCAGCGGCAAGTTGCGCAGTAGAAACGGCGGCTTTGGCTGAGTTATACGAGTCACGAATGGCGGCCGCGTCCAGTCGTGCAAGCACTTGGTCAGCGGCTACATGCTGTCCTTGGTCGGCCAGCGTTTCCAAGACCGGGCCGCCGACCTGTGCGCGCAATGAGGCATTCTTGGTCGGCGCCAACGTTCCTGATATCGCCGGGCCGCCTTGAACGCGACCCGTAGTTATCACAGCAATATCCTCGACACCGAGCTCAATGACCCGAGGAGCTCGTGCGGCGCTCTGATCACCGTGATTACATGCAATGGTCAAAGCCAGAAGCGGCCAAATGCGTCTCATTTCGCCGCCAGAGGCAGATCCCGAATCAGAGCAGCACGCATGCGGGCGACCTGAAGATTGCGGGCGGCCTGCGCGCGATTAGAGAACGACTGCTGTCGAGCGAGCCGTGAGCCATTGAGCTCGACCAAAGAAGAAAGCCCTTCGCGATATCGCAACTCAGCGATCTGATACGCCTGGACAGCCTGCTGCCAAGACGTAGACACGGCGCGCCAGCTAGCCTCGGCCGCACGCAACTCGGCGATGGTGTTCCGCGCGTCGAGCGCCGCCGCATCGCGCGCTTGGCTATACCGTGCCTTCTCGGTCTCGAGATTCGCTTGAGCGACCAGGACGTCTCCGTGCGTCTTGAACCCATTGAAGATCGGAACCGAGGCCGTCACGCCGATAGTCCAGTTATTCAAAAAACTGTTCCAGGCCGGCAGCCCACCCGTGGGAAACGCGACCCGCTGATAGCTCGAGGTGAGCGCCAGCGATGGGAAATATTCAGCGCGGCTCTCCGTCAACAACGCCTGATTCGCGACGATCGCCTCCTGCTCCTCGCGGACGCTCGATCGGTGATCGACCGTCGTGTCGCCGACCGCGAAGGACACACTGTCGCTCAACGAATCCTCCACACCGGTGGTGAGCGTCAATGGCACATCGAGCGGCAGCCCGATGAGCTGCTTGAGCCGCAGGTAGCGCTCATCACGCCCAGCCTTCGCCTGAACCACCAAAGGGACCTGGTTGTCGCGCGTCACCTGGCTTTCGAGCAGCTCGAACTCCGACTGCTCGCCGATCCGCCGCGCCGTGCGCGCTTGAGCCAGCGTGCGCTCATCCATGGCCATCGTCGAATCGGCGATGCTCACGAGCTCATCGGCCAGTGCCGCGTCATAGTAAGCCTGAGCCACGTCGAACATGACCTGCGCGCGCTGCGCCGTGATCTCTAGCTGGGCCGCCCGCTCGGGCGCCGACGCGGCGTGCGCGGCGGCGAGCATCTGGCCGTTGAAGAGCTGCTGGGAGAACGAGAGGCCCAGATTATAGGCGTTGAGCGCGCCGATGCCGACGCTCGAAAAAATGTTGCCGGAGAGTTGTGACGGGCAGGTTTGGGCCGAGGCGAGAGCGGCCTGACGCTGGGCCGGCGTTGCCGTGGAGTCGAGCGCGATCGTGCAGAGCTCGAACTGGTTCGGCTTGAGTGACGTGAGCGGCGCGTACTGGGACTTGAGTGTCCGGGTATAACTCAAGGTTCCGTTCAATTGCGGGAGGAACTCCGACCGCGCTTGCGCGACTTGCCCACGGGCGCGCGTCAGACCCGCCCGCGCGATCGCCATGGTGCCGCTCCCATTGAGCGCCGTGCTGACCGCATCTGACAGGGAGAGAGCCCGAGGTTGTTGCGCCCCGAGGTGGGCAGTGATACTGAGCGCGAGAGCGAAACCACGAGTCATTTGCGGGCGCAAGTTAATGAGCACAGACAATACTCCGCCGGGAATCCGCGGGTCGTGGCCTGGGCAGACGCTCGTTTCATTCCGGCGCGATCCACTTGGATTTCTACATCAACTGAGCAAACGATACGGTGACGTATCATCATTCAAGATTGGCCCCCAGCTGCTCGTGCTGATCAACGAACCCGAGGCGATACGGGACGTGCTGGTGACCAACCAGCGGTCCTTCAAGAAAGGACGGGGACTCGAGCGCACCAAGCCGCTGCTCGGCGAAGGGTTGCTCACGAGCGAGGGCGACGTGCATCTGGAGCAGCGGCGGCTCGCGCAGCCGGCGTTTCATCGTGAGCGGATCGCGGGGTATGCGCGCACGATGGTCGACGCCGCGGCCGCCGCGCGGGATCGCTGGACGCACGGCGAGAGCATCGATTTCGCCAGCGAGATGATGGCGCTGACGCTCGGCATCGCCGGGCGGACCTTGTTCGGATTCGATGCCGGCACCGAGACGGCGGCGATTCGGAGTGCCATGGCTGAGGCGCTCGAAGCATTCGAGATCGCGACCCTCCCATTCTTCGAGATCTTCGATCATCTGCCCGTGCCGTGGATGATTCGACTCAAGCGGGCGAAGGCGACGCTCGACGCGATCGTCTACCGCATCATCGCCGAGCGTCGTGCACGGCCCGAAGACCGCGGCGATCTCCTGTCCATGCTGCTGCTTGCCGGCATGACGGACACGCAGTTGCGCGACGAGATTCTGACCATCTTCCTCGCCGGCCATGAGACGACGGCCAACGCGCTCGCCTGGGCCGCGTATGCGCTGTCTCAGGCGCCAGCGGTCGAGCGCTGCATGGCCGAGGAGGCGTGCGCGGTCGGCGGCCTGCCATCCGTCGAGGATCTACCTCGTCTACCCTACACCCGTGCCGTCGTCTCCGAGGTCCTGCGGTTGTATCCACCCGCATGGATTATCGGTCGGCGTAACATCGTGCCGTATTCCGTCGGCGGATACGAGTTGCCTGTGGGTGCGCTGGTCTTCGTCTCGCCCTGGGTCACGCAGCGCGATCCGCGGTTCTGGGCTGACGCCGAGCGTTTTGATCCTTCCCGCTGGGAAAAAGAAGCTCCGCCGAAGTTCGCGTACTTCCCCTTCGGCGGAGGCTCTCGCATCTGCATCGGCGAGTCGTTCGCGTGGACCGAGTTGATACTGGTGCTCGCTACGCTCGCACAACGTTGGCGCTTTGACCTCGTGCCCGGGCACCCGGTCGTGCCGAAGCCGGTCGTGACACTCCGGCCTCGGCACGGCATGCGAATGATCCCGCGACGACGCTAGGCCTTTCCCGTACCTTGCTCGATCGGAACTCGCACGGAGTTACCCCATTCGGTCCAACTCCCGTCGTAATTCCGAACGTTAGGATAGCCGAGCAGGTAAGTCAGCACGAACCAAGTGTGAGACGACCGCTCGCCGATACGGCAGTAGGCGATGACGCTGTCGCCCTTAGACAGCCCCTGCTCCTTCTCGTAGATGGCGCGCAAATCCTCGGCCGACTTGAACGTCCCGTCTGGATTCGCGGCCCGAGCCCACGGAACGCTCCGAGCGGTCGGGATGTGCCCACCGCGCAAAGCGCCTTCCTGCGGATAGTCCGGCATGTGGAGCTTCTCGCCGGTGTACTCCTGTGGCGAGCGCACGTCGACAAGCTTCCCCTTCGCGCTCAGATGCTTCTTCACGTCCTCGAGAAAGGCACGAATCTCGGAGTCCGAGCGCTGAGGCGCGGTGTAGCTCGATGGCGCGAACGTCGGCCGCTCGGTGACGAACTGCCGCTTCTCGGCCTCCCACTTCGCGCGGCCGCCGTCCAACACGCGGACGTTGTCAAAGCCAAAAAGCTTGAACACCCAGAAGGCATACGTCGCCCACCAGTTATTCTTGTCGCCGTAGTAGATCACGGGCGTGGACTCATCGATGCCGAGCCGCCGCAGCAACGCCTGGAACGCCGCCGGCGTGATGTAATCGCGAATGACCGGATCGTTCAGGTCGGTATGCCAGTCGATCTTCTGCGCTCCGGGAATGTGCCCGGTGTCGTACAACAGCACGTCCTCGTCGCTCTCCAGGATCCGGAGATTCGGATCGTTGAGATGCTCAGCCAGCCAACTCGTGGTCACCAGCACCTCGGGGTGCGCATACCCCTTTTTCTCGATCTCCGGATCCACAGCGGTGGTAGCGGTCGACATAGTTCCTCGGGGGAAAAAAAAGGGCCGCTCTCTAGAACGGAGCGGCCAGGGAAACCACGACAAGCGTGCTGTCAGACGGTCACGTATGTCGCCCGGGCCGCGTATCGGCGATGGCACAACAGAACGTGACGGGTCCGCAACGCATGTCGGAGACTAGGGTACGGCGTTATAACTTGTCAAGCCATGAAGGCCATCCGTGTGCTTGAAAACGGAGGACCCGAGGTCCTCCGCTACGAAGACGTAACCGACCCGAAACCCGGGCCCGGTGAGGCGCTGGTTCGCCTGGCGGCCGTCGGGATCAACTTTATCGACGTGTACCGTCGCACCGGCATGTACCCGGTGCCAAAGCCGTTCATCCCCGGAACGGAAGGCGCGGGGACGATTACGGCCCTGGGCGACGGAGTTAGCGGGCTCGCGGTGGGCGATCGGGTCGCGTACGAAGGGCCGCTTGGGGCGTACGCCGAGTTACAGGCCGTCCCGGCCGCGAAGTTGGTGAAGATTCCGGACGGCGTCGCCACGGATGTGGCCGCCGCAGTGCTGCTCCAGGGGATGACCGCGCACTACCTCGCCAAATCGACGTTTCCGCTTCAACCCGGGATGACGTGCCTCATCCATGCAGCCGCCGGTGGCGTGGGCGGGCTCCTGGTCCAGATCGCGAAGAAGCTCGGCGCGCGGGTCATCGGCACCGTGGGCAGCGCGGCAAAGGCCGAGATCGCGCGCGGGGACGGCGCGGACGAGACGATCGACTACACCATCGAGGACGTCGTCGCTCGCGTCAAAGCCTTCACGAAGCATCGCGGCGTCGATGTCGTCTATGACTCGGTCGGCAAGACGACGTTCGACGCGAGTCTCGACTGTCTGCGCCCGCGCGGGTACATGGTGCTATTCGGCGCATCGAGCGGCGCCGTGCCGCCACTCGACCCCCAGATTTTGAATCGCAAAGGGTCCCTGTACCTCACGCGGCCGACGCTCGGCAACTACACGGCGACGCGCGAGGAAATGGTCGGACGCGTGAATGACCTGTTCTCGTGGATCAAGGCCGGTCAGCTCACCGTTCGCATCGCGCACGAATTTCCGCTGAAGGATGCGGCGGAAGCGCAGCGCGCGCTGGAGTCGCGGCGGATGGCTGGCAAGATCCTGCTCGTTCCCTGACACACCTCTGACACGTGCTCCGGCTCCGAACGTTCGGCGGTCTTTCCATCGACCGCGATGAAGGCGACCGCGATGGTGGCGCGGGTGGCCAGCGGCGCCCGTTGGCGGTGCTCGCCATTCTCGCGGCCGCCGGCGAGCACGGCGTGCCGCGCACAAAACTGATTCAGCATCTGTGGCCGGACAGCGACGACGAGAAAGCACGGCGCGTGTTGGCGCAGACCGTCTACGCGCTGCGCCGCGATCTCGGGCGCGACGATCTGGTGCTCGGCACGACTGAGCTTCGCCTCAACCCCGAGGCCATCACCAGCGACCTCGCGGAGTTCGAGCACGCGCTCGGGCGGCGCGAGTCGGAACGAGCGGTCGCGTTGTATCGCGGGCCATTTCTCGACGGATTCTATGTGCCCGACGCGCCGGAGTTCGAGCGCTGGGTCGAGGCCCAGCGGTCGCACCTGGCGGAGCGATATCGCAAGGCGCTGCGGTCGCTGGCGGCCGATGCGCGCGACCGTGGGGATCCGCGCGCGGAAGCCGGCTGGTGCCGGCGACTCGCTTCGGCCGATCCGCTCGACGCCGGCGTCGCGCTCGAGTTGATGCATGCGCTCGTGGCGTCTGGCGATCGAGCCGGGGCGTTGCAACACGCCCGGGTCTATGAGACGCTCGTGCGTCAGGAACTGGACGCCGCACCCGATGCCTCGATTACGGCCTACGCCACGAAACTCCGCGACTCGCCCGAACAGGCCATCACGATCGCCCCTCCCAAGCGTCGTACGCCCGCCGCATTGCGTCGGACCAGCGTGCCACAGGTGGCTCGACCTCCGGTCTCGCCCAAGCGTCTTTCGAGAATCGTTCTCGCATGCATAGCGATTGCCGCGACCGGCGCGATAGGGGCCCATGTGGTGACGGAGTACCGAGCCAGCCGCCCGCCCGCATTAGTCGCGACCCGGGTCCTCGTGGCGCCGTTTGAAAACAACACTGGCGACACGACGTTCAACCCGGTCGGCCTCATGGCCGCCGATTGGGTAACGCAGCGGTTGGCTGAGACGGGCCTGGTCGATGTCGTCGACGCACGGACGGCGATGCTCGCGGCGCGGCAGCCCGTGGGCTCGGGGCCGCCTGCCGTGCGGGCGCTCGCCCAGCAGACGGGCGCCGGTACCATCGTCTGGGGCAGTTTTTATCGCGACGGCGACTCGCTGCGATTTCAGTCGCTCATCTCCGACGCGCGCGCGGGGCGCTTGCTGCGCAGCGTCGATCCAGTCAGCGGACCGGTCCGCGCGCCGCTCGTCGCCGTCGACCGGCTGCGCGAGCACGTGACGGGTGCGCTGGCGGTGCTGTATAACCCGCGCCTCAGCGAATCGATTCAGCGGGCGACGTTCCCGCCAACGTACGAGGCATATCAGGAGTTCGAGCAGGGGCTCGACGCGCAGGTGCGCGGCCAGAAGCGGGAAGCCATATCCCATTACCTGCGCTCGGCCACGCTCGATTCGACGTATGCCCAGCCGGTGCTCTGGTCGATCGACGCGTACCTCACGACGCACGAGTACGCGAGCGCCGATTCGCTCATCACACGACTGGCCGCCCGCCGCGGAGAGCTCGCGCCGTTCGATCGATTCTTCCTCGATAACTCGATCGCGCAGATTCATGGCGACTGGGCGTCCGCCGTCCGAACATCCCACCAGATGGTGGATGCGGCGCCCGGCGGCGAGGGGTTGCTCGATGTCGGCTACTTCGAGCTCATGCTCGATCATCCGCACCATGCGCTGACCGCGCTCAAGGACGTGGACGCGAATCGGGGATGGATGAAGGGATGGGACGGCTACTGGATGCTGCCGGCGGCCGCCTATCACATGCTCGGTGATCATCGATCCGAGTTGGCGATCGCGAAGGAAGGGCGTGATCGGTTCCCCAGCGCGTGGCGAACCATGGCCGCCGAGGTGCGCGCGCTCGCCGCGCTCGGACGGTCATCCGACCTCACGGCGCGTCTCGACGAGACGCTGCCCTGGATCCCGAGCGATACGATGAACTCGGGACGGTTGATGATCATCGCCGCCGACGAGCTGCGCGCGCATGGGCATTCGGACAGCACGCTCTACAGCCGCGCCGTTCGGTGGTTCCGGATTTCGGGGCCGAACGATCGTGCCGGGTTGGCGGAGGCCTTGGACGCATCCGGTCACTCGATGGCCGCCGACACGATCTGGACCGCCATCTGGACCGCGACCGGCGACATCGACGCCCTCGGCTCGCTCGGCGTCGGCGCCGCGCGCCGCGGCGACAAGGCCACGGCCGCGCAGTACTCGGTGCAGCTGGCGGCGATCGCGCGGCCGTATTTGTTCGGCCGCAACACATATCAGCGCGCGCGGATCGCCGCGCAGCTGGGCGACAAAGATGGCGCGGTCGAACTACTCCGCGTCGCTTTTACGCAAGGCAAGCCTTACGACCTGACGTTACACACCGATCGCGCGCTCGAGCCGCTCCACGGGTATGACCCGTTTGATCATTTGCTGGAGCCGGCGGACTGACCCTGAAACACCGTCAGCACGCTGTCGAACTGGGCCGGCTGATCGACCATGATCGCGTGACCGGAGTTCTCGACCGTCACGAATCGCGATCCCGGAATGGTTGCCGCCTCTTCCTTTTGCAGATCGTATAACGGTCCCTTCGCGGCCGCGATGATCAGCGCGGGCTTGTCGAGCGCCCGAAGCGCCGGGCGCCGGTCGGCACCGAAAATGTCTTGGACCAACATGGCGACGCCGATGTCCGGCGGCGTTTGCATCGTGGACCGCACGATGTTGTCCATGTCAAGATCCGGATGCGGCTGAACAAAGATCGAGCGCACCATCCCTCGCGAATAATCTTCCGGCGATTTCGCGTAGTTCGGTATGCCGCCGAGTATCGCCTTGCTGAACGCCGGGTGTGCATCGACTTCGGCTGGTCCCCAGGACACCGGGCTGTCTACCAGGACAACGCCATCAATTGTCGACGTACCAAATTGCGCCAAGTACGCCGCGACATCTTGGGCACCCTGCGACCAGCCCACGAGCGTCGCATGAGTGACGCCGAGGTTGGCGAGCACGCCATGCAGGTCAACCGCACGAGACTCCGGCGTGTTGCCGGCCGTCGTTTTCGTGGACGGCCCTTGTGACCGCGGATCAATCGCGATGACGCGTTCGTGCGCGCCGAATCGCTGCAGTTGCTCGTTCCACAGGGACGCCGGCAACCGCCAACCGGGGATCAGCACCAGCGCGTGCGTGTCCTTCGTTGGGCCCGATTGCAAATAGTGAATCGTGACATCACCCACTTTGGTCGTGCCTTCCGTGATCTGGATGGCGAGGCTAAGTCCTACGATCAAAGAGTTGAATAACATTGCCATTCGGATCCTGTATGAGAAGAAAGCGAATTTGAAATTGCGGGAGCGTCGTGATACCGCGCACGATTTGCACACCGCGCTGCTGGAGCTCCTTGAGGACCGGATCGAGATCATCGACGACGAATCCTAACTTAGCAACGCCGAGCATCGTGGCGTCTGGGGAAGACAGCAACTCGATAGCGTACGGCCCGCGCTCCACCACGACTTGCCTGAGCCCGTTGACGGTACTCGCCCCATTCTCGGTGAACCCGAGATTGTCGCAATACCACCGAGCGGCCGAGTCGGCGTCGGGAACGTTGATGCCGGCCAAAAACGGACGCAGGCCGAAGAGCGGATCGATGATGGAGTCGCGCCGCGCGTGACGGACGTACATAGCGACGCGCCAAGCATCGGCGTCCGACATGGTACGAAATGCCGGCATACCGGTCCACCGAATGCCGTGCCTGATGATGTACGCATCTACCGCGAGACTCGCGCGCGGCGCCTCGGCGAAAAACTGCGGCGGTCGCGGCGACAGCGAGCGCGCAAACGAGGCGGTCGACCCATCGACGCCGCCATGGCAGAAGGCGCAGCGCTGTTGGTAGATCTCGCGGCTGCGCTTATCGTTGCTGTCAGCCGGCAAGGCTTTCGGGGTACCGCTGATCCCAATCCTCGCCTGCAGGAACCCGAACGCGACAGTCCGCTCGAGCCAGCCGGGCTCGGCCTCCGCGGTCAAGTTGATCGTGGCCAGGAACACCGCGGCGCCGACGAGCACGATGAGCGCCAGGATGCGAAATTTCATACGGACAGGTTACCCCGTCGCATTTATCGGTTTTTGCGAAAATGGACGATTTCCTCGAGATCAATGCTCCGGAACCCACCGGCCCGCGCCGTAGCGCCAGCGGCGGCCGGAACACGTTGATCTCGGCGTTCCGAACCTGGCACTCCCCGCACGTCCACGTGCTGTCCGCCTCGGTCAAATTCGCGATCCGCGGCGAGATCGATGTGGAGACGCGGCGGGGCACGTACCGCCTCACGAATCGACGGTTTCTCTTTCTGAACGCGTACGAGCCGTACACGTTCCAAATCGCGCCCAAGAGCGCAGCGCAGACGTGCAGCCTGTTCTTTCGCTCGCGCTACCTCGCATCGCTCGAGCGCGCGCTGACGACGCGGGATGGGGATCTCTTGGAGCTACCTCCAGATGACGAGGCGCTGGCGCCGCACCTGGAGTATCCGGAGGTGCTCGTTCCCGCCGGCTCACACGCGGTGGGTGCCCGCTTGATTGGCTTGTTCAACGCCTGGCAGGCGGGCGCCTCGCCGCATGGTCTCGCGGACCGGGTGCGCGATGTCGGGGAAGCGCTCATCCGGCTTCGTTCGCGCTGCGTCGCCGCCCGCGAGGGCATACGAGCGGTCAAGTCGAGTACGCGCGCCGAGTTGTACCGGCGGGTGCAGGTCGCGTCGTTGTACGTTCGTGAGAATTACACCAAGGATATCGACCTCAATCGGGTGGCCCGCGAGGCGGGGATGGCGCCCCACCATTTGCACCGGACGTTTCGGGCCGTAAATGGTATGACGCTGCATCAGCTTATCGTGGGTCTTCGGTTGGACGAGGCCAAGCGACTCGTACAGGAGACGGATCTGCCGATCGCGCATGTCTGTCATCGCGTTGGGTACGCGAGTCTGCCATCATTCACGCATCTCTTTCGCGCGCGGTTCGGCCGCCCGCCGGCCGCGTTTCGTCGGGCACGGGGGACGTCATGAGCGGGATCGTTTATCTCAATGGTGCGTTCGTGGATCGCGCCGACGCGAAAGTGTCGGTCGACGATCGCGGGTTTGTCTTTGGTGACGGCGTGTATGAAGTCACGCGATCGTTCGACGGTGTGCTGCTCGAGGTCGACCGCCATCTCCGTCGGCTGGAACGGAGCCTCGCTGGTCTGGACCTCGCATACGCTTCGGCCGAGCTTACGTCGATTTCGCTGCGCCTCCTCCGTGACAATGGTTTAGCGCGCGGCGAGGCCACAGTCTATTGGCAAATCACTCGCGGCGCGGCCTCGCCGCGTACGCATTGGTTCCCTCCAGTTGGCACACCGGTCACGGTTTACGCCGCCGCGTCGCCCTTCACCGCGCTACACGACAAGCGCGCGACTGGCGTCGGCACGATTCTATTGCCGGATCAGCGCTGGGCGCGCTGTGATTTGAAAACCGTGAATCTGCTGCCGAACGTCATCGCGAAGCAAAAGGCCGTCGCGGCTGGCGTGCACGAGGCCCTCTTGATGCGCGATGGCGTCATTATGGAGGGCGCGGCGACAAACTTCTTCGGCGTGATCGATGGCGTCATCCGGACGCATCCAAAGAGCAACTACATCCTGCCCGGCATTACGAGAGAAGTCGTCCTGGAATGCGCGGATGAACTGGGCATGGCGGTTCGTGAAGAGCCGATGTTCGTCGATGATCTCCCGAAGTTGAGCGAGAGCTTCCTGACGGGCACGACCAACGACGTCATGCCAGTCGTCGCAATCGACGGTCGCGCGGTCGGCGATGGCAAGCCCGGGCCGGTCGCCGGCCGGCTCTATTCAGCGCTGATCGCGCGCTGGCGCATGGGAGACTGATTACGCTCGGCATCCTGCTGCTGTTCGCGATACCATCGTGTCAGCCGAAGGGAGCCACGCCAGCCGCGGTCGTGGCCTCCCCGCCGCCTGGCGTGGGTCGCGGCGCGTTCTTGCTCAAGACCGTCGCCGAGATCCCGGTGCCCGGACCGGCGGTGCGGTTCGACTATCAGAGCCTCGATACGACCACGGACCGGCTGTACATCGCGCACATGGACGCCGGGACAGTGCTTGTGATCGACGTCAAGAACCAGCGGGTCGTGACCGACCTGAGTGGCTTCCCGCAAGTACACGGGGTGTGGGTCGTTCCTCAGCTCGAGCGCCTGTATGCGTCGGTGACGGGACGACAGCAGGTCGCGGTCGTCGATCTCGACGATTTCCACGTGATAGCGAAGGTCAGCCGGATCGACTACCCCGACGGCATCGCCTACGCGCCGAACGTACGCCGCATCTTCGTGTCCGATGAGCACGGCGGCGAAGATGCGGTGATCGATGTGTTCGCCGACACGTTGGTGCGCCGCATCCCGCTCGGTGGCGAAGCGGGCAACACCGTCTACGATCCCATCAGCGCGTGCATCCTGGTCGCGGTGCACGAGAAGAACGTGATCGCGGTGATCAATCCCGAGACCAACCAGATCATCGAGCAGATCGCGGTGCCGGGCGTCGAGCGGCCGCATGGCATCGTCCTCGACGTCCTTCGCCGCATCGCCTTTGTCGCCGGCGAAGGCAACGCGCGGTTGGGCGTATTGGACCTCAAGACCGAACACGTCATCGCGACGTACAGCCTCGGCGACCATCCCGACGTGCTCGCGCTCGACCCGTCGTGGGGCCGGCTCTACGTCGGAACGGAGTCCGGAACGGTCTCGGCGTTTACCGAGGTCGAGGCTCGCGATGGCATCCGCCTCGTCCGCGACGGCGACTTCTCGCTACCGCACGCGCATACGGTGGCTGTGGACCCCCGCACCCACTTGATTTATTTCCCTCTGGAGGACATTGATGGCGCGCCCGTATTACGGGTCATGAGCGCCACGCCACCTGGACGAGGTTAAATTGCACGTATGCGCTGGCTAGCCCTGTTCGTATTGGCGGCGGTACCAGCGGGCGCGCAGTCGTTCGCGTACACGCCTGGGACGCAACGCTACCGCATTGAGATCGCCACCCAGAATCAGCGCGATCAGAATGGCGGCCGTGCCCCCGCCGAGTTCGACTACACGACGACGCAGGTCGTGACGGTGCAGCTGACGCGGCAGTCGCGCGATACGCTCGCGCTGACGGTGACGATTGATTCGATCGGTCAATCAACGGCATTAGATGCGCCGAAGCAGGATCTATCGTGGGCGAAAGGCGTCAAGCTCACGGGGAAGATCTCGCCGACCGGACAGGTCTACTCGTTCGGCGCCCCGTCGAGCGCGGACGCCAACATGCGCGGCCTGTACGACGGCTTCCGGTTTTTCCTGCCGGAGCTGCACACGCAGATCGCATCCGGCAGCGCCTGGGCCGACACGACGACGACGCACTCGGGTCGCCGCGGTGCGTTCGACTCGGTCTCGACCGAGAAGATCGTGAACTCGAAGGTGACGGGTGACACCACCGTCGCCGGCCAGCGCGCCTGGCGCGTCGAGCGCACCGGCAGCATCGAGCTGCATGGCCAGGGCTCCGAGGGCGGCAAAGTCTTGAAGGTCGCGGGCGACGGCACCATCAGGGGCGTGCAGTACATCGGCGTCGGCGGCGTGTACCTTGGCTCCAAGGTCACGCAAATCATGCGACTCGTGGAGTCGTTCCCCGACACGGGCGACGGACCGGCGAGCACGCAGACCATCCGCTCGCAGATCGTCCCATTGTAGCGCTATGTCTCGCGCGTTTGTCGATGACGATGCCGGCGGACATTGGGGCAACCCAGCCCGCCGATTCGATCTCCCGCCCCGCGACGATCCGTCGTTCGACGAGGCCGCCGCGGCCGCGTTGCTCGAGGCCGCTCGCGAAGGCGAGACCGGCAGTGCCGAGATGGCGACCGGGTACTACTGGGGCGAGCGGAAGCTGCGGCCGTACGTCGAGCAGATCCTAGCGCGTGCGCGAGCGGATCATGACGAACGGCTCGAGCAACTCGCCGAACGATTCCTGCGTTAACTGGCGCTGAACCTAAATCGCTCGGAACGCCGCAGTCGTGTTGTGCCCGCCGAACCCGAACGCATTGCTGAGCGCGACGCGAATCGGCCGCTCGACTGGCGTGTTGAACGCGTAGTTCAGATCGCACTCAGGATCGGGATGCCGGACGTTGATCGTCGGCGGCACGACACCGTGCACGATGCTCAAGATCGACAGAATCGCCTCAGCCGCTCCAGCCGCCCCGAGCATGTGACCAGTCATGCTCTTCGTGGAAGTCGCCGTGATGCGATCGGCTTTGTCGCCGAAGAACATCCGGATGGCCTTTGACTCCGACTCATCGCCGAGCGGAGTCGACGTCGCGTGCATATTGATCGCGTCGACCTCGTCCAACGCGATGCCGCCGTCGCGCAGCGCCGCCGCCATGGCGAGGCGTGCGCCGAGACCCTCTGGATGCGGCGCCGTCATGTGATACGCGTCGGCCGACGAGCCGACGGCCAGCAACTCGGCGTAAATGCGAGCGCCACGCTTCTCGGCGTGCTCGAGCGACTCCAGTACGAGCGCGGCGGCGCCCTCACCCATGACGAACCCGTCGCGGTCTTTGTCGAACGGCCGACTCGCCATCTGCGGACAGTCATTTCGCGTCGACATCGCGCGCATGGCGCAGAACCCGCCAACGCCGAGCTCGCAGATCACCGCCTCGCTCCCACCGCACAAGATGATGTCGGCATCACCGGAGCGAATGGCGGCCAACCCATCGCCAATGTTGTGATTCCCAGTCGCGCACGCCGACACGACGCAATGGTTCGGCCCGGTGAACCCATGGCGAATGGAAATGATTCCAGCGGCCATATCCGAGATCATCATCGGCACAAAGAACGGCGACAAGCGATTGGGCCCGTGCTTTTGCCACTCGACCGACTGCGCCTGGAGCGTTTGGATACCGCCAATACCACTGCCAAAGATCACGCCGATGCGCGACTTGGCCTCAGTCGACAGCCGAGCGGGGTCGATTCCGGCATCACGCAGGGCCTCGTCACCGGCGACAATCGCGTACTGACAGAATGGATCGAGTCGCTTCGCGAGCTTGCGATCCAGAAATTCGAGCGGATCGAACCCTTTGACATCGCACGCGAACCGTGTGTCGAACGCCGACGCATCGAACCGCGTAATAGGACTGGCGCCGCTCTCACCACGCAGGGCCGCGGCCCAAAATTCGTTGACCGTATTTCCAATCGGCGTGAGCGCGCCCATGCCAGTGACGACAACCCGTTGCTTCATCGACACAAATGTAGAGGCGTCGCGCGTGGTGCGCGATCCCCGCTCCGTAAGGCATGGAGTACGAGTACCAGATATGCGTCTTTCATTCGATATGCCTTCACTGCGTTCACTGCCTTCACTGCACATCCCCTTCTTTCAAATGTTGAGCCGATGTACGCCGGACAGCGCGGATTGGCGCGCGACGACGGCTGGGCTCCTCACGATACGACTCGCGGACCGGCGCGTGTCGGGCCGGCGACCGAGTTGGCGTGAGCTGCGTCGCGTGCGGCGGACGATCCAGGATGTCGATCGCGAGTCGCCGTTCTACGCCGCCCTGGTATCGCTGTTCTCGGCGGCGGGTAGCGCGTGGCGCTTGCGTCACGAGCGGGTCGTCGGGGCACTCCGCGAGTACGCGAACGCTCTGCATACGGACGGCAACTGGTCGTTGGCTGCCGACGTCTACGAAACAATTCTCGCCCAGCTGGACCAGCCGTACGACGACGCGATCGCGGCGGAAGCGTACGAGCGGGCGGGCGACGCGTGGCGCTCGCTCGGGCGCTTCGACGAAGCAGCGCAGAGTTTCCGAGACGGGCGCGCCCTGGCGCTTCGGCGCGGCGACGTCGTCGGCGAGCTGCGGATGCAGATCGCCGAGGCGAGCGTGGCATCGCGGCGCGGGCGCGTGGGTGAGGCGCGCGCGATCATCGCCGAGACGATCGGCGCGGCGGAACGCGCCGGGTTGCCGCATGTGCGGGCGCTGGCCCTAGGCGCGCTCTAGCGCGTGGCGCAGGCCGTCGAGGTCCCATGGGTCCTCGATATAGGTGCCATTGACGAAGAACGTCGGCGTGCTGCGCACGCCGGACGCCAGCGCCCTCGTCGTTTTCTCTCGCACGATCCCCCGATATCGCCTCGCCTCGAGATCGTCGTCGAGCTGTTCGATATCGAGTCCGAGGCGATCGGCTTCCGCGAGCAACGCCTCGCGCACGAGCGATGGGGCGCGCAACGAGAGCGCCTCGTGCATTTCCCAAAATTTGTTTTGGGCACCAGCCGCTTCCGCGGCTTCGGCCGCTAGGTCAGCGTGCGGAAAATCAGAGGCGAGCGCGAAATGCCGATACGCAAACCGCAAGCGGTCGCCCAGCTCCTGCCGAATCGCCGCGACCTCGGGATAGATGCGCCGGCAATGCAAGCACTCATAGTTGCCGTACATGACAAGCGTCGGCGCATCGGCGGGCCCAAACACGTGGTCATCGGCCTCGATCGGCCGGAACGTAGGGCGAACTAGGCTGCTAGTCATCGCCCTACGTGTACGATCACTACACCGTGAGTTCCGCCGTCGCCTTGAACTCGGGCGGCTTCCGGATCTTCGTCGCCTGCTCGTATGAGTAAGCGAGCGAGAGCAGCTTAGCCTCGGAGAACGCCCGCCCCATGAACGAAACGCCAACCGGCACCCCGAATGCATAACCGGCGGGCACCGTCACCGCGGGATATCCGGCGACCGCCGTCGGCGACGTGCTCGACCCGCCGCCACCGCCATCGCCGTTGACGAGATCGATCATCCAAGCGGGGCCACCCGTCGGCGCGACGATCGCGTCGAGCTTGTGCAGCGTCATCGTCGCGTCGATGCCTTCCGTCCGCGTGAGCCGATGGCACTTGGCCAGCGCCGCGAGATACTTGGGACTCGTCAGCGGCCCCTTCGCCTGCGCGGCGATCATCTGCTCCTGCCGGAAATACGGCATCTCCGTATCACGATGCGCATCGTTGAACGCGATCACATCGGCGAGCGACCGGACCTGCGCGCCAGGTCCCAACTCGGCGAGATACGCATTGAGATCAGCCTTGAAGTCATAGAGCAGCACTTCGGTCTCGGCCTCGTCCCACTTGCCCGCCGTCACGATATCCGCCGGATCGACGATGGTGGCCCCCAATTTTTTCATGGCGTCGATCGCCTCATCCACGATCTTGTCGACGATCCAGCTGTAGCCGAAGTAGTGCTTGCGAGCGATGCCGATACGGGCGCCACGCAAGGCGTTCGCATCGAGCTTGGCCGCGTAGTCGGTGCCCTTGGGCTTCGTGGCCTTGTCCAACGGATCGACGCCAGCCATCACCGTCAAGAGCAAAGCCGCATCGCGCACCGTACGAACAATCGGGCCGGCGGTGTCTTGGTTGTGCGAGATCGGGACAATGCCCGCGCGACTGACCAAGCCGATCGTCGGCTTCACCCCGACACACGAATTGCAGGACGCCGGCGACAAAATGGAGCCATCCGTCTCGGTACCAATCGTGAGCGCGGCGAGATTCGCGGCCGCGGCCACACCTGAACCCGAGCTAGAGCCGGACGGAGAACGATCGAGCGCATAGGGATTGCGGGTCTGGCCCCCACGGCCGCTCCACCCACTCGTCGAGTGCGTCGAGCGGAAATTCGCCCACTCGCTCAAGTTGGTTTTGCCGAGGAGCACGGCACCGGCGGCCCGGAGTTGCGTGACGATGAACGCGTCGCGCGGAACGAGGCTGCCGACCAGCGCGAGCGATCCAGCCGTCGTCTGCATCCGATCGGCGGTCGCGATGTTGTCCTTAATAAGAACCGGAATCCCGTGAAGCGGCCCGCGCGGCCCCTTTGATTTGCGCTCCGCATCGAGCGCATCGGCCATCCGCAACGCATCCGGATTCGTCTCGATCACCGCGCGCGTCTGCTTGTCGACACTCTCGATGCGCGCGAGGTACTGCTCGCAAATACCTCGCGCGGTCCAGCGACCGGATTGCATTCCCGCTTGCAAATCCACCACGGGAATTTCCGCGAGCTCAAAATGGTCTTGTTGAGAGGGAGTCGGCGTGTGGCGCAACAACGCGGCGGCGCCCGAGGCGAGGCCGCTGATCACGAAGTGTCGTCTGGATTCCATGGTCATCAACTTACACCCCAGCGCGAGGGATATTCACCCCAACATCGGCGTGACGCACTCGCCCTCGGTCTACGTTGCGCGCGTCTCCTTTCAACCGAGGAAATTGTGAAGCTCTACATGATCGCCGCCGGCGTCACGAGCGTCCTGACCACCGTGGCATGCAGCTCGAGCACGGCACCGACGAACAATGGACCGACCGGCGGACACAGTACGCAAATCGAGGCCGTGGGCAGTGCGCGCGGCTGCACGACGACCGGAGGGTCCTATGGAAGCGGTGGCACCACCTACTGCACGTTCTTCTTCAACCCCACGCCGGACACGGTGAAGACCGGTACGGCGTTGGCGTTCAAGTTCGACGATGTCGGGCACACCGTGACGTGGGACACGCCGGGCGCGCCGGCGGACCTGGGAACGGTCGCGTCAAACGGAGAGTCGAATGCGGTCGTACAGGACGGGACCGCGCCGGCGCCGGGCACCTATCTCTGGCACTGCTCGATTCACACGTACATGCACGGCACGCTCGTCGTCACGCCGTAGTCGGCTGTCGCGCGCGCATGTCACGGAGCCGGTCGACGATGCGGGCGACCCCCGATTCGCTGGGGAGCGTCACGTTCGTCACCGGCAGCCGTTCATTGCGATCAATCGCCGTCAGCGCGGCGTCGGCGCGCATGACGACTTCGCCCAACTCGTGTTTCTCGGCGATGACCAGCGCGCCGGCGAGGGCGGTTCGCGCCTGGTCCGCCCGGCCAAAGCGGTACAGCCCGTGGCCCGCGTAGAGGAGGAAGTGCGCGCGGAGACGCGGCGGGAGATCCGCGTCGGTCAGCTCGCGACGCCAGCGCTCGAATGTGGTCTCTTCGCCGTCGAGCTCCGCGAGCTCCAACAGATTGAGCATCACGACCCATCGCACCTCGCGATCGGTCGTGCTGCCCAAGCACAGATGGTAGGCGTCGCGCGCGGCCTCGCGGGCGCCGAGGGCCGTCAACGCGTTCGCGAGATCGACGAGCGCGCGGGTTCGCCGGTGAGGCTCCGTGTAGGCCTCGAACGCGTCGAAGTAATCGTCGGTCGCTCGCGCCGGGTCACCGCGGCCGAGCACCACGACGCCGCGATCGTGTTTCGCGCGGGCCAGGACCTCGATCAGCGCCGGCGCGTGCGGCAGCCGCTCTTCGGTCTCGCGAATGATCGCATCGAGCAGCGCTTCGGCACGCGGGAGATTACCGCGGTTGGCCGCGACGTTCGCCGCGCCGATTCGGCTCAGGAGCATGTGATACTCATCGCCCAGCTCCGTGGCGATTTCACCCGCGCGCGCGTAGGCCCGTTCCGCGTCGCGGAAGTTGCCCCATCCCCTGAGGCACGCACCCATGTAGAGATATGCCAGCGGCAGGAGCCCCGTGTCTTTCGCCGCCTCGGCGCATCCGACGACCGACTGATAGGCATCGGCCGCCATCCCCCACTCGGATTCGTCCTGCAGCAATCGCGCGTACGCGAAAGCCTGCGCCCCGATCTCCGGCGAGGCGACGCCCCACGAGTTCAGCATGGCGCCCACGAGCGCATCGAGCGCATGCCGGGCGGGGCTCACCTCGCAGGCGAGGACCGCGCGACGGGCGCCGGTGATGCGCTTCATGTTCGGCGCCGATCCTCCTTCATTGACGGCGGCGATCCACGCGTCAACCAGACGCAGCGTGAGCAAGCCGGCGAGCACGATCCGATATTCCGGGACCTCCTCGGCCTGCTCGGCCGTGAGCCCGGCACGTTCCGTACGGTCGACGATCGCGCCCAACGCGTTGAAGAACGCGAAGTGGTCGACCGTGGACTGACTCACGTTGTTCACATTGTTGCTCGCCATCGTCCGGCAAATATTGGCATGAGGAGAATTACCGCCAGTACAATCGCGGCAATCCAGAGCTCGCGACCAATGCCTCCGAGTCCGCTGCCGGCCGATAGAAGCGCGCCGGCGAAATAACTATAGGCGATCGTGGGCGCCAGGTTTCCTATGACGACGCTGGCCATGTAGGTCTTAAAGTCTACATGGGCCAGTCCGGCGCCGAGATTCAGGATGCTGTTCGGTACTAATGGGTTGATTTGCAGGGAGATGAGTGTCGCCAAATTGTGCGGCGTCTCTATCGTCAGCACGCGGCGCG
This sequence comes from Gemmatimonadaceae bacterium, assembly GCA_035652495.1. GTDB lineage: Bacteria > Gemmatimonadota > Gemmatimonadetes > Gemmatimonadales > Gemmatimonadaceae > DASRDS01. Next base: position 19,959 of record DASRDS010000012.1, read on the forward strand.
GCAGGCGATCGCCAAGCACTCGAGCCAGCCAGTATCCACCGGCGGCGCCGAGGATGATGCTCGTGAGGTTCACAATCGACCCGGTGATCGGGCCGAAGGCGGCTCCTCCGAGAATCATTAACGGTCCACCGGGCAGACCGATGGTCAGGAGGATCGTGTAGCCCGCGACGAAGAGAACGCGCGCGACGCCGCTCCCGGCCGTATGCCGCACGACGGAGATACCGTGGCGTAAAGATCTCAGCCACCTGGTCTCGGCGTGATTCGCGAAGAAGACGGCGACCACGAGGCCCGCCGCCACAGCCAGCGTTAGTGCAAGTCGCTGGGCGTGGTGCCTGACGGTCGCTTTTGCAGGAAGATGAGTGGCAGGCAACAGAAGATGACGACGCCGACGATCCGGAAAAGTTGATCGTACGTCAGCATCAGCGCTTGGGCTTGCACCATGCGATCGAGGATGGCCTGGGCCTGATGCGCCGCGAGGACGGGATCACCGACCCGGGTTCGCATAGCCGCCGTCAGCATCGTCAGGCGGCGCTGAACCTCGGGGTTCGTCGTCGTGATGTACGTGACCAGGTCAGCGCGATTAACCGCGGTAGCAGTCGTGAGTTGCGTCGCCAGCCACGCCAGCCCGAAACTGCCTCCTAACTGCCTGGCCAAATTGAACATAGCGCTGCCCTGGGCCATATCCGGGCCTTTGAGCCCTGATACTGTCGAGGCCGCTAGGGGCACGAACATGAGACCCGCACCGACGCCGCGGAGAACGATCGGCCAGAAGAGTTGCTGGCGACTGGTCATCGTGGTGAACTCGCCATGTAAGAACATGGCGATGACCAGAACGATCACGCCGGTCACGGTGATGTATCGGCGATCGATGTCCTTTGGGAGTCGCGTAATACCGAACATCCCGATGGCGCTGCCGACCGCACCCGGGAAGAGCACCCAACCGGTGGTGGCGGCATCGTAGCCGAGCAGGTTTTGTGTCAGCAGTGGGACGGCGAAAATGCTGCCATAGAGCGCCAGGCCAACCGCCGCCATCGCGAGACAACCGGCGGCCAGGTTCCGGTGTTTCAACAACCTGAGATTGATCATCGGCTGCTCGATGTGCAGCTCCCACCAGATCAACACCAACAACATCACGGTCGCGGTGGCGGTCAGTCCCCTGATCAAGTTCGACTCGAACCAGTCGTAGTGTTCTCCGCGCTCGAGTACGAACTGCAGGCAACCCAGGCCGATCGCCAACAGCGCAAACCCGACGAAATCGAACTTGCCGGCCTTGTGTTCGTGCACGGGATCCCGCACGAACGTCAAGATCATGACCGTCGCGACGAAGCCGATCGGGATGTTGATATAGAAGATCCAAGGCCAATCGTACTTGTCGACGATGAGGCCACCGAGGGTCGGTCCAATCGCGGGGCCGATCATCATACCAATTCCGAAAATCGCCGCGGCCAGCGTCTGCTCGTCGGGCGGAAAGCTTTCGTACAGAATCGATTGCGAGGTTGCGATCAGCGCGCCGCCGCCGATCCCCTGGATGATCCGGCAGAGTACCAGGACCTCGAGCGAGCGCGAGGCGCCGCAGGCGAAGCTCGCGACCGTGAAGAGGATGATCGATCCCACGTAGTAGCGCGTCCGCCCGAAGAACGCGGACAGCCACCCGGTCATGGGCAGCACGATCACGGCGGCCAGAATGTAGCCAACCGACACCCACGTCACTTCTTCGATCGTCGCGCCCAAGTTCGCACTGATATGGGGCAGCGCGACATTAATGATGCTCGTGTCTATGAGCTCGATGACCGCGCCTAGGGTAACGGCAAAGGCTATTGGCCACTTGTTGGCGTAACGATCGGCCGGAAGTGGTAGGGTGGTCGCCGACACTCGGTTAGGAGTACCGTCCTGGACTATAGAGTTCCCTAATAGTTTCGCCTGACTGGCGGAACTTGGACACCATTGTCAGGATTCGACCGTGAACGAGACGAACGATCGTTTGAATTGCTATTTCCCCTCGGAGGAAGTGTGAGGCGCACGGGTTTTTTCTGGTTAGTGGTGTGCGCGGTGATCGCCGCCGCGTGCAGTGGTGGTAAGCAGCAGCAACAGGGACTGCCGCCGATGCCGGTCACGGTGGTGACGGTACAGCCGGAGACCATCGCCGCTCACTATAACTATGTCGGACAAGCGCAAGCGTCGAAGCACATCATTGTGCGTTCGAACGTGAGCGGCTACATCGTCGATCGTCCGTACCGCGAAGGGTCGGACGTGCCGGCTGGCGCGGTGCTCTTCCGCATCGATCCGACGAAATACCGCGCGACCTACGAGAACGCGCTCGGTACGCTCGCGGATGCGAAAGCGCGTCTCGCGAACGCGAAGATCACGCTCAGTCGTGACGAGCCGCTCCTGCAGGAGCACGCCGTCGCGCAACAGGACGTGGACAACGCGAAGGCCCAGGTCGATCAGGACTCGGCTGACGTCCTCGCGGCCAAGGGCGCAGTCGACAACGCGAAGAAAGATCTGGACGATACCGAGATCCGCGCGAACGTCGGCGGACGCGTCGGCATCGCGTGGATGGTCCTCGGCGCGCGCGTCGCGAGCGGCACGGATTCGCTGACGACGCTGGACCAGGTCGATCCGATCTACGTGACATTCAGCCCGTCCGACCAGGATGTGCTCGAGTGGCGTCGTGAGGTGGCGCAAAAGCGGCTAACGTTGCCGAACGGTCAGCTGCAGGTGCGTGTCATGCTGAGCGACGGCACCGTGTTCCCGCGGCCCGGCACGGTCAACTTCGCGGACATCTCGCTCAATTCCACGACCGGGACGCAGACGCTGCGCGCGACGTTCCCAAATCCTGGCCACATCCTGCTGCCGCAGCAGTTCGTCCGCGTGGAGATGCTCGACTTCAAGCGCATCGGCGCGATTCTTGTCCCGCAACGCGCGGTCCAACAAGGGATCACCGGTCAGTACGTGTACGTCGTGGCCAAGGACAGCGCCAAACGCGACATCGCGCTCATCCGGCCGGTGCAGGCGGCCAACTGGCAAGGCGCGCAATGGGTGATCAACGAAGGCCTCAAGGCCGGCGATCAGGTGATCGTCGACGGCGTGCAAAAGATTTTCTTCCCGGGCGCGCCGGTCATGCCCAGCCCGTACGTGGCGTCGAAGGACTCGACGATGGCTCCTATGAATGATCAAGCAGTCGCGGCACCCTCGGTGCCGATCGTGCGCGAGGGTCGCAGCCAATGAGTAAGCCGGATCCCACCGAAAACGAGATGGACGTTCAGCAGGTCCAGTACTTCTTCGTCAAACGTCCCATCTTCGCGATGGTCATCTCCATCGTGATCCTGCTGCTGGGGATTTTCTCCATCGGCAGCCTGCCGGTCAACACTTACCCGAACATTACGCCGCCCAGCGTGCAGATCGTCACGCAGTACATCGGCGCGACGGCGGAACAGGTGGCGACGTCGGTGGCCGCGCCGATCGAGCAGCAGCTCCCGTCGCTGAACGGCCTGCTCTACTATCAGACGTCGACCGCCAGCGACGGGTCCATGCAGATCAACTGCTTCTTCGACATCTCGCGCGACCAGGACCTGGCCGCGGTTGACGTCCAGAACGTCGTCGAGATCGCGAAGCCGCTGCTGCCACAGGACGTCCAGCGCGTTGGCGTCACCGTTCAGAAAGCGCAAACCAACATCCTGCTCGCCATCGGTTTCACCTCCGATGACCCGCGCTGGGATGCCGCGGCGCTGTCGAACTATTCCCGCATTTATGTGCAGGACGAGCTGTCGCGCCTGCCCGGTGTGGGCCAGGCCCAGACGTTCGGGAACCTGCAGTTCTCGATGCTGGTGAGCGCGGATCCCCGCCGGATGGCGCAGTTGGGCGTGACCGTCCCGGACATCACGGCCGCGGTTCAAGAGCAGAACACGACAAACCCGGCCGGCCGCATCGGGCGTGAACCAGCGGCGCCAGGAAATCAGTTCACGATTCCCGTCACGGCACAGGGACGTCTCACGACACCGGCCGAGTTCTCGGACATCATCATCCGCGCACGTCCGGACGGGTCGCTGCTCAAGGTCGGCGACGTCGCGACCGTCACCCTCGGCGCGCAGAGTTACGACAACTTCAGCCGGTACGGCACGCACGATCAGAAGCCCAAGTCGGTCGCCGGGCTCTTGGTCTATCTGCGGAACGGCGCGAACGCCTTGAGCGTCAAGCAGGCCGTCATGGACAAAATGATCGAGCTGGAGCGGAACTTCCCGGCCGGCGTGCATTGGGTGCTGGGGTACGACACCACGCCGTTCATCACGGCTTCCATCGCCGAAGTCGAGACGACGCTGATCGTCGCGATCATCCTCGTCACGATCGTCGTGTTCGTCTTCCTCCAGAACTGGCGCTCGACGGTCATTCCGATTCTGGCGGTGCCGGTCTCCCTCATCGGAACGTTCTTGGGCATGTCGCTGCTCGGCATGTCGATCAACCTGTTGACGCTGTTCGCACTCGTGCTCGCGATCGGTGTCGTCGTGGACGACGCCATGGTCGTGATCGAGAACGTCGAACGCATCATGGAGGAAGAGCACGTCTCGGCCAAGGTCGCGGCGGACCGCGGCATCCGACAGTTGGCCACGGCGCTGATCGCGATCGTGCTCGTGCTGTGCTCCGTGTTCGTCCCGGTGGCGTTCTTGAGCGGTGTGACCGGTCAGTTGTTCAAGCAGTTCGCCACCACGCTGGTCATTGCCGTCATTCTCTCCGGCATCGTGGCGCTGACACTGACCCCGGCGCTCTGCTCCATGCTCCTGACGGAGCGCGTCAACAAAGAAGTCAAGACCGGATTCTTCGGGTGGTTCAACCGGGGGTTCGATCGATTCCGCGATTGGTACGTCGGGATCATGCACTCGCTGGTCGATCACCCCATTCCCGTGCTCGGGATGGTCGCCCTCATCCTCGTCGGGATTTACTACTTCTCGACCAGCACCCCGACCGGATTTCTCCCCTCGGAGGATAAGGGGTACTTTGTGGTCGGCGTCGAGCTGCCGGGTGGTGCGTCCGCCCAGCGCACGAGCCAGGTGCTGAGTCAGGTCGAGCAGTACTTGCTGCAGCAGCCCGAGGTGGACCACACGTTCTCGCTCACGGGATTCAGTTTGATTTTGGCGACGAATCAGACGAGCTCGGGCACCTTGTTCTGCGTCTTGAAGCCGTGGGATGACAAGGCGCGCAAGGGACGCGATCACGACGTGGACGCGGTGGTCGGCCGGGCCAGCCAGTACTTCTTCGGCATCAAGGACGCGCTCGTCTTCGGATTCAACTTCCCGGAAATCCCGGGTATCGGCACGACCGCCGGTCTCGAGATGCAGTTGCAGGATAAGAACGTCAACGACGTCCGCAAGTTCGCGCAACTCGTGAATCAGTTCACGGCCGAGGCGTCCCAGCTGCATGACAAAGGTGGGCCAATCGGTACGCAAATCCGAAGCACGATCCGTGTCGACGTGCCCCAGCTGTATGTCGACGTCGATCGCGCCAAAACGAAGTCCCTGGGCATTCCGATCGGAGATGTCTACAACACGCTGTCGTCGTTGCTGGCCACGAACTATGTCAATGACTTCAACCTCTACGGACGCACCTATCGCGTTCAGCTCGAGGCGCAGCAGCCGTATCGCGGGAAGCCGGAAGACATTGGCAATCTCTATGTGCGTTCCGCATCCGGTGGCATGGTCCCGATCTCGGCCCTGACGACCACGTCATTCCGCGCCGGGCCGACGGTCATGAATCGCTTCAATGGCTTCACATCGGCGCTCGTGATCGGCACGCCAGCGGGCAACCATAGTTCTGGCGACTTGCTCAAGGCCGTGACCGCGCTCGTGAAAAATGAGTACGAGGCAAAGGGTGTCGGCTACGCATTCAGCGGCCAGTCGTACCAAGAAACATTGGCCACGGGACGCGGCGTCGGTCTTGTGCTCGGACTCGGTATCTGCATGGCGTTCCTCGTGCTCGCCGCGCAGTATGAGAGCTGGTCGACCCCGCTCGCGGTCATGCTCGGCGTGCCGTTCGGACTGTTCGGTGCGTTCCTCGCCGTGTTCCTGCGGCACATGCCGAACGACATCTACTTCCGCATCGGCCTCATCGTGGTCATAGGACTCGAGGCCAAGAACGCGATTCTGATCGTGGAGTTCGCGCGCGAGTTGCGCGAGACCGGACTCTCGATCGTCGAGGCGGCGATTCAGGCCGGACGAGAACGACTGCGTCCGATCCTCATGACCTCGTTCGCGTTCATCCTCGGCGTCGCGCCGCTCTTGTTCGCGACGGGCGCCGGCGCTGGTAGCCGTCACTCGCTCGGCACCGGCGTGTGCTTCGGTATGCTCTTGGAGACGCTGTTCGGTGTCGTGTTCATTCCCACGTTGTTCGTTATCGTGCAACGCACGGCCGAGGAAGGAATCTTCCGCCGTCGCGCGCACGCTCCTCAGCCCGCCCTTGCCCCGGCTCCGCAGTCCGGGGATGACTGATATGAAACGTCTTTGGCTCGTTGTTCCCTATCTCTTCGCCACCGCCTGCGCTCTTGGGCCGACCTATCATCGGCCCAAGGGGGCTTCGCCGACGGCGTACCAACCTCCGGCCGGCGTCGAGGACTCGACCAAGGCCACCTATGATTCGCTGGCGGCGAGCCGCGACTCGATGATCCACCTGCCCGGCGACACCATGAGGGGACCGCCGGCGGGTGAGGCCGCGGGGCAGAATACCGCGAAGTTTCCGGCGCTCAGCTACAAGCTGTCCGATAGCGCGGCGAACATCAGTTGGTTCGACTTGTTCCAGGACAGCGTCCTCACGCAGCTGGTGACGACGGCCGTCAACGAGAACCGCGACGTGCGCGTGGCGGTCGCGACCATCAACGAGTACCGCGCCGCGTTGCACCAGGCGACCGGTCCGCTCTTCCCACAGCTCGACCTGAACGGCTCGACGGGGCGCGCGAAATCGGCATTCGGCCCCGGGTTCGTCATTAAGCCGTACAACACGCTGCAAGCCACGGCGAACCTGAGCTGGGAGCTCGACTTCTGGGGACGGCTCCGGCAGACGCGGGAAGGCGCCCGCAACGATCTCCTCGCGCAGGAGGACAGCCGGCGATCGGTCGTCATCGATCTCGTGGCGACCGTGGCCGTGGCGTACCTGCATCTGCGTGAGCTGGATCTGGATCTCGAGATCGCCAGAAACACGCTGCGATCGAACCAGCAGACGCTGGATCTGGCGCGCCAGCGGTTCAACCGCGGCGTGATCTCGGAGTTGGATGTGCGGCAGTTCGAGGCCAACGTCGCCGACCCGGCGGCGCAGGTGGCGAACTACGAGCGTCAGGTCCGGCAACAGGAAGACACGGTGGCCTTCTTGCTCGGACACTATCCGGGCCCGATTCCGCGCGGCCGGGCGTTGAACGAAGTGCTGTCACAGGTCGACATCCCCATTGGCGTTCCGTCACAGCTCCTCGAGCGCCGGCCGGATGTGCGCGAGGCCGAGCATAACCTCGTCGCGGCGACCGCGCGCGTGGGAGCGGCGCTCGATGAGCGTCTGCCGAAGTTCACCATCACGGGCGACTACGGCTATAACGGGTTCGACAACAAGCGGTGGTTTCCGCGCGGGGACTTCTGGAATTACAACAATAACAACGTCTACCAGATCTTCCTCGGCGTCTCGATTCCGATCTTCCACGGTGGCAGTCTCGCCGCCGCCCAAGACGCGGCGCAGGCCCGCCGGGAAGAGTCGCGGTATCTGTACGAGAAGACGGTGCTCGACGCGAGCCGCGAGGTCGACGGCGCGCTCGTCGAGGTCCGCACGGACCGCGAGCAGGTCATCGCCCAGCAAACGCAGGTCAACGCGCTCCGTCGCGCGTTGCAGCTGGCCAACGACCGCTACGCGGCCGGCGTGTCGAGCTATCTCGACGTGCTGAACGCCGAGCGCAGCCTGTTCACCGCCGAGCTGTCGCTGACGGCGGCCGAGCGCCAGGGGCTCGTGGGCGTGATCACGCTGTATCGGGCGTTGGGTGGCGGCTGGCCGGTGGCGGGGTACAAGCTGGAGGGCAACGGCAAGTAAATTCCGGCGCATGATCGCCGCCGCCGCGCAACGGGCTATTGACGAAAAAACCAAGCCGCAGGGCTCTCTGGGTGAGTTGGAAACCTGGGCCGTGCGGCTTGCGTGCATCCAGAACACCCTCACCCCGCATATCTCCCGCGCTCGCATCCTCGTCTTCGGCGCCGATCACGGGGTCGCGACCGAAGGCGTGAGCGCGTATCCGCCGCAGGTGACGCCGGAGATGATGCGCAACTTCGCGCGCGGCGGCGCGGCCATTAATGTGCTGGCGCGGGCGAATGGCCTCGAGGTCGAGGTCATCGACGTTGGCGTCAACGCCGATCTCACGGCGCTCGACGGGATCGTGCATGCGAAAGTGCGGGCGGGGTCGCGCAATATGCTGAACGAACCCGCCATGACCGCCGACGAGTGTAAGGCCGCCATGGACGTCGGCCGCGAGGCGGTTCGACGGGCCGCCGCCGAGGGCGTGCGAGCCGTCGGCCTTGGCGAGATGGGCATTGGCAATACGACGGCGGCGGCCGCGTTGCTGAGCGGCCTGACCGGCGCTTCGGCGTCGGAGACCGTCGGGCGCGGGACCGGCGTCGACGATGAGCGCTTGGCGCACAAACGCGAAGTCGTCGCGGCGGCCGTCGCGAAGCATGTCACAAACGATCCAGCGCGGACGCTCGCGGCGCTCGGCGGCCTCGAGCTCGCCGCGATCGCCGGCGCGGCACTCGAAGCGCCAGCTCACCGGATGATCGTCGTCGCCGACGGATTCATCTCGACGGTCGCGACATTGGCGGCCGTGCGCATCGACCCCAACATTCGCGCGAACCTCTTCTGGGCCCACCGCTCGGCCGAGCAGGGCCACGGCGTCGCGCTCGACGCACTCGGCGCACTGCCCATGCTCGATCTGCGTTGCCGGCTCGGCGAGGGTACTGGCGCCGCCCTTGCTCTTCCACTGCTCCGCTCCGCTGCCGCCGTCCTCACCGAGATGGCGACGTTCGCGAGCGCGAGCGTCTCTGGGAAAGCGTAATACGCGAGCATTTCGGGCCGCGGTCACCTTTCTGACGCGGATTCCTTTCCCTGGGCCAGTCGAGCCCGAGGACTTTCCTGCGGCTACAGTCTATTTCCCGATCGTCGGCGCGCTCGTTGGCGCGATCGGCGCGGGCGTATTTTGGCTCGCCAGCATCATATGGCCCACCATTATGGCGCTCGTGCTTTCGCTGGCCGCCACTATGTTGGTGACCGGTGCGCTACATGAAGACGGCCTGGCCGATGCGGCCGATGGCCTCGGCGGTGGATCCACGCCTGAGCGCGTATTCGAGATCATGAAAGATTCGCGCATTGGCACCTATGGGGCCATAGCGCTCATTCTCTCGATCATCATGAAGCTCGCTTCGCTCGCCTCACTCTCACGTGTCGACATCGTGCTGGCACTCATCACCGGACACACGTTGGCCCGATGGTCGAGCGTGGTGCTGCTGTATCGGTACGCTTACGTGGGCACCAAAGGCGTGGCGTTCGCCGGGGGCGTGACGATGCCACGCCTGATCATCGCGAGCATCATCGCCTTAGTGTTATCCGCCTTTACCCTCCACTGGCGCACCATCATCCCGATATTGGCTACGCTGGCCGTTGGCCCTTACTTCAAAAAACGACTGGGCGGCGTAACGGGCGATTGCCTAGGAGCGGCCAATCAGCTAGTCGAAATCGCCGTGTATCTAGCACTCGCAACGAATATCTAAAGCTCGATGCCGGCCTGCGCGCCGAGCCCGCGGTCGCGATAGGGATGCTTAATCGCCCGCATCTCGGTGACAAGATCGGCCGCGTCGATCAAAGCGGCAGGCGCATCGCGGCCGGTGACGACGACATGCGTGCCCTTGGGCCGTGAGGCAATCGCGGATAAGACAGCGGCGGTGTCGAGCCACCCGAACGTCAGAGGATACGTCAGCTCGTCGAGGATGAGCATGTCGAACGTGCCCTTCTCGAGCGCCTCACGACACAGGCCCCACCCGCGCTCGGCCAACTCGCGGTCGGCCGCGATGTTCTCCGTCAGCCACGTGAACCCGTCGCCGAGCGGCGTGATCTCGACGCCGAGTTGATGGGCGGCGCGATGTTCGCCGTAGTCGGCACCGGCGTTCTTGATGAACTGAAACATGCCGACGCTCATACCACGCCCGGCCGCGCGGAGCAGCAGGCCGAGGGCGGCGGTGGTCTTCCCTTTCCCGTCGCCCGTGTGGACGATCAACAAACCGTGCCGCTGTTCGCGCGGCGGCACGCGGCGCGATGAGGGGCGCTTCTGCTTGGGTCGCGGAACCTTACGCCCCTCGTCGTCCGGAGGCGCGAGCGGATCGGTACGGTCAGCCATGCACGAGTCCTCTGCGGAGAACGGCGTTCTCGGGTTGCGTGCGGACGGCCACGCGGATCCACCCGGGGAGTCCGAATGATGTACAGTCACGGACCATGATACCGCGCGCGCGGGTGCGGATGATGCCGTAGTGCGTATCGCTCGGCACGCGCTCGATCCCCACCTGATCGCACCACGCCCAGAGCCCGGCGGCACTCTCGCGCAGCAGCGCGATCGTGCGGCACACGTGCGCCTCGGCCTCGTCCGTCAGCGCGGCGATGGCGGCCGCCTGGGCGGGGGCCGAGACCATCCAGGGCACTCGCACCCGGTTCATGGCCTCGATCGTCGCCGCCGGCCCGATCGCGAACCCCACACGGACACCCGCGAGTGCATGATCCTTGGTCAATGATCGTAAATGCAGGACGTTTGGATGACCGGGCAGTGCCGGCGTACCGAGTGGCTCGGAGGTAAACGCGTCATACGCCTGATCGAGCACGACAAGCGCTCCGGTCTCCGCGCAAGCGCTCACGATCTCCCGAGCGATGGGAGCGCCAGTCGGACTGGTAGGGGACGCGATGAAGGCGAGCTTCGGTTGATGCCGCCGAATCGCGGCGATCATGTCATCGTGCTTGGCCCGATGTATCCGCGCGCCGGCCAATAGCGCCGCACGCCCATACTCGGCGAATGCCGGACGCGGTATGAGCACGCCATCGCCCGGCCGAATCAGCGCGGTCACGAGCGCATGGATCAATTCCGCCGTGCCGGCGCCACAGGCGATCTCTGACACAGGCCGATTCCAACGCACGGCGGCCGCCTCGCGAGGCGCCATGCACCGAATGTCGGGATACGCCTCCACGGATGCCGCCATGATCGCCACGCGAACATTGGGCGCCGGGCCGTATGCGTTCACGCAGACACCAAACCCGCCACGACCATGAACGGCCTCGCGGATTCTCATATGATCTCCACCAGCGCGGTGGCCAGCACCGCGGACAAGGCCGTGACGTCGCGAGCGCGGGCCAGATCGTCCGGTGTCGGCGCACGTCCTCCGGCATGAAGCGTGTAGACCCCGCGCTTGACGAGCATGACACCGAGCGCGCCAGCCATGGCCGCCATCGGCCAGCCGCCATTCGGGCTCGGACACCGTCGCGCATCAGCACGAGCGACCGTGAGGGAGGGGCGTGGATTACCCGAGGCGATGGCGATCAACAGCGCGCTGAGCCGCGCCGGCACCCAGTTCACGACATCGTCGGTTCGCGCCGCAGGCTTGCCGAACCATTCGAGCTCCGGCGTATGGTATCCGAGCATCGCGTCAGCCGTATTGATCGCGCGATAGGCGTAGGCCGCGGGAAGACCGCCGAGTCGATACGCGAGGAGCGGCGCGACGACGCTGTCGCTCAAGTTCTCGGCGAGCGACGAGATCGCCGCGCCCGCGACGTAGCTCGCGTCGAGGTTTGACACGTCTCGAGACACGAGATGGTAAGCCAGCAGTCTCCGTGCTTCGCCGAGATCGTCGGCACGCAGGGCTCGCTCCACTTCTTCCCCGGCTTCGAGTAACGCGCGAAGTGAGAGCGCGGGTTTGAGCGCGACCGGCTCCAATACTTTGGGCACAAGGCTCGCAATGCCCGCGGACGCGAGCGTGACGCCGAGCAGTGCGGCCGCGCCGTCCAGGAACGATCCCCGGGGCACGGCCGCGATCGCCCGCCCCATCCAGACCGTCGGGTGCAACGCGGATGGCGGCTCGCCGAACGCCCAGTCGAGCACCATCGCCGCCGTCGCCGCGCCTCTCATCGCTAGAACGACGCGATTCGCAAGGCCGACAGCCCAACCCCGGCCGAGACGCTGTCGGTCAGCGCGTACGTCGACGCGGCGTAGACGAAGACCTCGCCGGGCACGGTGGACGTCCCGAAGAAGGTCTGGTACACATTGCCATGCGAGTCGACCGTCGCGTCGAACGCCCCGCGACATCCGCTCGGCGATGGCGCGCACAGCGGATTATTGGGCCCGCGGACGTACGACTTCGCGGCTGTGTTGTAGATGACGGTACCGACGAAGAAGCTCGAGATGTAGGCGAGCCCCCTCGCGTCGATCTGAATCGCGCCCGGACCGACGATGGACGGATCGGTCTCGAGCACGGTCATCGACGCTGGATCGACGACCGAGATGCTCCCAGGATTCACGAAATCGCCGGTGTTGAGAACGTAAAGCTTGCCGTCCGGCCCCAGCGCGCCGGCGGTGCTATTCAGGCCGCCGAGCGACACGGTGTCGGCGACGGTCATGGTGCCGAGATTGACCTTGGTCAAAATGCCGTTGCCGAGCGGTGTGAAGTTCGCGTCCTCGTTGGCCGAGATCACGTAGGCGAACGACCCACTGACCACGATGGCGCTTGGCATCGGAGCGACCGTCACCGTGTCGGCGATCGTATCAGACTGCTGATTGATGGTGACGCGACCGATCGTGCCGTGGCCGGTATTGTCGATCACGATCGTCGTGTCGTCGACGAAGGCCGAGCCGGTGGCGAATCCGCTCGGGTAAATAAAATTTCGCTTGACCGTCGGCTTGGTCAGGTCGACGAGTGCCGCGCTCGCCGCGTCGCCGAGCGGAACGAGCGCCAGCGTTCCGCGCACACTCGCGTCGACGGGTGTGATCGCGTTCGAGGCCCCGAATGAAACGGTGCGCTGCGAGTCTGGTGAAGACAGCTGAAACAGGGTGAGGGCGTGGCCGGTCGAGTTCACGACGAGCCCCACCTGCCCATGCAAGAAGCCCTTGGGCGCGGTCACGGTATCGGAGCCGCAAGCCGTAGCGACGAGCGCGAGGCCGATCAGTGCAAGCGAACGATTCATCTGGAAATCGCAGTCGTGAGAGTGTGGAGACGGAAACCGACGCGCCATGTGCGAGCCGGGAGTGGGTAGTCGAACAGCAGCGCCACGTGATGGTCAAAGGCGTTATCGACGCCGGCGAGCAGGTCGAACTGGCTCAGCACCCGCAGGGTGAGCTGCGCATCGGTCAGCCAGTAGGCGCCGATGGCATTGAGCGCGGAGCCCTGCACGGTGCGGCGGTCGCCGATGTAGCGGTTCGTCACATCGAGCGTGGCGCGCCACTCGCTGAGCGTCGCCGCGATCGCCCCGGTCAGACGCGGGCGGTACGCCACCTGGCCGCCCAGGGCCGGCGTCGCGTAGTCGACGGCGACATCGGTGATGGTGCCGCGGACCGTGAGGTCCTTCATCGATAACGTCGTCGTCGCGTCCCACCCATACCGGTGGACGTTCGTGTTCTCCGGACTCCAGACAAACCGAAAATCCGGGAACCAGAGGATCATGCCATCGACATTCGCGCGGTACGCCGCGACTTCGCCGCCAAGGCGCACGGGACCCAGGGCGACATCGCGCAGCGTCAGCCGGGCTTCGACGTCGTCGTGCACGCGCTCGGGCTGGAGCGTGGGATTCGGTTTGACGAGCACGCCCTCGTGGAAGAACTGATCGCCGAGCGACGGCGCCGTGAACCCATCGCCCCAGCTGACGGCGGCCGTGAGGGCGCCGTGCGTGGCCGAAAGGCCGATCTTCGGCGAGATGAACACACCGGAGAGGAGCGAGCTCCAGTCCGCGCGCGCGCCGGCATCGATGTTGAGCATCGCGACGTGCTCCACCGCGCGCGCCCAGATGCCATTCTCGTGCTCCAACCTCGGCGTGTTGGCCGCGAGGTCGGTCGCGGTCACGTCGATCAACCGCGACTCGCCGCCGACCGAGAGACCGCGCCATGAGGCCGACGCGAGCTCGGTGAGGCTCGACGCCGTCGTATGGTCATCATACGGCGCGCCGATCGGCGGCGTCGAGTCGTTGAATCGCGTATGCTCGCGATCGCCTTCGACGTCGGCGCTCCATTGGATTGAGTTGCCGGACGACGTTGGATTGCCCGATGACGACGCATCGAGCCCGCCCGCGAGCCGGTCATCTGAGCCGTGCGCCGTGAACGACGGAGCCGCAACCGAGCCCGGAAGCCCGCGCGCGTTCGCGTCGTACGTACCATGCAGTCGCAGCGCAAGCGGCCCGACGTCGCGCGTGAGTGCACCATCAACGGCGCTGGCCGAGAAGCCGTCGTCCCCGCGAATAGCGGTCCCCCCGCCACGCACCGCCGGGACATTGTACGGGAAGTCGCCGCGACTCAGCCGACGTGACGCCGACAGAATGCCGCTGATGTCATCGGGTCCCGGGCCTCCGATCGATAGCGCACTTTCGCGCTCACCGTACGACGCGGCGCTGGCATCGAGCTCGGCGTCGGGGACGGTCGGGCGTCGGGTCTCGATCAGCACGACCCCCGCCATCGCGCGCCCGCCCCAGCGCGCCGACTGGGCGCCTTTGAGGACGGTCACGCGTTCGATTGTCGAGAGCGGAATCGTCGATAGATCGGCCTCGCCCGTCACCGGCGAGTTGATCGGCACGCCATCGACGAGTACCAGAATCTCGTTGGCCGACGATCCTCTTATCGACAGGTGACTCGGTGCACCCGGGCCTCCGGCCGAGACGACCAACACACCCGCCCGATCTTGCAGCACCCCGCCCAGATCCTGACGCCCCGATCGCACGATGTCATCGTGTGTGATCGTCGTAGCCCCCGTTGTATCTCCATGACCCAGTACCGTGATGCCAGGTAGCCTGATCGCATCGAGGGCGACGTCGACAGTTGTCGTCTGTCCGTTCGCGACATCCACGGTCAGCGTTGTCGCGCGGAAGCCAAGCGCCCGGATGCGGAGGGTTTGGTGTCCGGGAGTCAATCCATGGAGAACAAACGAGCCCTGTTCGTTCGTCTGAGCCCCTTCGACGAACGCATTCGCGATCGGATGCCCATCGGATCGCGCCGTGACGTGTCCGGTCACCTCAGCTGGCACTTGAGCCGAAAGACGCGCGCACAAAAGCGTCGGTACCACCAAACGCACGTACGAGATCAGGTGCCGCGTCATCGCACAGGGACGATGTAGGGTGCGCCACTCTGACCGTGAATCAGTTCGACGGGCCAGCCAAACACCGCGCGTACGCGACTGGCGGTCAGCACTTCAGCCGGTGGCCCATACGCGATGAGCGCCCCACGGTCGAGCAACACCACGTGATCCGCATACTGAGCCGCGACGCTCAAATTGTGCGTAACGAGCACGATCGTCGTACCACTTTCGGCGAGAGACCGCAGCAACACCAACACTTCCATCTCATGCTTGAGATCGAGTGAAGCTGTCGGCTCATCCAACACCAGCGCACGCGGTTCCTGCGCGAGCGCCCGAGCGATGCGCGCGCGTTGCCCCTCGCCGCCGGAGAGCGTGTCGACCATGCGATCGGCGAACTGCGTGACGTCGCACCGAGCCATCGCGTTGTCGATCGCCGCGATGTCAGCCGCGCCTTCACTCCGCCACGGACCAAGGTGCGGATAGCGCCCCATGCCGACGAGCGCGCGCGTCGTCACTGGAAACGCTTCGTACTCCCCCTGTGGCACAACCCCGACCGCGCGAGCCAACGCGTCACGCCTCCACGACGTCAGTGGCGCGCCGAGACAAGTAATTTCCCCATGAGTAAGCGGAATGCGGCCGAGCAGGGCGCGTAACAGGGTAGACTTCCCCGAGCCGTTCGGCCCGAGAATGATCGTGCATGCGCCCTCGGCGATCTCCAACGACACATTATCAACCGCCGCGGTCCGTGCTCCCGGGTACCGCACGGTGACGCGATCGCATGCCCACGCCGCCGTCATACGCGCCGCCGACGCAGGAGGGCAACAAACAGCGGCACGCCGACGACCGCCGTGACCGCTCCCAATGGGAGCTCTGTCGGCGCGACGACGGTACGAGCGGCGGTGTCGGTGACGAGAACGAAGGTCGCGCCCAGGATCGCCGAGGCGGGCAACAGAAACCGGTGATCGCTGCCCCACGCGAGACGCACCGCGTGCGGGACGATGAGACCGACGAATCCGATGATGCCGGCGGCGGCGACGGCCGCGGCCGCGAGCAGCGACGCGGCCGCGAACGCCAGCCATTTCGTGCGTTCAACCGAGACGCCGAGGTACGCGGCGGTATCCTCGCCGATCGCGAGCGCGTTGAGCGGCCGCGCCAGCGCGAGCAGCAGCACGAGCGTCGGCACCAGATACCCCGCGAGCGTGAGCGCGCTGCTCCATGTAGAGCCCGAGAGGCTCCCCATCATCCATCCAGTCGCCGACCGAAACGCGGCGACATCGGCGATCGACAAAATCAAGAAGACGCCGGCGTTCGCGAACGCCCCAACCACCACGCCGGCGAGCAGCAGCACGCGCGTATCGAGCGTGGGCCCGACCCCCGCCGCGACGCGCAGCACGAGCGCGATGCTCGCGAACGCGCCGATAAATGCCGCCGCGGAAATCGACGTGGGACTCGTGGTCAGGCCGCCGAGCACGATCGCGGCGACCGCGCCGAGCGCGGCACCACCGGACACGCCGAGGACGTATGGCTCGGCCAACGCATTGCGCAGCAGCGCCTGGAACGTCGCTCCGCTCACCGCGAGTGCCGCGCCCACCAGCGTTGCCGCCACGGCGCGTGGCAGGCGCAGCTCGCGAATGATCGCCGCGGTCGCCGGGTCACCGCCGCCGGACAGCGCGGTCATGACGGCGCGCAGATTCAGCGTCACGGAGCCGACGCGAATGCTGAGCGCGAACGCGGCGATGAGGAGCAGCGCGAGCGCGATCAGCACGGGACCGGCGCGCTTCGTCATCGCCCTTTGGCTTCCGGGTGAATCGCATCGCGAAACGCGCGAGCGGCCGCCCCGAACGATGGTCCCGGCCTGTTCGTCAGATCGGCGGGCACCTCGGACACGTGCCCACTCCGCACGGCCGGCAGCGTGCGCCATCCCGGTGCCCGCCGCAACGCCTCGGCGCCTCGCGTGGAGTCTTCGCCAACCGAGAGAATCACAACGTCCGGCGCCCGATTGACGATCTCTTCGACCGACACTTTCGGCCAATCCATCGTCGCATCGTCGAACACGTCGCGGCCGCCCGCAATCTGGATCAGCTCGGCGATGAACGTGTGCGGGCCGATGGTCATTGGCGGATCGCCCCAGATGGCGAACAGCACACTCGGGCGCGAGAGGCCGGCGACCGATGCGCGCACGGAGTCGACCTGCGATCGGAGCGATGTCGCCAGTGTCGTCGCCGCACTGTCCGCGTCCATCATCACGCCGATATCACGGATGGTTTTGTAGAGTGCGGCCGTGTCGCGGAGAGCGACGGCATACAGGGGAACGCCGTGCGCCGCGATCGACTGGCGCTGAGCGGAACCCTTTGTGCCCGTCCACGCGAGGACCAAATCCGGGTGCAACGCGAACAGGCGCTCGAGATCGGGATCGATGGTCCCGCCGACCGATGCGACGTTGGCGATAACGGGCGATTTATCGTAGCGCGTGCGGCCGACGAGCTGGGATTGCAGTCCCATCCCGACGATCAGGTCGGTCGCGCTCGGGACCAGGCAGATGATGCGTTTCGCGGGGCCGGCGAGACGTACCGTGTCGCCATCGCCATCAACCAGCGTCAGACGCGTACGCGCATGCGGCGCGCTCCGCGTGCAGCCGAGCGTGGCGAGAACCAGGATGGTGACGTAACGCCGAACCATGAGCCCCGTACCCCTCCCTCGAGGGTGTTGCCTTCGGGAGCGAACAGGACGCGTCTCCTGGCTCGAGGCAGCGGGCTCGCCTTCCCAGCGCCGCGGATTCGCTCCGCGCGCCAGTGGCTCGTTCGAGCACGCCTGATTGCCTCTTACAGTGGCGGGGCCGCGCCGGTATTTCACCGGACTTCCGTGAGCCCCGTTCGCCGAACAATTGTGGGCCGAACGCTAGCCGTCGCGCGGCTGGCGCGCAAGCGCGACGCCGGCTAGCCTCGACCCATGCCCGTCCTCATGATCCAAGGCACGGCCTCGCACGTCGGTAAGTCGACGCTGGTGGCTGCGTTGTGTCGCATCGCCTCGAACGCCGGCTATCGTGTCGCGCCGTTCAAGGCGCAGAACATGTCGTTGAACGCGACGGTCACGCCGGACGGCGGCGAGATCGGGCGGGCGCAGTATACGCAGGCTGAGGCCGCCCGTGTCGTCCCGACGGTTCAGATGAATCCGATCTTACTCAAGCCCACCGACGATCAGCGCTCCCAAGTCATCGTGCTCGGCCGCGCGATCGGCGCCGAGCGTGCGGCGGAGTACTTCGAGCGGCGGGATTCGCTCTGGCCGATCATATGTGAGAGCCTCGATGCACTCGTTTCCTCACATGACCTGGTAGTCGTGGAAGGCGCTGGTAGTCCCGCGGAGATCAATTTGGCCTCGCGTGAGATTGTGAATATGCGAGTGGCGGTGCACGCTAACGCCCCAGTCGTGTTGGTCGGTGACATCGAGCGTGGTGGCGTATTCGCGTCCCTGTATGGCACCGTGGCCCTTCTCGATGATGCTGAGCGCAATCTGATTCGCGGGTTCGTTATCAATAAATTCCGCGGAGATCCGAGCCTCATAGAACCGGGACCGACGATGTTGGCCGAGCGAACCGGAATCCCAACGCTAGGCGTGATCCCGTACATGGCGGATCTGGGATTGCCAGAAGAAGACACACTCGGGGTTCCAACGGATCACATCGCGTCACCGATCATCGACATTGCGGTCATAAAATTCCCGCACATGGCCAATTTCGATGATTTCGACCCGTTGCGCCGCGAGCGTGGCGTAGGTGTGAGGTTCGTTGAACGCGTCGAGCATCTCGGCACACCGGATCTCATTGTGTTGCCGGGAACCAAGACGACGGTCGCGGATCTGGAATGGCTGCGTGGAAGGGGGTTTGCCCTCAAAAAAGAGATGCCGATACTAGGCATCTGCGGCGGCTATCAGATGCTAGGCCGAGAAATAAGAGATCCGTTGCATGTAGAATCCTCGCACGACTGCGTTGAGGGCTTAGGCTTGCTACCAGTAGTGACGACCTTCGAGCCCGCGAAGACGACGAAGCGCCTGCCGAGCGGCGGCTACGAAATTCACAATGGAATCAGCGACGGCCCGCTCGCACAAGGGAACATCGCCGGGACGTATGTGCATGGCCTATTCGATGACCCCGTTCATCGTCGAGCCATGCTACGTGAGCTAGCCGCGCGAAAAGGCGTAGAACTAGATCTCGGCCCACTGCCGCCAACGAAAGATGCGGCGTTCGACGCCCTAGCCGATCACGTGTCGAGACACTGTGATGTCCCAGCGATCTTCCGCCTGGTAGGCCTCGCATGCTGACCCTGATCCTCGGCGGCGCGAGATCAGGCAAGAGCACGCACGCCCTCTCACTAGCCAAAGGCCGAGTCCTATTCGTCGCGACGGCCGAAGCGCTAGACAATGAGATGGAAGCCCGCATTGCCGCACACAAGAAAGAACGCCCGGCCGCCTGGGACACTCTAGAAGAGCCCCAAGCGATCGCCCGGCTCATTCGGCCAAAAGCGGGCGACTACGACACGATCGTCATCGATTGCCTTACGCTCTGGGTGAGCAACCTGATGGCGGCCGGCGGAACCCCGGCCGAATGGGTGGCGCCGTTGCTGGCGACGTACCAATCGGGAACAGCCGATTGGGTGGTCATCAGCAACGAGGTGGGTCTAGGCATTGTCCCCGACAACCCGCTCGCCCGCCGGTATCGGGACGCTCTCGGCGTAGTTAACCGGCTGGTGGCCGAGTCGGCCGACCGAGTGGTGCTTCTAGTCGCGGGAATACCCGTGCGCATAAAAGGCGAAACCGGGGCCTAACTACCCCCGTAGTGGCACCCATGCCGCTGTTCGAGGCCATCCGGCTAGCCTTATCCCAAATCCGTGTACAAAAACTGAAGAGCGTGTTCACGCTCATGGGCGTGACCATCGGCGTGATGTTTTTGATCGCCGTGGTCTCGGTCGTCAACGGCATGTCGCGCTATGTCGAAGAGGACTTCGCCGGCAAGTTCCTCGGAATCAACACGTACAACCTTCGCCGCTTCCCGGACATCAACGACAACGTCTCGGAAAAAACCTGGCGCGAATGGCAGGAGCGCCCGGTGATCACGGCCGAGGACGCCGAGGCTGTGCGGGGAGCTCTGCCACCGCTGGACCGGTGGGCGATCCAGAATGCCCGGTGGGTGACGCCGCGCTCGCAGTATTCGCGGGGCGGACCGCAGGTCATGCTGGAAGGAGTGACCGAGGACTATTTCGCGATCAAAGATCTGCACGTCGTTGAGGGCCGGCTGTTCAACGCCGAGGAGGATGCGTTCGGCGCGTCGGTCGTCGTCATCGGCAAAACGGCGGCGGATCAGCTCTTTCCGCATCTGGATCCCATCGGCCGCGAGATTCGGATCGACGGCTTGCCGTTCACGGTTATCGGGCTGCTCGAGAAGCAAGGCTCGGTGTTCGGCCTCGACATGGATCGCCAGATCCTCGGCCCCTTCCACTCGCCGCTCGAGCATGCGATGCGGAAGACCTCGGGTCTCTACGGCGTCGTCGTTCAAGCGCCAACGGCCGCGGCGTTGGTCGACGCCGAGGACCGTGCGCGCGATGTCATGCGCCGGCGACACAAGCTGCATCCCAGCGAACCGGACAACTTCGTCTTCGAGACCTCGGAGTCGGCGCTCAGTGACTGGCGCGTCCTCAAGACCTTCCTCGTCTGGGGCGGCCTCATTCTCCCGTCGGTCGGCCTCGTCGTCGGCGCGATCGTGATCATGAACATCATGCTGGTCGCGGTCGCCGAGCGCACGCGCGAGATCGGCATCCGCAAGTCACTCGGCGCCCGGCGGCGGGACATCATGGCCCAGTTCCTCGTCGAAGCCGCCACCCTGAGCCTGATCGGTGCCGCCATCGGCATCGGCCTCGGCGTCGCCCTCACGCAACTCGTAGCCGCCGCCTCACCACTCCCGGCCTCGATCGCCCCATGGTCGCTGATCGTGGCCGTCGCCGTCGGTGGTGGCGTCGGTATCGTCGCCGGCGCCTATCCCGCGAGCCGCGCGGCGCGCCTCGATCCCATCGTCGCGCTGCGATCCGAATGAACCGCTTCTTCCTGGCCGTCTACGAAGGCATGCTGATCGCGGTCGACGCGATCAAATCAAACAAAGTACGCGCTGGCCTGACGATTTTAGGCATCGCCGTCGGCGTGTTCGTCGTCACCGCCATGTCCGCCGCCGTTCACGGAATCAACGAAGGCGTCTCTGCCTCGCTGGCCGCGGCCGGCCCAAAAACGTTCTACGTCACGCGGTGGCCAATGTCGGTCACCAACTGCAACGGCTCCGCGGACAGCTGTCCCTGGCGCCACAACAAGCCCCTGACCGTCGCCGAGGCGACGGCGATCGGCGCATTGTCGAGCGTGCACGCGATCATCGTGCACGTGAACACCACCGCGCTAGCGCGTGTGAACGACCGCTCGCTCTCGTCCGTCAACGTGGACGCCTACACGCCAGGATGGACCGAGGTCGACCCCTCGGTCATCGACTCCGGCCGGACCTTTACGCAGCGAGAGAACGACGGCGGATCGCACGTCGCACTCATTAACAGCGTCGTCGCCGAGGATTTCTTCCCAACGGGCCCCGTCATCGGCCAGTCCATCTCGCTCGACAATGAGCCGTACCACATCATCGGCGTCTACCACCAGCGCGGCAACCTCTTCGACCCCGCCAACAAACCAAAGGTCGTCGTCCCGTTCGAGACCTCGCGCCGCTCGCTCAAAGTCGACATCCACTGGCTAGACCTGACGGTCAAGCCCAAGGACGACGTCGAGCGCGATGTCGCGATGGACGACGTCACCGCCACTCTCCGAGTCCACCGCGGCCTGCGTCCCGACATGGTCAACACCTTCTTCATCTACGGCAACGAAAAGGTGATGGAGGTCTACAACCAGACCGTCCTGGTCTTCTTCCTAGTGATGTTGTTGTTATCCGCCATCGGCCTCCTAGTCGGCGGCGTAGGCGTCGTAGCGATCATGATGATCAGCGTCACCGAGCGCACCCGCGAAATCGGCGTCCGCAAGGCCCTCGGCGCCACCCGCGGCGCGATCCTCTGGCAATTCCTGGTCGAAGCCGCGACCCTCACGATGATCGGCGCTGTCATCGGCCTCGTCGGCGGCGGCTTGGCCAGCTGGCTAATCCGCTCGATTTCCCCAGTCGAAGCGTCAATTCCACCACTGGCAATCGTCGCCTCCCTCGGCATGAGCGCCATCACGGGCGTCCTCTTCGGCCTCTTTCCCGCCTTCCGCGCCGCTCGCCTCGATCCGGTTATCGCGCTGCGATACGAGTAGTGCCAGGAGAATGCCAGCTTCCCAAGCTCGACGTCGTCCGTGTGCGCCGTGTCATACAGATTGCGCCTCGAACTCTCGCGGGCACGGGAGGAACGGGGGCTGGGAGGTCGGGACGTTTGGTCATCTGCGGCGACGAAATCTGTCGCATCGGATGACGTGTGCCTGCCTCGCCGGCCCGTGGATTGCTCTTTAGAACGCCATGAGCGACAACACCATCAAAGAGCCCGATGACTGGAAGACCGGCGACGAGCCGATGACGGGGGCTCAGCGGTCATACCTGAAGACGCTGTCCGACGAAGCCAAGGAGCCGTTCGATGAGAACCTCACGAAGGCCGAGGCGGCGAAGCGGATTGACCAGTTGCAGCACAAGACGGGGCGCGGGTTGAAAAACGAGCAGTCCTAACCCTACCCTCGTGTCCGCTTAGCGGCCCATAGCGTGCTGCTGAGAGATGTGCGACATGATGACCGCGCGGGCGTCACGGGCGATAGTTCGGGAGCGCCGAGACGGGGTCATCTCGAAGCGCGCGAAAGGAACGCCCGGGCCGCGGCGTTCACCTCGCTCGGGTGAGTCTCGAGCAACCAGTGGCCGCCGTCGAACAGTTGTAGCTCGATGGTCGGTCTCTCGTGTTGATACGCGCGCGCCGCGTCGGCGGAGAGATATTGGTCGCGTATCCCCCAGAGGACGAGCACCGGTGTCATGGTCTCGCGCAAATACGCCTGCATTCTCGGGTAGTGCGCGATATTGCTGCCGTAGTCCATGTGCAAGTCGAGCATGGCATCGAGGATGTATGGATCCTCCATCTTGCGCCATCCGAGCTCGACGATGGCGGGATCGATGCGCTCGGCGAGCTCGGGGGGTAGGTCCTCGACGAACTCTCGGTATATGCCCGCTTCGTTGAGCAGTTCTCTCTTCAATCGCGCGCGCGCCTGGTCGTGCGGCTCACTCGTGCGTCGCTCGATGCCGCGCATCGGTTCGAGCCAGCCGATGCGCGCAAACGCCTCGGCGTTCTGGATGATCACCGCGCGCGGTGCGAGTGCGCCGCGCGTCAACAGACGAAATCCCGCCTGGGCGCCGTAGTCGTGGAGATACACGGCGGACACATCGAGTCTCAAGGTCTGAATAAAGCCATCGATCGTTCCGGCGAGGCCGTCGAATGAAAAGGGGGTGCGGGTATTTCGATCGAGGCGCGTGTAGCCGAAACCCGGCAAGTCGGGCGCTACCAGATGCCAGTCGTCCGAGAGCTCTCGGAGCATGTGGCGAAATTGAATCGAGGACGACGGAAATTCGTGGAGCAGCAGCACCGTCGGACGGTCCGGGCGTCCGGCCTCACGATAAAACAGCTCATGCCCGTCGACTGATACGAAGCGATGTACGACTACGGTCACGGCACGCCACGAGCCGCGGCGCCGTGGAACGTGAGAGGGTCGCCGTCCCCTATACGGTCGCCGGATAGCGGGACACCGTACCCATGCGAGTCCAAGTGCATGGCGGTGACGCGACCATCGGACAACGTGAACGAAATGCGATCATTCGGCGCCGATCGCGTCGCGAAGCTTCCATCGGATTGCTTGAGCAGTCGATGCGGTGGCTCACCGAGTGGCTCGACCATCAGCCGCCCATTTTCGTCGAATACGCGATAGGTCCGGCGATACTGCGCAAATGAGTCATGCAATCCGGGTGTCAATCGCTCGAGTTGCAAAACGAACGTGCCGGAAAGCCGACGGCGTTCGGCCGTGTCGACCGGCAGGTCCTGCACGGGCGGCAGGACGGGTGATACCGGCGCCGCCGCGAGCGCGGGGAGGCCGAGTGCCGCACGAGCGACCGCGCGGGTGATCGCATACGCGTTCTGGTCCTCCGTGTTGGTCAGGACGACGATCGTGAGATGGTCGTCTGGAAAATCGTACAGGCTTCCACTGTAGCCCAGGAGTGAACCGTGCTGGCCGATGCGTCGATGCGCGTCCTCGTGGTTGATCATCACGGCGAAGCCATACTGGGCCTGAGGGTCGGCCGGCGACATGTGTGCCGCCGCGCCTGCCGCCGTGGTCATCTCGGTGAACGACTCCGGACGGATGAGGCGTTCGTCGCGGATCGCTGACCATAGCCTGTAGAGGTCGCCGACCGTGCTGCAGAAACGAAGGTCCGCGTTATACGCCATGTCGGTCTCATTCGCCGGCGCGTAGAAGAGCCCGTGTTTGTGATAGGCGTGCGCCAGGCCATGCACCACGGTCTCGTCATCACAGTAGGTCGTGAATCGAACACCGGCCGGTATGAGGATCTGTTCCCGCACGTAGTCCGCGAACGACTGGCCAGTGACGCGTTCGACGATCGTGACGAGGAGCGAGAACCCCGAGATCGACCAGTCCCATTTGGCTCCCGGCTCGTTCACCCAACGCTTGCCCGCGTAGAGCGCCATCACTTCGTCCAGCGCCTTGGGCTCGCGGCTCGTGGCCTCGATCGGGTCGCCGAGGTAGTGATAGTCGACAATGCCCGACGTGTGGTTGAGCAATTGGCGGATCGTGACGTGGTGTCCCTGCATCGGGAACTCCGGCACGTACTTCGAGATGTCATCGTCGAGCGAAAGCCGGCCGCGCTCGACTTGTTGGAGCACGGCGATCCCGGTGAAGGGCAGCATGGGCCCGACGACATGGTAGACCGTCTCGTCGTGCGCCGGTACGGCGAGACCGAGATCGGCCAGTCCGTAGCCTCGATGGAGGATGACAGTGCCATTTCGCGCGATGAGCACCGATGCTCCGACCACGCGATTCTCGGAAATGACGCGGCGCACGACCGAGTCGAGGCTGGCGGCGGATACTTGAGCGAGGGCTCGGCCGCCCGCCCCGATCAACAGGACAATTGTGAAGAAGCAGGCGCGCGGCATCATGGCCGAAGATAGGGTCACCCCATCCGCATCGCTATGACCTGGTATCGGAGGACGATGATTCCGTTGCTGAGCGTTGTGCTCTCGGCGAGACGAAACTGCGCCTGAGTTGCGTTGGCGGAGAACAGCTGGTCGAGTTGGCTCAGCCCGATGGTCTGGGGGTAAAGCCACAGGCGCAATTCGTCGAGGAGGCCATGTTCCATGAGGAGCTTGCTTACCGAGCCAAACCCGTACTGGACGATGTTCAGGCCATCCTGCTCCTTGAGCTTCTTGATCTTGTCGCCGACGTCTCCCACGACCACCGTGGTGTTGGCCCAGGCCGGGTTCTTCAGCGTCTTGGAAACGACGTACTTGGGGATCGCGTTGATTCGGTCCGAGAGCGGGTCACCCGATCGTGTGGGCCAGACGGGTGCGAATACGTCATATGTGCGCCGTCCCATGAGCACGGCGTCACAGGCCATGATGAGGTCGATCTGCATCGCGGCGGCACGGTCGTCCGCGGTTGCGTCAAGCCGAGGCCACAGGTGTGGACCTTCGATGACTCCGTCGAGCGTGATGTAGGTCGAGTTGATGAGTCGGCGCATGATGTGGATGTCAGGGCCGGCAAGTTGACCTACGGTGTCGCCTCTGTCTTGTACAGAAACGACAGCTGGCTCTCCTGCCGACCAATGCTGGCCGGCGTGACGCCGATCAAATTCCGGAGCGAGCGGGTGAGGTGCGCTTGGTCGTAGTAGCCGGTTTCGTGGACTGTGTCCGCGATCGAAATGCCCTGTCGCAGGAGCCTCGCCGCGTATCGGGCCCGCTCAATCTTTCGAAAGCTGGTGTGCGTCATGCCAGTCGCGCGCAGGAAATGGCGTTGCGATGATCGTCGGGACAGCGCCTGCGCTTCGCCACGCAACGCTGCCGCGACCGCAGGGTCTCGCACCAGTAATCCCAGTTTGACGAGACGACGGACCAAGGATTCGGCGTTTTCGAAATCGGGATACTCCAGTACAGAACCCTGCAGCCAGAACGATCGGCGCGTCGTGGCGTGTAAGTTCACGTCGTTTCGATTCATGAGACGCCCAGCCGGATAGTGGGGCATAAAGCTGCCCAAGCTGAAGCGAATGCCTACCCACTCAGCGCCAGCTGGGCAGTCGACCGTCGTGGGTCTTGTCTCCGGGCCCCGCAGGGTCAGCGTGATGTTGCCCTCATGCCGAGTCACGACCATCTCGCAGTGACACGACGCGACTGACATCATCGTTCCGGCGCGCTCGCTGTGGGAGCGCCAGATTCGTTCGACGAATGGCGAATCTGACGGTCTGTCGCCAATGACGAGAAACTCATTGTGCAGAGCCATACTCAGATAACTTAAGCCAACCCGAACGCTTGCTTGATGTGTTGGATACCCTCCGGCGGTCCAACGGTCCAGACCATGACAAGCAAGTAGCTCACCGCGATCACACCGCCCGCGCCAAACTTAGCCCAATGGCGTCCCGCCGGATGCGTGCGCGCGAACCCGACCAGGCAGCCAATGATGATCAGGAAGTGGCCCATTGCCGCGACGAGCGAGATCACGATGCTGGGATCCGAGGTCTTGCCGTGGATGAGCGCCACGCCGACGGGGGACCGAAACAGCAAGATGGCGTTCCAAAAGCTGGCCGTGATCGCGCCCGCGCCGAATCCCCATGGATTCTTCCGCCGCGACAGGAGAATGACCACGACGTAGGGAAGCGCCTGCATGACGTGCAGTGCGCGCCATTCGGGAGCGAAGAACGCCGAGACCGCGAGTCCGAGAACGAACAGCGCGCATCCCACGATGATACAGATATTGATCCACGCCGCATTCGTCGTCATAGTGACTCAATACGGCATGGCGCAGGGGGTGGTTTCGCTGACAATCGCTTGCGCCATACCGATCTCCGCCGCATCGTCGACGTCATGAGCGTACGCGATACGATCTTCCTCGCGGTATTTATCGGCGATCCCATCGCCCTTGCCTTGCTGGACGTGTACCTCGTGCGACGGGGCCACACGCGCGCGATTCTGTGGTGGTCGCTCGCTGTTTGCGTCGCGTCAACCGTGATTTGGTACTTCCTGTACAGGGGCAGTGACTTCGGTATGGATCCGCAGTTCGATAAGCCAATCCTTCATGAGCATATCTGGGCTCCGCCGTTCTATTTTGGCGTACCGGCGATGGTGGTTGGACTCATCGCGGCGAAAACGCGAAAGCGCTTCCAGTGGGCGGCTCACGTCGGCGTGACAGCACTGATCGGGACAGTGTCGCTGGCGCCTGCGTACGTATTGGGCCTGGCGGCCCTTTTAACAGCGACAGGGTACAGAGGGTTCTAAAGCAAAAGAGCCCGGCACGCGCCGGGCTCTTTTTGCTTGCACCAGAAGGCGATTACTCGCTCGCGTTCGCCGCGCCCGGCGGGACGCCTTCGTCGTGCGAGTCGGCGACGGTGTTGTTCGAGCTCGAGACGCCGAGGTTGGCGGCGGCGGGAAGGTCGAGGGAACCGTTCTGCTCGAAGAAGGCCGACATCATGTTGTGATCGCGGACGAAGTCGGTCTGCGTATAGGACCACGGACGCAGGTGGCAATTCTGCTCGAAGTACTCGACCGGGTGGCCGCCGACACCGTCGAGGAGATAGTGCATCATCTCGTGCTCGACGACCATCGGGTCGGCGAGGGACTCGGAGCCGATCCAGATCTGGCGGGTCCAGTAGTTCGTCATCGCGAGGACCGGCTTGCCCTGGCTGTCGAGCAAGTAGTCCGTCGGGCTCTTCTGGACGTGGTAGTAGAAGCGCAGAGCCGAGTAGTCGCGGTGAAGACCGGAGCATGCTTCGGCTTGAACGTACAGGGTACGGTACCAGCCCGGCGGGGCGAACTTGACCCAGTCTTGCGTCTCGGGGTGGGCCGGGGCCAGAAGGTTGTCCATGTAGCCGCACGCGGTCAGACCGAGGGTGCAGGCAACGAGAGCGAGTTTGCGGGCGGCGTTTATCATGGGATTAAAGCTGCCTCATGAGCAGTTTTTAAGCCGTCATCTCGCTCACATGAGTATGTCCTTATGGTTGGTCATGATGACATCCCCGCCAGCGCCAGAATGCCCGGGGGCCAGGGTTCGCTGCGGCTAACGGGGCGTAACTCGAGATCGAGATGCAAACGCGGCGGGCCGTCGACCGGGGGGTACCTCCACGTGCACGAGGGTCGACGAGCCCACCGCGGCTCGGGCGCTACACTTTCGATGGCCGTACGGTGCTACAGCGCGGTGCGTCTCCCAGAGAGCGCACGGGCAATCGCGACGAGCAAGCATGCGCCGATGATCGCCACGATGATCGTGTAGATCATGCCGCCGTTGCCCGCGAAACCGACCGCCGAGACGATCCATCCGCCGATCACGGCGCCGACGATCCCCAGGATGATGTCCATGAGCGGGCCGTAGCCCGATCCCCGCATGATTCGCCCCGTCGCCCAGCCGGCGATCAGGCCTACGATGATCCACCACACGATGTACACGGGTTGGCTCCTGCTG
Source organism: Gemmatimonadaceae bacterium (assembly GCA_035652495.1). Lineage (GTDB taxonomy): Bacteria > Gemmatimonadota > Gemmatimonadetes > Gemmatimonadales > Gemmatimonadaceae > DASRDS01. The sequence continues at coordinate 48,986 of DASRDS010000012.1, forward strand.
GTAGTTGGTTACCAG
>DASRDS010000013.1:0-6647 GCA_035652495.1 Gemmatimonadaceae bacterium
CGTAGTACGAGGCGAGGCCGAACAGGAGGGGGACGATGACCGCGACGCTGATCGCCGGGGCATACGTGCGCCACGTCTCGCGCTCCGGTCGCCAGACCGTCGGCAGCGTCCGGCCCGCGAGCGTCAAGAATGCCGCGGCGAGGCCGCAGCCGAGCGAGAGGGTGATGACCTGGATCGTCGTGATGCCGCCATCGTGGCGATGCAGATAGCGCATCCAGAACCACACGATCGTGGCTGGTGCGATCCACCACCCGACAATGACCCACAGCCACGATTGCAGGCGGCTCAGGAATCCGATCTTCGACTGGTCGCTGATGCGCGCGGCGGCCCAGGCGCCGAAGATCCACGTGCTGGCGCGATCCGCCATTGCCGTCGCGTCGGGGAGCACCGCCGGGGCGGCGGCTACGGAGGCCCATACGCGTTGGGCCTGCAGCATCGCGACGACGGCGACGCCGACAAGCGCAATCGGCACGAGCACGTAGAAGTTCACGATTGGAATGTCGACGTTCAGTATCGGCAGCTTCGACGTCGAGCTATCGGTCAACAACTTCGAGTCGACCGTCGAGTTGATCGTGAGCCACGAGTAGACGCAGACCAGGAGCATCGTCAGAAAAATCTTTCCCGTGCTCTGCGCGATCTCGTTCGCGGCGTCGAACGCGCCGAATTTCACACTTGGCGGCAGTGTCGCACCGGTGAGATCGGCGCGCGCGAACTGCGTGCCTACGACTCCGGTCGCACCGGAGAAATCCGCGTGCTGCAACTTCGCCCATGCGAATTGGGCGCCGATGAGATTGGCGTTCGTGAGCTTGGCGCCGCTCATCACGGCATTGGTGAAGTCGACTCCGCGTAGGTCTGCTCCGCTCAGATCGACATTGCGGAGATCCAGGCTCGGTCCCGCGCTCGTCTTGCGCCAATCGCCGGCGGTTTTCAGCTCTTCCGCGAGGGATCGTGTGACCGGCTTTTCAGCGACATCCGCCAACGGTGGGGTTGGCGCCACTGGGGTGACTACGCGTTCGACTTCTGTGCCCATGGGAGCAATTTATCGAGGTCCGCATAGAGTGCGCTCACATCGGCCCAAATGCGCTCGGCGCCTGCCGCGCGGAGTGTTGCTTCGCTGTGGCTTCCGGTCAACACACCCCATGATTTCGCGCCCGCGGCTGTCGCGGCCATTGCGTCGTATGGCGTGTCTCCGACATGCACGCATCGCTCGATCTGCACATTGAGTCGTTCTGCCGCGACTCGAACGATATCTGGTGCGGGTTTCGTGGCCTTAACGTCTTCTCCGGTCACCATGATATCTGGTGCTTCTATGGCGACGCTTTCCAACAAGGCAGCCATCAGCGGGCGTGAGCTCGACGTCGCGCAAGCGACGCGAATTGAGCGAGCGCGAAGCGCCGCGAACAACTCGCGTGTCCCAGGAAATGCCCTGACGTCGGCTGAACGCAAATGTGTTCTATACGTCTCAGGCCATTGCAGGAGGAGCCCAGGCCCGAGCCGCGCGGCGTCGGCGGGGCCGAGCAAGGCGTGGAGGAGCCGATCGCCGCCCTGGCCGATCTCCCGCGCAATCCGTTCGGGGGCGATGTCCAAGCCTATGGCACTCAATACAGTGCGCCATACCTCGACGTGCGCGGCATTCGTATCGACGAGGGTCCCGTCGACATCGAAGATCAGCGCCTCGATATTAGGTCGCATGCGACTCGTCCCCGTCACGCCTGGCTCCCGCGCCCGGCTCCGGACGTCCGATGCGACGCCCCCGCGCAACATTCCGCAGGATCTCGACGCGGCGACGAAGCCCCTCCTGCACGATCTCAAGAAGCTGCAGGAGATGCTTTACGCCGAAGGCAAGCGTTCGCTCTTGATCGTGCTGCAGGGGCGCGATGCCGCCGGCAAGGATGGCACGGTCAAGCACATCTGCGGTGCCTTCAACCCCGAGGGCACGCAGGTGACGAGCTTCAAGGTCCCCGCCGGCGAGGAGGCGAAGCACGATTACCTCTGGCGCATCCATCGGACGGTGCCGCCGCATGGGTATGTGGGCGTGTTCAATCGGTCGCAGTACGAGGACGTGCTGGTCGCGCGCGTCCACAACCTCGTTCCGCGCGCGGTCTGGTCCAAACGATACGCCCAGATCAACGAGTTCGAGCGGATGTTGACCGAGAACGGCGTCACCATCGTGAAATTCTTTCTGCATATTTCCCGTGCCGAGCAGGCCCGGCGCATCCGCGACCGCGCGCACGATCCCACCAAGTACTGGAAGATCAGCGCGTCCGATATCAGCGAGCGGAAGTACTGGCAGGAGTACACTCTGGCGTACCAGGATGTTTTGTCCCGGTGTAGTACCCCATGGGCGCCCTGGTACGTCGTCCCGGCGGACGACAAGGACGCCCGGAATTACTTCGTGGCCGGGGTTCTCGTCGCCGTTTTGCAGCGAATGAAGCCGACTTATCCGCCGGCGGACCAAAAACTGGTTTCGCGGGTGAAAAGACTACGTTAATTCCAGGTCAGCCGCTAGATTTCTAGCACTTATGGGCCCTAGGATCCTGCTCGTTGCGATGCTCGGGATGTTGCCGGGGCTGGTCACGCAGTTGCGGCCGATCACCTGGACGGCGACGGCGCCGAAATCGGCCATTGCTGGTTCCACGGTCTCGATCGCGCTCGTGGCGACCATCGATGATGGCTGGCATCTGTACTCGACCACGCAGCCCGCGGGTGGTCCGATTCCGACCAGAATCACTCTGGCATCATCACCGGTTTTTGCGTCGGACGGTGTGGTGACGTTCCCTAAGCCAGTCGTCGCCCTCGACCCGAATTTCGGGATCAACGTCGAGACGTACGCCAAGACCGTCACGTTCACGGTCCCCGTTCGCATCGCCGCGAACGCACGGCCCGGCGTAGACACGCTGGCTCTGCAGGCGCGGTTCCAGTCCTGTAACGCGTCGCTCTGTCTGCCGCCCAAGACGCAGACGATCTCGGTACCGGTGACCGTCCGCGGCGGAGCGGCGCGGTGATCGGACACTACCTCTGGCTCGCGGCATCCGCCGGCGCCGTCTCGCTCCTGACGCCGTGCGTCTTCCCGATGATCCCGATCACGGTCAGCTACTTCACGAACCAGGCGGCAAATGGCATCCGCTCGGCTTTCGTTTTCGCCGTCGCGATCATCGGGTCATTCACTGGTCTCGGTGTCCTGGCAGCCCTCGTGTTCGGCGCGGCCGGTTTGCTGCGTTTCGCGGCGAACCCCTTCTTGAACCTGACTCTAGCCGCCCTCTTCATCTTCTTCGCCCTGAACCTGTTCGGCCTCTATCAAATCACGTTGCCCAGTTCCACGCTTACGCGATTAGATCAAGAAACAAGACGGCGGGAAGCCCACTTGACGGGCGCGATACTCATGGGCCTGACGTTCGCGCTCACGTCGTTCACCTGCACCGCACCGTTCGTCGGCACCGTACTGGTTACGGCGGCCACCGGCGCCTGGCGGGAGCCGGCGCTCGGGATGCTGGTCTACTCGACGGTCTTCGCGCTCCCGTTCTTCGTCCTGGCGCTGATCCCTCAGTGGGCCGCCCGGCTGCCCAAAGCAGGCCGGTGGCTCGTCACACTCAAGGTCGTGATGGGATTCCTGGAGCTGGCGGCCGCGATCAAGTTCTTGTCCAATGCCGACTTAGTCTGGCACTGGGGCATCTTCACGCGCGATGTCGTCCTGGCGCTTTGGATCGCCCTATCGGGTCTCACGGCGGCCTATCTGGTCGCGAGCGGACCAGGGACCGTAGGACGGCTCGCCGGTGCCGCGGCGGCGCTCGGCGTCGGCATCTGGCTAGCGACCGGTCTTGTCGGCCGCTCATTGGGTGAGCTCGAGTCGTTCCTGCCGCCGAAGCCTGGTCAGCGCGATTCGTACGTGCTCAACCTGAACTGGCATCTGAACGACCTCCCGTCCGCCATGACCATCGCAAAGGCCGAATCGAAACCGGTATTTATCGATTTTACCGGTTACACCTGCACGAACTGTCGTTGGATGGAGGCGAACGTCTTCGCGAGAGCCGACGTCAAGGCCGAACTGAATCATTTCGCGCTCGCCAGACTCTTTACCGACGGCGACGGCCCGGTCTACGAGAACCAGCAGGCTTATCAGGAAAAAACGTTCAACACGGTCGCTCTGCCATTGTACGCCATACTCGCGCCTGACGGCCACACAATTGCGACTCTGCCGGGACTCACCCGGGACCCTGCCGTTTTCGTCGCCTTTCTAGAGAAGAGCGCCGGGGTCCAGTAACATAGGGCGAACCGCTGGCAGAGGGATTTCGTTCTTGGCAACTGGCATCTCTGGACTGCTCTCACGTCTAGTGCCCCGGACGGACGGGCGCTCGCGCTCGCCGGACGGCGTATCACCCGACCGTTTCGCGGGCCCCATTCGGGGCGAATTACTCGGCACCGAGGGCTTAGCCGAGTACGCGCGAGCGCTCGCGCGTCAGCAGCGCGTCCTGCCGCAGACCGTCAAAGGGTGGGCCCAGAAGCAGCGCGGCCAGGGCCCGCTGCTCCAGCGGCTCGATGAAACGCGCAAGATTCTCGACTCGGCTCGCATCACCATCGACGATGCCGCCGATCGTGGCGTCGACATCAGTCCGGCCGGCGAGTGGCTGCTCGACAACTTCTACGTTGTCCAGGAACACGTTCGCGAAGTGCGCGCGAGCATGCCCAAGGGCTATTACCAAGAGCTCCCAAAACTCGCGGCCGGTGCGCTCGCAGGATATCCCCGCATCTATGAAGTCGCGATCGAGCTGATCGCGCACACCGAAGGCTACCTCAAAGCCGAGAACATCGAGCTCTTCGTGCGCGAGTTCCAACGCGGCGCGATCCTCGGCACCGGCGAGCTGTGGGCCACGCCCACGATGCTCCGACTCGGCCTGATCGAGAACATCCGCCGCATGACGCTCCGCGTGGTGCAGCGGCTCGACGAGTTGGACAAGGCAGACAAGTGGGCCAAGCGCCTGCGCGAAGCGTCGGAGGGCGGCGCGCAGACGCTTTCCGGCGTGCTCGCGGAGTTCGTGAACGACCATCCGCCGCTCACACCCGCGTTCGTCTCGCGGTTCCTGCAGCAGATCCGGTCGTATCAGTCGAACTTCACGCCGCTCCGCTGGCTGGAGCAGTGGATCGCCGAGGACGGGCTCAACGCCGAGGATGCGGTCACGAAGGCGAATCAGCGGTTGGCGCTGACGCAGGTCGTGATGGCGAACAGCATCACCAGCTTGCGCACGATCGCGCGGCTCGACTGGTCGACCTGGGTCGAGTCCATGAACGCGACCGAGGCGATCCTGCGGCAGGATCCGGCGCACGCGTATGCGGCGATGACGTTCAACTCGCGCGATCTCTATCGGCACGTCATCGAGGATATCGCCAAGCGTACCAGCTCGACCGAAGTCGATATCGCCGAGCGTGCGCTGGATCTGGCGCAGAAGGCGGTCGACATCCCGGGTGTCGATCCGCGGCTCACGCACATCGGGTACTATCTCGTCGACGATGGCGTGCGCGATCTGGAGCGCGCGGTCGCGTACACGCCGCCGTGGCAGGAAGCGCTGCACCAGTGGGCGCTGGCGCATCCCGATCTCGTGTATTTCGGCGGGATCACGCTGTTCACGGCGATCCTGCTGGCGGTTCCGTTCATTGCCATCGGGCGCGTCTCCGTCGGGGCGTTCTTCGCCGTGCTGGCGCTGGCGATCATTCCGGCGAACGACATCGCGATCAACATCGTGCATCAGTTGATCACGATGCTGTTGCCGCCACGGCTCATTCCGAAGCTCGACTTCGAGGACGGGGTCCCGACGGCGTATCGCACCGCGGTCGTCGTGCCGACGCTGCTCGGCAGTGTCGATGCGGTCAAGGAAGCCCTCGATCATCTCGAGGTGCAATATCTCGCGAATCGCGATCCCAATATCTACTTCGCGCTGCTCAGCGATTTCACGGATTCGCCGACTGAGGTCCGCGCGGGGGACGACGAGATCCTCGCGGCTGCGACGGCTGGTATTCGGACGCTGAACGAGAAGTACTCGGCCGACACGTTCTTTCTCTTCCATCGCTCTCGGCAATGGAACGCTGGCGAAGGCGTGTGGATGGCGTGGGAGCGAAAGAGAGGGAAGCTAGCCCAGTTCAACCAATTTCTGCGCGGTGGCGCGTCGGGCGCGTTCTCGACCATCGTCGGCGATACGGCGCCGCTCGCCCATGTCGTCTATGTAATCACGCTAGACTCTGACACCGTTCTCCCTCGCGGGGCGGCGGCCTTGTTGATCGGCGCGATGGCGCATCCCGTCAATCGCGCCGTGTTCGATCCCATGAGCGGCCGCGTGGTGCGCGGATACGGTATTCTGCAGCCGCGCGTTGGCATCTCACTCGAGAGCGCCAATCGGTCGTTATTCGCGGCGATTTCATCTGGCCGGCCCGGCGTGGATCCGTATACGACAGCCGTGTCTGACGTGTATCAGGATCTGTTCGCGGAGGGGAGCTTCACGGGGAAGGGCATCTATGATGTCGACGCGTTCGAGCGCGCGACCGAAGACAAATTCCCCGAAAATGCTCTGCTCTCACATGACCTGATCGAGGGGACCTACGCTCGCGCCGCGTTGGTGACGGACATCGAGTTCTACGATGACTACCCGACGCGGTAC
>DASRDS010000014.1:0-5587 GCA_035652495.1 Gemmatimonadaceae bacterium
CATCTGGCAGGCGTTCGCCGTGTTGCTGCCGATCAAGAGCGTCGGCGTCATGGGCGACTATCGCACGTACGAGCAAGTGATCGCTCTCCGCGCCGTCACCAGCTCCGACGGCATGACCGCGGACTGGTTCCCATTTCCCCCCGCCGTTCTGGCCCGCATCTCGACGCGCATTATCAACGAGGTCAAGGGCGTGAACCGCGTCGTCTACGACGTCAGCTCGAAGCCGCCAGCGACGATTGAGTGGGAGTAGGCCTGGATGGCCAGCTTCGTTGACGCCCTGGTGGCGAGCCGGCGATCGCCCGAGCTTGATGATGCCGATGACCTTTTCGGGTTCTTGATCGGGCACTGGTCTATCCAGGCCCTGCTGTACAGTTCGGATGGCCGGGTGCAGCGGAGCACCGGCGACATCTACGCGTCGTGGGTCCTGGAAGGCCGCGCGATACAGGATCTGTTCATCTTCGCCAGCCGCTACTCCACGACGCTCCGGACTTACGATCGCGGGCTCCGCGCGTGGCGGGTGCGTTTCGTCAATCCCATCGACGACGAGACCAGCGCCGAGTTGGTCGCGCGACGCCGCGGGCCGAACATCGAGATGGACGGGAAGCTGTCGGGCGGCACGCCGGTTCGGTGGTGGTATGAGACGATCACGCCAACTTCGTTTCACTATCGCGCGGAGAGGCAAGAGAGCGACGGCCAATCATGGCGGCTCTATTTGGAATTGTTGGGGAAGCGCTGATATTTCCGTATGATCCTCGCGCATTGGATCGTCATCGCGCTCTGGTTCATTCTGATCGTGCTTTGGCTGATCGGCGCCACGATGGCGAAGCGTACCATAAACCGAGGCCGGCTGCGGCAAGAGATCCTGATTCGCCTGGTGATCGTCGCGCTGCTCGTGATCATCTTGCGCAATCCAACGTGGCGACATGCCCTCGTCAGTTGGCAAAACAATCATAGCGCCAGCGTGCTCGTGGCCTGGATTGGCGTCGCCCTCTGTGCGATCGGGGTGGCATTGGCGACCGCCGCGCGCATTCAACTTGGGCGCAACTGGGGTATGCCCGCGACCGTCAAAGAGAATCCGGAGCTGATCACGACTGGCCCGTACCGGGTCATCCGTCACCCGATCTACACCGGCATCCTGCTCGCGGCGCTGGGCTCGGCGCTAGCCGAGGGTCTCTTCTGGATCATCATTTTCGTCGCCGCCAGCATTTACTTCTTTCTCATGGCGCGGCAAGAAGAGCGTCTGATGCTCCAGCAATTCCCGGAACAGTATCCCGCATACATGAAGGGGACGAAGATGCTCATCCCCCTCATTCTGTGATCGTCATTGCGGGACCGTCACGCGGCCGAGGACGGAGCCGATGATGATGATCGGGCCATTGCGTCGCTGACGCACGGAGGGCATCACGGCCGTGAGACGGTGAGAGCGGTCGACACGGAGCGTTCCGTGTCCTCGGTGCATCGTGAGGTCGATCATCGCGCCAGAGGTCCGACCCACGTCGATCGGGCCCGTGAGATGGACCGCCTCGCCGTCCACACTGCCCGTAACCGTGGCGCCGAACGAGCCGGCGAGGGTGTCGCGCGACACGAAGACGAAGCCGCGCGCGGCGCCCCGAGCACCGGGCTCAATGCGGATTTCGATGGCTCCGGCATCGGGGCGGTCCAGCGTGCCGCGCCAGATATCGTCGAGGCCCTCGGCGCCGCGACCGTCGTAATGGCTCGTGAAGGCGACGTTGGCGCTTGGGCTGGCGCCGAAGCTCGTTGCGGCGAAGGCAACAGCCGCCAGGATGAGACGTGATGGGCTGGACATTGCGTGGGACCCCCAACTCGATTTAATTAGTGAGCGATAGGTAAAGCCGACAGGTAGATTATCTAGTGATCACTAAGAAAAGTTCCCGACGAAGGGGAAGGCCCCGCACGTTTGACCGGGACGCCGCGCTCGACGCCGCCGTGCGCCTCTTCTGGCGCAACGGCTACGAGGGCACCTCGATCGCCGATCTGACGGCGGCCATGGGCGTGGCGCCGCCAACGCTGTACGCCAACTTCGGCGCGAAGGAGGACCTCTACCGGGCAGCCTTAGCCAGGTATTTCGAGTGCGAAGGGTGGGGGGCCCGGCTGGAGCACCTGAAGCGCGAGCCGTCGGCGTATCGTGCGGTCGAGGTCCTGCTCCGCACGATCGCGCGAGAGCTCGTCAATCCGGCGACCCCCGTGAGCTGTATGATCGCGGCGGCCGTCTGGCAGACGGGGCCCGAGAACCGCGCGGCCACCGAGGCGGTCGCGGCTTATCGGACGACGTTCCGAGAGGCGCTGGAGGCCAAGTTCAAGGGTGCCATGCGCACGGGCCAGCTGCCTGCGTCAGTCAATGCGTCGGCGCTCGCCCGATTTTACGCCGCGGTGGTGCAGGGGATGGCCGTTCAAGCCGCCGATGGCGCGAGCGCGGAAGCGCTCGACGCCTCGGTCGATATCGCGCTCCGCGCCTGGCCATCAGGGCATGATCATCAACACGGGCCGAATTGACTCTAGCGGCGCGGCGAACAACGATAGCTGATCGGGGTCGGCGAACACCGTCGCGAAATCCTCTCCGGTGAACGCCCGCGCGAGGCGCTCGGCGAACGTCGTCCGCAACAGGCGCACGTAATACTCGATGTCGTAATCGCGCGGATCGGTGTCCGGTTCGTCATCGGAAGCCGCCTCCGTCGGGCGTCCGGCGAGACCGCCCTCTCCGTTGGCCTTTCGGTATACCCGGACCCGATCACCCTCTCGCCAGTGGGTCTCTCCGGCGCCGAGGAGCGCCTCGTAGGGGAGCTCACGGCGTTGGGTGCGCGACTGCGCGTAGACCGCCGGCGACTTCGTCAGGCGAACTTTCGACGAGACGTCGTACGTGGACAGCTTCCGGAGACGCAGCAGCGCGACAGTCCTGAGATAGCGCTCTCGCACACCGGGTACGTCGCCCTCGAGGACGTGCTTGATCGCCGATCGAAGAAACGCCTCGCCAAACGGCTCGGAGCGACTCGATCGAAAGGCCACGCCTTTCAGGAGGAGCGAGCCGTCGTAGCCGAGAAGCGCGTAGTTCTTCGGCTCGTGCGACAGCATGGCCGCATACCGGCCCGCGAACTCGAGTTGCACCAACGGCGGCAGCAGCGTCGCGACCTCGGCGACCACGCGGCGCTCGTCCGCCTCGCTCCACGTCTCGGGCACGGAGAAGTACACGCCGTCCGTGTCGGCTTCGATGAGCGTGACGCCGCGCGCGGCGAACTCGCGGCACATAGAGTCGAGCAGCTCGCGTCCGCGGCGCGTCACCTCGTTGGCCGCGCGCACATCCGAGAAGCGGGTCAGCCCAACCGCGCCCATGTAGCCGTACGCGGCGTTGACGACGATCTTGAGCGCCGCCGAGGTGGCGTCGTGGGTGTGCTGCTCGGTCGAGCCAGGCGCCGCGGCGCGGGCGCGTGCCTTCTCGTCCAGGCGGCGTTCGACGAGTCGGTCGACGATCGCGAGCAGGGCGCCGAGTCGGTCGCGGGAGGGGCCGATGCGATAGGCGCGCATCAGCGACGGGTACAGGCTCGCGACGTCGGCTTTGACGATCCGGTGGGCGACGCCCGCGGCGAAGAGGTGGAGCGCGGCGCCGCTGTGCGGCGTGTCATCGCCGGTCTCGTGCGCCGGCAGTGCCTGCCCCGCCCGCATGTAGGCGCGAACCAAGAGCGGGTCGATCACGCCCGTCGCCGGTCCCGCGTCGGCCAGGCGCTCGTAGCGACGAGGCGCCATGCGCGCCAGCGCGTACGCCGCGCCGCTCAGCAGGCGCGAGATCGCGGCGACTTCCTCCACGTCGTGGGTCGCGTATCGGCGCACGCGGTCCGGATCGACGCAATACGTCTTGTAGATCTCGGCGCCGGGAATGTACTCGCGATCGGCAGGCGCTACGCCTAAGTGACGGGCGACGGCCTTGAGGCCATGACCCGGCAATTCTCGTGTCGCGAAGTCGTAGCGCCAGACGGCGTCGAGCGTGTCGATCAGCTCACGACCCGGTGCGACGAACCGGCCACGCTTGTGGAGCTCACGCCCCGCACGACCTAGCGGCAGGGGGACACCTAGGACCTGCGCTCGCCCGTACAGAAAGGGGAGATCGAACCCCTGAAGATTGTGGTTTTCGATGACGTCCGGGTCGGCTTCTTGGATCCTGGCGACCAATCGGCGAATCAGATCCGATTCTGTCGCATCGCTCAGCGTCCCGACGTCAATGACTTCTGTCTCGCCCGTGTGATAGCGGATCGAGACCATGAAAATTTTATCACGCTCGGGACTGAACCCCGTCGTTTCGAGATCGAACTGCAGCCGATGGATTTGGTCGAACGACAGATCTTTGAAATACGTCCGCCCCGTTTGCACCAGATATTGTTCATCGGGCGACAGCGCTAGCATCGTGCCCGGTTCTACGCCGGTGAGCTCGCTCGGCTTGCGGAGCGGTGTGCCGAGTCGTTCGGATGCCGCTCGCAATAGATCATCGATGAGCGTGCGGCCGTCGTCGGTGCTGACCAGATGACGGAGTGCCCCGGGACCCTCCAGGTCCTGAACAACGATTGACGGCGCACGGCGGAGATCGTCGAGGTGCGCCAGCAGCAGCCAGGGGCGGAAGCGGTCTTCTTCGAGCGTGAGCACATCCGTCGCCGGATCCCGGCGCCAGACTTGCGCCCTACCGTTCAGGCCCGCATGGACGGAGACGATCCCTGGTGTGGAGTCCCATCCCCACACCCACTCATCGGTGGCGGACATCGATATCCGCGGCCTTCGCGACACGCGAGATCCGCGGCAAAATCTTTTCGATCGAGAACGCGTGCATCTCGGCCGTACTACTCGCCGTCGCCTCCTCGGCGATCACGATCGCATAGCCGCGCTCCCACCCTTGCCGCGCCGTCGACTCAACGCCGAAGTTGGTCGAGACGCCGCCGAGCACGATGGTATTGATCCCACGACGACGCAGCTGGTCGTCGAGATCCGTGCCGTGGAACGCGCCCCACTGATGCTTCGTGACGAGAATGTCGGTCGAACGCGCGAGGCCGTCGACGAGATCCGTCCATCCGGCGGGCAACGTCGACAGCGGTCGCGGCTGGTCGACCGGCTGCCGCAGGGCATCGCCAAAGTCGGCGGCGTAGGCGACGTTGACCAGAACGACGGGCGCCCCGGCGGCGCGGAACCGCGACGCGAGATCCGTCGCGGTTTGAATGACCTCGGTCGTGGGCCGCGGTGCGGACGGCATGCTCACGATGCCCTTCTGCAGATCGATGAGCACGAGGGCGGTCGTGCGAGGGTCGAGTGGATCCATAGTTCAGTCTACGCGTTTCCAGCTGACATCGCGGGCTTCGCGGCGCTCCACGAAGCCGACGACGCGTCCGCGCGCATAGCGCCGAGGGCGCCCGCGACGACGAGCAGCGCGCTAGACGCCTTTCTCTTGCAAGAGAGCCATGAACTCCTTTGGCTCCTTGAGCGCGAGCAGGCGCTGGGGAACATCGGGCTCCTTGCTGAACTGCGCGATCTTGCCGAGCACCGGCAGATACTGGTTCGAGATCTCGAGCGGCGGGGCGACGATCAGGAAGAA